>JBDRTY010000002.1:0-300000 GCA_039801085.1 candidate division WOR-3 bacterium | reverse complement strand
GTGGTCCACAGATCCAGTCATTGAAATTAACCACCACCGAATCTCCCGGTGCCAAATTGTTGACCGATGCCTGATCGCTCCAGTTCACCGGACCGTTGATCCGGAATTTGAGCGTAAAGCTCTCGCTCGTATTACCGAAGTTTCTGACCTTCGCCCGGACGGGGATTGTCGGCGCCGAATCGATATTGCCTGCCGGAGAAATAATCTGAGTGCAGCCAACATCCCGCACCCGGACAAAAGTATTGGCGGTTATCAGGTCGTTTCCGGGGTTATTATCACCACTGAGCTGAGTTGAACACCGGACCGCATGACTGCCCCGTTCCAGCGCAGTCCAAGCCGGGAAATTTACGGTATCAATCGCGCCCGATGCCAGTGTCTTCGTCCGGGTCTGAATATAGCTCGTGCCCCCGATCACCAGCCGGACATTAAAGGTCTCATTCGTATTCCCGTAATTGCGCACTGTTGCGACCGGATAAACAACTGTACCGGAATCCACCGTAGCCGGAATTGTTATTGATACTGCACCCGCATCCCGGTAGCGGACAAACACCGAACCGGTCAGATAATCATTGTTCGGGAAGGTATCGCCAGCAAGCATGGTTGAACATTTGACCGCCAGATTCCCCGCAGGTGCTGCAGTCCATTGAGTGAACTGAACAATCGCTGAGTCATTGCCGCCAATCTGACCGACAATCTCATTTGCGGTATACCCACCACCAATTGTAAACCGGATTGGCACATTGGACACCGGCACTGCAAGATAATTCCTGATCACCGCGGTGGGATTGAGCGTTGTGCCATAATCAACCGTGCCTGACGGGGTAATGATCCGGATCACGCCGACATCGAGCCTGGTCGCAACCACCTGACAGGAATCCAGGTCGGGCAGATAGTTGGGCTTGGAGGCGGTGACATACATATACCCCGGCGTAGTCGGATTGATGGTAAATGTAACCTGTCCGGAGGCATTCGTATAGTTACGTTCATAAACCTCACTGCCCTTCCAGACACAGACCAGCGCCTGCGATACCGGATTGGACCCCGATGTTACGGTAACAGTGAAATTCTGAATGCCGATATTAATCGGGCTTGAGAAACTTGCGTTCAGCTGTGCCGGGACATTCTCATACATCAGCTGCAGCGGGTCACCGAAGTAATTGAGTTCAAAATAGCACCAGCGCCACGCACCATCCCCGCCATTGGCCGGGCCGCGGTAGACCTCCTTGGACACAGCATGAGTCAAAGCAATCGGCATAGTATCATGATTAAAGAAATAGTCATAAAACCGGATATCCAGCTTTTCTGAAGGACCGATCACGGGCGGCGTGCCCCAGCCATAGCGCGAGTTCATAATCACCGAAAGGGCGCCACCGGTTGCACAGTTGTGAGTAGCCTCAGCAAGACAATCATTGTATTCAAAGTTCCCCGGATAGCAGGCGATCGAGTTGATCAGTCCGACCCGTGAGCCGTTGTTATGACCTGAGATCACCGAGGTGCTGTAATAAGCGGTTGAGTTGTGATAAATGCCGTAATCATTACCATGCCCGACCATATGGCAGAACTGAAACCCGTGGTTCAGCGAATCCCGGACCATCGTGGTATTACCCGGGTTTTCAATATAAACATCGGACCAGCCAGTGGGGGTGATATTGGCAATCGAGTCGTTTGACTGGGTCTCATCATAACCACTCCAGAGATAACCGCTCACCAGAAGAATCCGGCGCAGATAATCGGTTGGCGGATTTGACTCATGAGTAATGACCTTGTTGACAAAGGTCTTAACCTGATTCGTATCGTCAACACTCGCCCGTCCGGCATAGAGATCATAATAAAGGTCGGTAGTATCAACACCGTACTGACCGAAGATATTGTCATTATTGGAATCCCAGGAATACTGCAGGTCAACATAATAAAGATCACACGGGATATTTCCGATTTCTCCAGCACAGGTAGCACGTGCCTGACGGGCTGGCACAACCGTGGTATCACCGCCTAAAAGCACCCACATCGTGCCATAATTGTTAAAATAATCACGGATGAAATTCCGGATCTTCTCGGGCAAATCCCGGCCTGAGTAATTGGAATTAATCCAGCTCGTTGTCCGGATAATTCCGGAATAGCCGAGTCGTTTACGCCAGTTCAGAAGCGGCTGAAAATAGGGCTCAAGCGTAGAATTGGTAATAATAACATAATCATAGGTGCCAAAGTCAGCAGTCTTTTCCGGCGGTGCATACCACTCCACATCCTCAGGGTTGATGACCAGAGACTTTACTGCTGCGCTGAACAATTTGAGCTGCTTTCCGGTCAGACTGATAAACTCTGCTGCCGGGTCCGGTTCATATGTAACCTCGACCCTGAAGTTCTGACTGATGAGGTAGCTGCCATTAACCGGATCATACCGCACCGGATAAATCACGATATTAACCAGCCGGAATCCGGATTTGATGCCCACTGGGCTTATCCAATAGCGCTCACCGGGCCAGGGCTGAGTTCCCCGGTAAACTTCGGGCTCAGGAGAAACAAAGGTTTGGGGTTCAGACGCAGATACCGGCACTGGGGGCTGTGCTGGATAAGGTGGATATCCCGCCTTAATTACAGTAACACCATCCTCAGTCACCCGTACTTGCCCCACCTTCATTCCCTGGGGAATTGCCAGAATGAAACTCCAGCAGGGTAATATCGGTTTCCCGGTTTCCCGCACATAGTCAATCTGCAGATTGGAATGCTCTAGCACTGCATTTCGCTCAGGATTGAGGATGGTGAAAATCTGACCATCCCGTTCCAATGTCTGCACACCAAATGAATTGGGACGGAACTGAAAACTGGCGGACCAGCCGGCGCCAAACAAATAACCGGCTGAAAGTCCCAAGAATATTATGACAAATACATTACGCCTCACCTTACCTCCTTCCGGCGGTGGCAAAATCATTTAACCGCCGATTTTGACCCGCTGAATTGATATTGTAATGGAATAACTGGGTGTTGCGAGCGCCCTTTATAGGAGCGTTCGGAAATGATGATGTGCCGAGCCTGCACATGATTTTATGCGCCGCGCCTTTTTATTATGCCATTACTGGCTGATAAAATTATACCATAAACTGGCAATCTGTCAATCGGAATTTTATGAAAAAATGCGAGTTAAAACAGGGGTCAGTACCCCTTGTTCACTGTTGACTAAACCAAACCCTCGGTTATCATATACTATAACTCACGCTTGATTGAGTATCCAAAACAGAAGGAGCAGACAATGAAGATCATTATCACTGACCCGATTGACCCTGAAGGTGTAAAAATCCTGACCGATGCCGGTTTTACCGTAGATGAAAAGCCGGGTATCGCCCCAGAAGAACTGTTGAAGGTTATTCCGGACTATGATGCGATCATTGTCCGCAGCGCAACGAAAGTCACAGCGGAAGTGATCAATGCCGGTAAAAATCTCAAGGTAATCGGCCGGGCCGGAGTCGGACTCGACAATGTTGACCGCCAGGCAGCCGAGGCGCGGGGAATCAAGGTGGTTAATACCCCGGAGGCAACCTCAATTTCGGTTGCCGAACTGGCGCTGGGGATGATGTTTGCCTGCGCCCGCTCCATCCCGCAGGCAACCGCTTCCCTGCGCAGCGGCAAGTGGGAAAAGAAGGCATTCAAAGGGATAGAACTCTTCGGCAAGACACTGGGAATCATCGGTTCCGGCAGAATTGGAACCGAACTGGCGAAGCGGGCACTGGCGCTGGGAATGAAGGTGCTCGTCAATGATCTGCCCGGTATCCAGCCGCAATATGGGGAGCCCTGTTCTCTTGATCAACTGCTCGCCGAATCGGATTTCATCTCCCTGCACATCCCGAAAACAGCGGAAACCTACCATCTGCTGAATAAAGAGGCATTCGCAAAAATGAAAAAGGGAGTTATTATCATCAACTGCGCCCGCGGCGGTGTCATCGATGAAACCGCCTTATTCGAAGCAATTCAGAGCGGACAGGTGGCAGCAGCGGCGCTGGATGTGTTTGAGGAGGAACCGCTTAGAGATTTCCGGCTGTTCTCATTACCACAGGTAATCGGCACTCCCCACATCGGCGCCCAGACCAAAGAAGGTCAGCGTCGGGCAGGAATTCAGATTGCTGAAAAGGTCCGGGATGCACTGAAAGGAGCAGTATAAATGGCTGATGTAAGACCCTTCCCGGCGATCCATTATAACCCGGAAAAAATTGCCGATTTAAGTGCTGTAATTACCCAGCCTTATGACAAAATCAGCCCTGCAATGCAGGAGAAGTATCTTGCCCGGCACCCCTACAATTTTGTCCGACTGATCCTGCCGAAAGAGGCCGACCCGTATAACAGCTCCGCCCGCACCTGCAGCGACTGGCTGAAACAGAAAATACTGATTGAAGACACTCAAGCGGCGTTTTATGTCCTGGAAGAGGAGTTTCAACTGGAAACTCAGACTCTGTGCCGCCGCGGTTTCATCGGTGCAATCAGAGTAGAAGAATTTGAAAAAGGCACAGTCCTGCCCCATGAATTCACTCATTCCGGTCCCAAGGCTGACCGGCTCAACCTCCTGCGCACCACCAAAAAGGATTACGAGCAGATCTTCCTGCTCTATCCGGACGAATCAGGCGAGATCGAGCGCCTGCTCCAAACTGAAGGACCCCCATTGATGCAGGTGGTTGACGAATACCGTGTAGTCCACCGGATATGGCGAATTGACGAACCGTCCCGGGTCAATGCCCTGCATCAGGCACTGCAGAACAGAGTATTATTGATTGCTGATGGCCATCACCGCTACGAAACCGCACTCAATTACCGGCAGGAAATGGAGAAAAAACATCCGCTGCCGGACAACGCTGCCCTCAGGTTTAAAACCGCTGCCTTCTTCAAAATTACCGACCCGGGCCTCGTAATTCTGCCTACCCACCGGCTGGTCAAAGGCGTTCAAATCCGGCAGGAAGAGCTGCTCCAGCGCCTCGGAGAAATGTTTATCGTAAAACCGGTCAACGACACGCAGGCAAAAACCAAGCTGGAACACAATCGGAACCAGCATGCCTTTATCATGTATCTCGGACCGGGCAGAAGTTTTCTGCTGCTACTCAAATCTGCGGATATCGCTCTGGATGCCCTCAGGGGAAAAAGCCCGGAATACCGCCAGCTCGATGTTGCCCTGCTGCACGCGCTGGTGATCGACCGGGTATTGGGAATCACCCCGGAACTGATCGAAGGCCGGGTTAGCTATGAGCGTTACTGGAATGATGCCATCGCCCGCGTTAATTCCGGTGAATATCAGATTGCTCTGTTTCTTAACCCCACCCGGCCCGAGCAGGTTCAGGCACTGGCGAAGAAAATGGAGCGTATGCCCCAGAAGTCAACCGATTTTTATCCTAAACTGATCTCCGGACTTGTATTTATGGATGTTGATGAAACAAAGACCTTATAACTTCTGAGGGTGCCGTTTAACCGGCTCAGCCCTCCCAAAGGAGGTGCTGAACGAATTTAGCGATATAATATGCCGGCGAATCTGACTCCCGAATATAAACAGGCAGAGGAAAAATTCCGGCAGGCAAAAACTCCGGAGGAAAAACTCATCTGCCTGGAAGAAATGCTCGCCACGATCCCAAAGCACAAGGGCACTGAAAAGATGCAGGCGGACATCAAGTCCAGGATTGCCCGCATCCGGCGCGAACTGTCCGAAGATCGGGGTGGTGGCAAACGGGTTGACTGGTACTCAGTCGAAAAACAGGGGGCAGGACAGATCGCAGTTTTCGGAGCTCCGAACTGTGGCAAATCAGCACTCGTTAACGCATTAACCGGATTGAACACCGAAATTGCTCCTTATCCATTTACCACCACCAGGCCTCTTGCCGGGATGATGCCTTATGAAGACATCCAGATCCAACTGATTGATACCCCGCCACTGACACCGGATTCGCCCGCCTGGCTTTTCCATATCCTGCGGACCGCGGATGCGGTTTGCTGGCTGCTTGATCTGGGAGACGATTCGGTTCTGGAAACAACGGAGCAGATCAGAGAACTGCTCGTCCACCACCGGATTGCCTTTACGCCCGAACCCGGTACAACAGTCAAACCTCTGCTCCGTCTCGGCACTAAGGCTGACGACCCGGAAGCCCAGGATCGGCTCAATATTCTCCGGGAACTGGTGGGTGATATTGATATTCTTTTGGTATCGGTAAAGACCGGACAGGGACTTGAAGAATTCCGGCGCCGGGCATTCGCTGTACTCAATATCATCCGTGTCTATACGAAAAAACCGGGCAAACCGCCGGATATGAACGAACCGGTAATTCTGAAAACCGGTGCCACAGTTATTGACGCCGCCTATCATCTGCACAAGGATTTTGCCCGCAAACTCGCCTATGCCCGACTCTGGCGAAACAATGTCTTCACCGGTCAACGGGTAGAGCGGACCCAGTGTCTGCAGGACCGGGATATCATTGAATTTCACATTCAGGAGTAAAACTTTCGCAAGTTTTAAGTTGACAACCCCGTATAAAATTTATACTATCATATGTGTTTACGGAAAAGGGGGTGTCCCTTTTCAATTTTGGAAAAGTATAGTACAAAACCGAGGAGGTATTTTTATGAACGGTAAAAAGGTACTCATCGCACTGAGCATCTTCTGGATCTTAATCGGGCTCAGCTTGGCAGATCCCGCACTGGGAGGGGGCAGGGGACTGTTCCGGATTCAGGATGCCAGAGTTGAAGAAGACGGCGCTCTGGTGTTTGCCAACCGCTGGATGTTAAATCGCACCAACCTTGGCGACAAAGTCACAATGTATCGTGGCCCGCTCTTTGGAATGGAAATGAACTACGCACCATTTCCATTCTGCGAGTTTTACGGTTCACTGGTAGGTATTGTCGATTTCCGCACCAACCCTTATACCCTGTTCTACGACTGGCAGGGACAGATGCTGGGGGCAAAGCTTTCGATTCCATTCATCCCGGTATTTAAACTTGCCGGTGCCGGACAGTGGGTTATGCCCAGAAGCAATTACACCTACCAGGAGTCGGATGGATTCCTTGACCAGCTGTTTATGGATAAAAGCAACTGGCGTGCGATCGCAGCATTCCGTTTCTGGGAACTTTACAAAACCCTCCCTACCCTGATGCTGAATTACGGCCGGACATTATCTACCCCCGCCCAGCAGTTTGCCGGTGCCGGCATTGAATTTCCCTCCAATGCCGTTGACCTGTTCATTGAAGTGACTTCCGAAACAGAAGCTGAAGCCGGCTTTGGCGCTTTAATTGGCAGTAATTACACACCGAAAGCGCGGGTCACCCCGGGAGTACGGGTAAAAATGGGAGCGCTTCATCTCAACGGCGGAATTGAACTGGGTCTGACGGAAACTGTTCCCAACTACGAAGCGATTTTAGGAATTACACTGGTATCGCCTTTCCCAAAACCGCCGGAGCGTCCCTGGGGCAGACTTGTCGGCAAGGTTGAAGACGCCCGTACCGGCATGCCCCTGGCAGCCAAAATCCGCTTCATCCGCAAACATCTGCCCAGCCTTAAATCCGATCCGGAAAACGGCACCTTCTATCTGGAAAAATTGCCTGCCGGCGTAGTAATTGTCGAGGCATCTAAAGATGGCTATATACCAGAAGCAGTACCGCTGGTAATTCCGGACAAGGGATATGCCTCCCATACCTTCAGACTGAAACCGCTCGTTCCCTACGGCACGGTTTCCGGCAGGGTCTACGACACCTACAATGGTAAACCTCTGGAAGCGAAAATCTCGTTTGTAGCCACTAACATTCCTTCGGTCAGCTCCAATCCGCTTACCGGGTTTTTCCGCGCGGATAATGTCCCGGCGGGACTCATTGCGGTACGCATAGAAAAGGAAGGCTATTTCCCGGAAGAAAGGGCGGTAGAGGTTGAAGATGGCAGCATTACCAAGCTCAACATCGGCCTCACTTCTCTGGAAATGAAAGGGACATTCAAAGCGAAGGTTGTGGACAAACAGACTGGCAAACCCCTCCTGGCAACAATCAGTTTTACTCAGGGTGAAAAACCCTCCCTGACCACCGACAGCACGACAGGTCAATGCCAGACCGAGCTTCCGGTCGGCAGCTATGAAGTAAAAATCGACGCTCCGGGATATGTTGTCCAGACTGTCAGCTTCAACATCACCAAGGGAGAAACCACGGAACGAACATTTGAGCTGGTGTCCAAGGGGATGGTCTTAAGACTCAAAGGTGTCTATTTTGAGCTCGGTAAGGCAACCCTGCGTCCGGAATCCTATCCCGCGTTGATGGAGGCGGCTCAGATTATGAAAGACAACCCGGATATTGTGGTGGAAATCCATGGTCATACCTGCAGTATCGGATCTGAAGAATCCAATCGCATCCTGTCAGAAAAACGCGCGTATGCCGTTATGAATTTCCTTGTTCAGTATGGTGGTATTGACCCGAAACGGCTCAGTGCTAAGGGATTCGGTGAATCACAGCCGATTGCCTCTAACGATACCGAAGAGGGTCGCCAGCTCAACCGCCGGGTCGAATTCGTCATCGTGAGATAATACTGAATTAAAAAAGAAGGCGGGGACGAGCATGTCGTCCCCGCCTTTAATTTCACGGCAGCACCAGCTTCAGGTACCAGCCGAAAATCGCTCTGCCTGCGAAAAGTCCAACCACCCCGCCCAGTGCCAGCAACGGTCCGAACGGAACCTCCTGCCCTTTCTTCAGCCGTCCGCTGATTCTCCCCGCAAGACCGAAGATCACACCAGCAACTACCGCCACTGCCAGTGCCACAATCATACCCCTCACACCTGCAAAAACTCCGATCATTGCGGCAAACGGCAGATCCCCCCAGCCCATCGCCTCCTTCTGTTTTACACCCAAACGGGAAAATGGCCGGGCGAGCACAAACCGCCACAACGCCCAGGCAAAAAAGACAAAGCCGGCTCCGATTACCGCGCCCCAGAATGCTTCTTTGATTGTCATCCGAAACACCGGAATCAGAGCAGTCACCAGCCCCACAATTAACCCGGCAAACGACAGTTCAATCGGCAGAATCTTGTGGTCGAAATCGATGCCGGCAAGGACAATGAGCAAGCTGATAAAGACCAGCGCGCGCACCAGCTGCCAGTCAAAACCGAACTTGGCATAGCTGAGGAGAAAGAGCAGGGCGGTAATGCCTTCAATCAGGGGGTAACGGAACGAGATTGGCTGATGGCAGTCCCGGCATCTGCCCCGCAATATCAGATAGCTGATGATCGGAATGTTGTCGTAAGCCCGGATCGGATGCCTACAGCGGGGGCAGTGGGAAGGAGGATAGCTGATCGATTCCCCGCGCGGGATGCGCCAGATGCACACATTGAAGAAGCTGCCGAGAATCAGACCCAAAAGCCCGATAATAACCCAGATCACTGTCCCTTGGGTCCCGGAGCGGTAACCGGCGACTCCGGTGGCGCAAACATCTTTTTGTCGTTTGCCGCCGCATAAGCCACTTCGGGAGAAATCAACCCTTTCTTCAGCAACCCCTCCAGACTCTGGTCCATGGTCTGCATCCCATACTGCGAACCCGTCTGCACGAGAGAAGGTATCTGGTGAACCTTTGCCTCCCGGATCAAATTCTTGATTGCCGGCGTTGCAATCAGCACCTCCATTGCTGCCACCCGTCCCCGTCCATCCTTGCGCGGCAGTAGTATCTGAGAAATAATACCGCGGATGACACTGGCAAATATCTGGCGGACATACTCCTGCTGATCTGCCGGGAAGACATCAATCACCCGGTCCACAGTTTCTGCCACACTCTTGGTATGAAGTGTTGAAAGCACGAGATGGCCGGTTTCCGCGGCGGTCAACGCCAGACTGATCGTTTCCAGATCCCGCATCTCGCCGACCAGGATTACATCCGGGTCTTCGCGGAGGCAGGCACGGAGCGCCGAGGCAAATGATCGGGAATGAGTATCGATCTCCCGCTGGCTGATCAGACAGTTCCGGGGACGGAAGATATACTCAATCGGATCCTCAATCGTAATAATTCGAACCGCCTGTTCCTGATCTATCAAGTCAATCATGCTCGCCAGCGTAGTGGATTTCCCACAACCTGTCGGACCGGTCACCAGCACAAGCCCGGAGTGTGAGCGTGCCAGTTCCGCGACTGATGGTGGTGCCGGCAATTCCTCCAATGTCCTGATTTTGGCCGGAATTATCCGGAAGGCGGCACCGATTCCGTTCAAATCCAGAAACACATTCACACGGGCACGAACTCGTTCCGGAGTTGTATATTCAAGGGTCAGCGCTTCCGGTATTAGCCGTTGACTGGCAGCCCCCCAGGTGTAAGAAAGATCGATTTCCTTCTTGCTATTTACCGCCTGCTTCTGTTCATCAGTAAGAATAGAACAGACCAGCGCCTCCGCATCATCTGCGGTCAGCGCTGGTCCCGGAATTTTTTTCAAGCGGCCGTTAACCCGGATGATCGGCGGGTTACCGGCGGTTATGTGGAGATCTGAGGCACCATATTTAGCTGCATACCTCAGCAGCTCATCAATATTCATCTTCTGGTGGTCACTACTCTCCACCCTTTACTTTAGACCGCCTGCCTGTCCTCTATCCCTCCGGATTAATGATATGAGGGATGATAAAAATCATCAGATCACTTTTTGTCCGTTCCACTGATGTCTTCTTGAAGAGATGACCGAGGATCGGGATATCACCAAGCAGTGGAATCTTACCGACACTGCGGGTCTCCTCATCCCGGACCAAACCGCCAATCACTACCACCTCATCCTCAGCAACCTTAACCTGAGTTTCGGCTTCGCGCCGGGCAACAATCGGCTGCCGGTCATCGGCCGAACCTACCCAGCCGGTAATTGCTTCAACCGAGGGACGGACATGCATGGTGATCATACCGTCAGAAGTCACATGCGGTGTCACCTCCAGTTTAATCGGGATCGAACGCGTCTTCCAGGTGTAGGTAATCTCACCGGTATTCGGGTCCTTGTGCACTTCGCGGATGGGGACATCAATACCCATACTTACAGTTGCAGTCTGATTATCCAGCGTCAGGGTTCTGGGATTTGCCAGTACCCGCGAACGCCCGCGCGAACTCAGCACTTCCAGCGCCGCGCTGAACCGGTTGAAGGAAATCTTCCCAAAAAGCATCTCTTTAACAATAACCGGAATCGCTACCTCTTCGCCGATTTTCGGCAGTTCGGTGCCAAATGAAGCTACTGGCGTCCAGTCAATCCCCCACCGATCCTCTGCGGAGTGGGTTGTTTCAACAAACTTCGCTTCAATTGCAATCTGCGGCACCGGTCGATCCAGATCGGCGATAATCTTCGCCACTTCATCCAGTGCCTCCGGGACATCAGATACCACCAGCACGGCACTCCGTTCCGCCGCACCGCCCTTAGTCCCAACCCGCCGGTATCCCACTGTCGCCTCACCAACCGGCGAGAGTGCCTTCTTAATGACCTTCAGCACATCTTCAGCCTCAATGTAATCCAGGTTAAACACCCTCGTCTGAACCTCACCATACATCTCCTTCTTGACCGGCTTGACAATCAGCACTCCACTCCGGTCTTCAACGATATTACAGCCAGCTGCCTTGACCAGCGCCTCCAGACCTGCCCGCAGCGGCACTTCATTCAGTCGCACACTTACAACTGACTTCACATCCTGAGTGATCATCAGGTTGAGATCAAACTGCCGTGCCAGCATCCGCAGCACACTCGTCACTTCAGCATCCTGAACCAGCAGAGTCAGCGGGGGTTTGCCGCTGAACTGGTCCTCGGGCTCCGGCGCTGGCGGAGGCGGCAACGGCTGGGTTCCGAGGCTGACAGTAATAACACCGTTTTCATTGGTGATCCGGTGCCGGACCAGTTGCCGGAGCAAAACTGTCACCCGGACACCGCTCGTTGCTTCACTCGGTTTTACTGTAACTGCGGTCACGGGATAATAGCTCGAGCTGATCCGCTCCTGCGCCACCTGCGAAACTCCGTCCATGACATCAACGATCACTGCCGGCGGTTCCTGAGATACAAACGAACTGATATTGGGAGTTCCGCTGCAGGCAATCGTCACCCGCACCTCATCGAGCAGCTTGTCGATTGCCACATCCTTGACCGCTACCTGTGCCTGTGCCGTAAACAGGACACTTAGAAACAAAAGTACTGGCAAAACTATGGTTACTTTTTTATTCATGATTTACTCCCCCAGTGTCAAGGTAAATGTCCTTCCACCCTGTTCCAGAGTTACCCGGTCCTGTTCAATGCTCACAACTCGTTTACCGCTGATCTGATCGCCAACCTGAACGATTTGATCATTTATCAGCGCACTTGCCCCGTCATTGGTAACTGTGATCGCCCGCAGATTCAGATTGGCAACCTCGCTCATCAGCATCCAGTCCCGGACAAAGGGATCGCTCCCCCAGACAATCGGCTCCGCAACAGCCGACTGTGTTCCTCCCTGTGCAGGCGGTGCTATTGCTTCCTGCAGGGCTGACTTTAACTGCCCGGCTTTACCTCTGACCGTCTGAGTCACCTCGGTAGTAGCCGCATCGGTAATTACCTCCGGCATCACCTGCGGTCGCGAACGGGTAAAGGTAAATATCGCCAGCACCGCTACTGCCAAACCTAAAATTACCAGTAATCTCTGTCTCAAGGTGCTCCTTTCTTTTTTAACACCCAAACATTTGCTGCTAACTTCTCTTTCTCTGTGTAAAATAACTTGGTGGCAGCAAGCTTTCTCCGACGCGGACAGTAGTTCGTCGGCCAAAAGCCTCGACCTCAATCCGGTCCGTACCGATCGCAACAATCTTACGTCCCATCACCACATCACCGACTCTGACCCTGCGATTATCAATCAAGGCATAGCTATCCTCGCCCAGGGAAACTATTGCCTTCACCACATAGTAAGTACCCTTCCGACTCGCCGTTTTCCGTCCACCCCGACGGCTGCGCGCATATTTCAACATCCGCCGCCGCTCCCGTTCCTGCCGTTTCAATTCTTTTTTCCGCTTGCGTTCCTCCGCCCGCAGACGCTTACGCTCGGCAGCGCGCTCCTCCTTTGTCTTTGCCTTCAGCCGGCCTGCGGTCCTGCCCTGGGCTGCAGTACTGCGGCGACCCGCCCCAGAAATTGAATCGGACTGAGTGGTACTGCGGCTGGAGCGGGCAGCAGGCTTGGGTTTTCTGAAGAGCAGCACACCACCCACTACTACTACCGCCGCCACAATCAGAACCAGGATAATCCGTCTCACAAATCACCCCTGCCCGCAAGACTCGAGGCATAGATATTTACCAGCAGTTTTGCCTCTACTTCCGGTCTAATATCTTCACGGGCGCTGAAATCAAAATCCGGTACCCGCACAAAATAGGGATAATCTCCCAGACCCTCAACAAACCTGCCGATATCCAGATACCGTCCCTGCACTGTTACCATAAACGGCACCGGCCTCACCTGGGCACTTGGACCCTCCTCTTGCAGCAATGTATCCAGTCCGGGCGGAGTTATCTCCAGAAAATGCACGCGCTTTGCCTCGGCTTCCCGGGCAAGGTCCCGGAAGAGGCTGAGCATCTGGGAACGGGGCACTACCCTTGCCCAGATTCCACTGATCTCGGTCTCCAGCTGCTCCTTGCGCTGCCGCAGTTTGGGCATCTGGGCAATTCGCGCCTTGGTCTCATCCAGCTGCTTCTGCAGCTCCCGGATTTCCGCCACGGTCTTCTGTCTTGCCCGAATCCGGGGTTGATAGAGCAGAAACCATGCTCCCACGCCGAGCAACACATAGATTATCAGACCGATCAGAACTACCCTTCTTTCAATTAGATTCATATGCTACTCCGTCACACATTGAATTTCAAACTCCAGCACCGTCTCACCCTGGAGACTGCTGCGGTTCTTGGAAACGAGCTGTACCTGTTTGAATGAGGGACTGCGCTCCAGGTCGATAAGAAACTGCGCCAGGTCAACATCCAGCAGATGGGGCTCACCGCTTACTACTCCGGTCAGTTTCACATTTGTCCGGTTGGTCAGGGTAAAGGTGTTCAGCTGGATGTTCTGAGGTACAATGGTGGAAATCTTCGCCATCACCGGCACCGCCGGCATCACCTCTCCCACAACACTGGTCAGCGCCTTCTGCCGGGCTTCCAGCTCCGAAATTTCCTTCTCCAGCTCAAAGTAACTTCGATTCTGCTCTTCAGTAGCCTTGATTTCATTCCTGAGTCGTGACACCTGTCCCTTGGAAATACCCGACCAGCCGGCAACGAGTATGTAACCGACGATCAGAACTCCCACCCAGAGAATTCCGCCCAGCGTCATCATCCTGATATCCCGGGCGACAAACTTGCCCGTCTTCATCTCCACCGGCAGCAGATCCACCGCGGTATGGTCATAATACAGACCGAGTGCCGCAACCAGCCGATGACCGATTTCCTCCTGAGGGGTTGTTCCGGGACGATAAAGACCGAAGTCCTTGAACGGATCAAAAATCTCCGTCGGAATCCCCAGGCTGGTCTGCAGATATTCCCGCAATCCCTTCAGTGCCGCTGTACCGCCACAGATGAGCAGCCGGTCCACCTTCTGTTCGCCGAATTCACGGCGGTAGAAATCAATCGAGCGGTTAATTTCCGCCACAAACCTCTCCAGCGCCGGACGCTGAAGCGTTGCCAGACGCTTGACCATGATTCCGGAAGGCAGCCGCTCAGTGGAATCCTCAGGTGGAATTCCGTACTTGCGCTTGAGCTCCTCCGCATCATAGGCGTCCAGCGCCAGCTGTCCTTCCTCGGTGGTAATTGCGACCGTCATTGCCTCGGTAATTGCATTGCCCGCGGTTGTCACCGTGCGTGCCAGATCCAGCCGTTCACCCTTCATAAAAATGATATCGGTAAACTCGGCACCGATATCCAGCAGACAGACAACCTCATCCGGACGGACCCGACCGTACTTCTTTACCGCCGCCTGCAGGGCAAACGGAATAACACTGATTGATGATGGTTCCAGCCCCGCTTTCCGCAGTGTCGAGATATGGTCGGAAACAATGTCCTTGCGCGCAGCGATGACCATCACATTGTCCTTGATCGCTCCTGCTTCCCGGACCGGACCGAGGGTCTTGAAGTCAAAAATGGCTTCGTCGAGCGTAAATGGCGAGTACTTGTCCAGCCGCAGTAGAATCGCATCCTTCAACTCCCGCCGGTTCATCTTCGGGAATGGCGCCTGACGAACACTCACCGAAGGACCGGATACAAAAGTGTAAACCTCACGCGGCTTGTAGTCCTTGATCAGTTCCCGCAGAATTGAGGGCACATCAAAGGCTTCGCCGATTTCCTTCAGTCCGTAATCGACGACCCGGCCACCCTCAACCTTGACAAATTTAACTGAATTCGAACCGATATCAATACAGAGGGTGCCCTTACCACCCCCGCCAAAGACTTTAGACGCCAATTTGCCTCCTTATGTCCAGAAAATTACCGCGGTCGGACACTGAACTCCGAACCATCGTTAAACCTCAACCGGAAAAGCTTGTTATAAATATTACTCGTATCCCCGCCAATCGGGGTCTTGGAAAAGTTATAAAAACTGAATTCGACCACTTCCTCCCCGTTGGGTGAAATCACAAACGGTCCGGGCATGATCATCAGTGAATCCCCCCTGCCGACACCCGGATTATATTCCCATTGCCGCTGTTCGTGATTGCGGATATAAAGCCAGCGCATATAGGCGCTGTCCGGCGCCTCAATGAAACTGATCGTCCGGACCGTATCCGGATTCTCACCCGGGTTCACAATCCAGATAGTAAATCCCGAACTGTCACCGGAAATTCTCGGCGTCCCGACCATCTGCAGATAATTCCGAAACAGACGGCTGAAACGGAAATCAACGACCGTCCGGCTCCGCGGCACGACGGTCACCCATTTGACAATGGAATCACCGCCGGGACGCCGGGCAATAATCTTGTGATTACCGATGGGAATGCCGCCATGGGTGCTGGCCGGGGTGAATTCGTAATAACCGCCGGCATCGGGCCGGGTAAAAAATGTCGTGCCGTTCGGCAGATAAAGGTAGATGCCGACCGTTGCCGCCTTATCGCCCGGCGGATTGTTATCGGCATCGGTAACAGTGCCGATAATACTGTTGTTGGTGAGATGAACAATTGAATCCACAATCCTGATGGTCATCGGATACTTGCCGTTGCCGACCGTGGCAATTGTACCGGTGGCGGGATTATAGGTATACGGGTTGCCCCAGGCATCGTAGCGGTAACCGACACTGTCCTGCAGAAACTCCCGGCGCAGATAAGGACCGCGCCAGTTGGGAGAATTACTCGTGTTTTCCACCAGCTCCCGCAGATCGTTGGGCAACCGCATCATATCACCATAAAATCCGAAATCAACCCGGTGACCATTCGCAGTTATCTCCGGATTGCCCACCATCGCATAGGACAGCTCCCGCATTTCCTTCAGCGTCTGGTCAAACAGCGACCGATCCCGGGTGGCATCGATCGTCCGGATTGCGACCGTGCTCAGAATTCCGATGATCAACAACACCACCAGCAACTCCATCAGGGTAAACCCCTGTGCCTTGGCTTGGCTTCTCATTTTCCACCTCACATGTTGTTCCAGTCCACATTCAACCGGACTTCAATTCCCCGCGCACCAACGCGTGGAAATACTGTCACCGCTCGGGTAACGGTATCACACCGCGGCGGTGGCGGATAATAGTGCCAGATCATCACCCTTAAAGTCTGGACCCCCTGCGGGACATCCCGGAACTCAAACAGACCGTTGGTTGCCGGTGTATAGCTGTCCCGGTACAGCACCCCCTGACGCGGGTACTCCAGCTGAACGGTAATCCTCGGCAGAATCGAATCCGGTGGTGGCACACCACGCTGGTCCACAATTGAACCGTCCACGATATTGTGCAGCAGGTCATTAACGCTGTAACCCAGCGGTTTGGTAATCCAGCGCTTTCGATCAACCAGTCCCCCGCCGCCGTAGCTGCGGAGAAACAGACTGTCCCGCTCAAATACAATCGTATCACCCCAGCCGTCAATCCGGTAGCCTTCCGGCGATTCATTAAAAGTTGACTTGATGTAAGGTCCGCGCCAGCGACTGCTTTCGGGCGGCGCAACCCAGCTGGGCGGATTCACCAGATCACTGAGCGTGCGGGGGAGCGCACCCATGTCGCCAACAAAACCGAAATCCGCCCGCACCCCTCCCACCACATAGTCCGGATCCCCGGTAATCACCTTTGCCAGCCGGTCCAGCTTCTGCCGGGTCTGCTCAAAACGGCCCCGCTCCAGCGTCACATCCCAGGTCTTGATTGCGGCGGTGAGAATCACGCTCAGAATCATAATTACTACCAGCAGTTCAATCAGGGTCACACCGCGATCAATTCTCCGCTTCATATCAGAACCTCACCCTGATATCGTCATTCTTGACCGCACCGGGCTGTCCCCAGAAAAGGCCGTCCGGACCGGCACTCATCAGACCGAGCGTCTCATTGTTTTCCACCCAGTAACGGTATTCGGTCCCCCAAGCGTCATACAGATAACCCATTTCGCCGTCTTCTCGGATATAAGGTCCGTTCCAGCCCTTCTGAATATAGGGGTCCCAGGCAGGCAGTGTTTCCTTGCCGACATACAACCGCTGGGCATAAATACCCTCAAACGGGTTACGGGTTGCCAGCTCAATCAGATCCCGCGGCAGTCTCCCCACATCCTGCTTGAAACCGTAACCGACCGCCTCACCGCCAATCCGGAGGTCCGGATTGCCCATGATCGCCTCGCGCAGAACATTCATTTCCTGTAAAGTGGCGGTACGCCGGGCATTGGTCGCCACCCGGGAGATCATTGTGGGAACAAAAAAGGCAAGGAGAATTCCAAGAACTGAAATAACGACCAGCAGTTCCACCAAGGTGAACCCGCGCCCTGAACTGTCTCTGGCGCTCACAAAAGTCATTATAGAAATCTCTCCTTCTCCTGTCAAGGACAAACACCTGTCCATTCTGCCCCCCTCATCAGTTGTGCAGCACAAAAATCACCGCATCGCCGTCGGCATCAAAATCCCGGATTGATGAACCGCTGTGGTCAATTCCCAACAGACCGTAATGTGTCGGATAGGCGGAACCGGGCGGGTCATAAACCTTGTAAACGATGTTGCCGGGGTCATAGCCGTAGACATCATTCGGACCGTATTCATCAGTATTACTGATTTCCGTGAGCTCATCATAATCCTCAGGATTGAACTCATCCGGATCCATCTCCTTGCCGCTGTAGGGATTGGTCGGCAGTTTGCCGATCCGGACATCATACTCTCCTCCGGGAAACACGCAGCCGTATCCATCCTCGTAAAAATCCTCGGCATAATAACCGAACTCCTGATGAAATACCTCAATGGCGGTCTGGACATTGTGCAGATTCATCTTCATTGCGGCAATCCGTGCCTGGTTGCGCAGTCCGGAAAATCTCGGCACTGACATTCCCATCAGCACACCCAGAATCATGATTACCACCAAAAGTTCCACAAGGGTAAAACCGCGGTTTTTGGGACACATAAAGTCTCCTTTGTTAAATAATAGTAATTCACATCATAGCTGTCAAGTTTTATCCTGAACCGCGCCGGCTGGGTGGTGTGGTTGTCCGGACCCTGTCACCGTCAAGATAAAACCGGCCGCCATAGGGCTCTTCGGGCAGGACCGGCAGGTAACCCCGCTGCTTCAACTCCTCAATACTGCCCGGCACCCGCTTTTCCTTTTCAATGAACTGGTTGACCGCGCGCTGAATTTCCGCCAGCCCCTCCTCCAGCTTCAGCCATTTCAGCTGCCGGACAATCAGCTCCTTCAGTTTTTTATTGTCCGTGCTGTAATACAGATCTTTCCACATCTCGCGGGCACTGGCATAATCACCGCTCCGGGCAGTAGCATAGGGAACCCAGCGTTCGATGATCGGCCAGGCATTTGGCAGCCGGGCAGCAACCTGAAACAGCCGGGCGGCCGCCTGATAGTCACCGATCAGGATGTAATTGATAAACCCGGCATCAAACGGCAGCTGCCAGTTGAGCGGATTTGCCTTCATGCCGTCGAGCAGAAAGCGCAGTGCCGCTGCCGGATTGTGGGCATCCCAGGCAAGGGTGATCGCCCCGAAGTGATAGGCGCCGATAAACCGCGGGTCGAGTGTGGTCAGAATCTCAAAGATATGACCCAGCCATTCGTAGCGCCGGTCAGTCTGCTGGTGCCGGCCGTAATAGTCAATTGCGGTCAGCCAGATGAAATCGGCAGCGAGCTCCTCATACTCAATCACCATCTCCCGCAGGGCAACTCCGGAGGGAAAATAGGCAAGCTCCTGCATCAGCCTTTCCCCGGCCCGGCGGCTGGTCGCATCAAGTGACAGCTGCAGCAGATAGATTCCGACAAACCCCCAGATCACCAGCACCACCGGCAGCAGGGAAACAAGCACACCGGGTCCCCGCGGCACCGGTCTGGTGATTTCAACCAGCTTCATCAGAAGTCCCGCCGGTTGAAGACAAAAATGGCAATCAGGAGCAGGGTGAAGGTGTAAACCAGCGCATAGGCAATCGACAGCCCCATTGCCAGCGGGTTGAGCGGTGCATTATGGACGACATCGCCCCGGATGTTGAAATTATTCAGATTGGGCAGGACATAATAGAGAAACATGCCGATGAACTTGACAATCGGTGCCGGACTGATTGCTGCCAGCTGGCGCAGCAGCTGCGTGCTGTGACCGATAAAGTAGACAACAAAGGTAAACACCGCACTGGCGATCGGTGTGACAAATGTGGAAAAGAGGACCGCAACTGCAGTCAGAATCGCCAGTTCAAAACCGGTCATCATCACCGCCCAGAGCAGACGCGGCTCCGGTTTGACTCCGGTCAGAAGCAGCACGAGATAAAATCCGGCAGTCATCAGCACCAGACTCACCCCGAGCACCAGCATCATCCCGCAGTATTTGCCGATGATGAACTCATAGCGCCGCACCGGCCGGGCAAGCAGCAGGTAAATCGTCCGCTTCTCCACCTCCCGGTAGACAATCCGGCCGCCGACGAGGATGGCAATCAGCACACAGAACAGCGTAATGGCGGAAAGCCCCAAATCCTTGATAATCTTTTCTGCCTCGCCCAGAGCCACCGGCTGGATCACCTTGGCGCTTGCCATCACAAGAATTGCAATCACAATCAGCGCCACCAGTACCCGATCCCGGACCGATTCCCGGAAGGTGTTAAAGGCGATACCCCAGATCCGGTTAAGCATTGCCCCCCCCGTTTCTGCCTGCGCCCCTCACCCGGGACATGAAAAACTCCTCCAGTGTCAGGGAACGGGGAATGATTGAGCGCACCTTCGCCTGTGCCTCGCGGGCAATCGCCAGTACCCGCTCCACATCCTCCTCACTCTTCACGGTCAAGAGCAGCAGTTCACCGGACTCAATTGAGCGCTCGGCGATCCTCTCCAGCCCCTTGCGGAATTTGCCACTGACGCCCTGCAGGGTAATCTCAATTGACTCCACCTCTCCGGTCAGAATCTCGCTCAGTCTGCCGATTTCCACCATCTTCCCGCCCACAATAATTCCCACCCGGTCGCAGATCATCTCCACATCCGCCAGAATGTGAGTTGAGAAAAATACGGTTTTCCCCTGTTCCCGCAGTCCGACAATTATATCCCGGAACTCCTTTCTGCCAATCGGGTCCAGTCCGCCCATCGGCTCATCAAGAATCACCACCTCCGGGTCATGAATCAGCGCCTGAGCAATCCCGATCCGCTGGAGCATTCCCCGGGAAAAACCGCGCATCTGCTGACTGGCCGCATGCTCCATCCGGACCAGCTTCAGCATCTGCCGGACCCGCCCCGGAATTTCACTGTAAGGAACACCGGAAAGCTGGGCGGTGAGGGTCAGAAATTCAACCGCGGTCAGATACTCATAGAAATAGGGTGACTCGGGCAGAAAACCGACCCGCCGTTTCACCCGGGGGTCACGCGGTGCCCGGCCCAGCACCGTGGCAAAACCGCTGCTGGGCTGTGCCAGGCCGATAAGGATTTTAATCGTAGTGGTCTTGCCTGCGCCGTTGGGACCCAAAAAACCGAAAATCTCGCCCTGTTCCACCTGCAGGTTAAGCTCGGAGAGTGCCTGCACCCGCTTCATCCGGAAACCGGTCCGGTAGGATTTGCTCAACCTGACGGTCTCAATTACCGGCTGATTAACCACCGCCACAGTCTGAGTATAAAAATTAATTCTGCTCAGGTCAAGAAAAAAGAAAAGCGGGGTGGATTCACCACCCCGCGCACTGCTCTTGGAGGATTAGTTGTGGAGCACGAAGAAGATGAAGTACTCCTCATCAGTCGGGTCATCGCACAGCGGGTCGAGGTCATACATCGGATAGGCGACATCGCGCCCGAATCCGTAGATGCCGTACTCCTGCGGAGCACCGAAACCGACATCCGGCACATAGGTGGCGATGCCGATTCCGCCCGGATACTCCGGTGTGCCACCGAAATCAAGGTACGGACACTCCTCATCATTGCCCCGGATCTGGGCGTTCTGGCCCGGCTCGAGCTCGCCGAAGAGGTCCAGGTAGACCAGGTCCTCCTCGTCCTTGTCCTCATCATTGTAGCGCCGGCCGTCATACGGGTTGACCGGGAAATTACCCGGCTTGGGCTCACCGTCGGTTCCAATCGGGTCACCACCCGGGAACCACAGACAGATCCCCGCCTCGTTGCCCGGATCCCATTCCACATCCTCACCCGGGTAGTTGCCGTAGTGGTCCACAGCATACGCCTCGAGCGCGGTCTGGATTACGTGCATGTTGTTCTTCACCGATGCACGACGGGCGCGCTCCTGGAACAGGACGAAGTTCGGGATGATCAGTGCCAGCAGGATACCGATAATCAGGATGACCACGAGCAGCTCAATCAGTGTAAAGCCGCGATTCTTCATGGTATTTGGCACCTCCTTTCTTTTTAGGAATAAACGAGACCGCAAGCCGCTACCGTTTATCTCTTTATAATAAAAAGAAGGTAAACACATAGCAGCTCGCCGTCTCAATTACATTATAACAAACTTATGATCCTCTGTCAAGCAGAATTTTTTCATCCCGCCGATCAGGAGATAACCAGACTGCCCGGCGTTCCGAAAGCCGGGCGCCGGAGCACCGCATTCAACAGATCGGTATTCGTCCGGATACCGCCGAAGTTCAGTTCCGCAAATCCCCGGAGCAGACGGCGGACCGCAGTTTCGAGATCCGCCCCCCAGGAAAAGAGATTGACAAGGAGCAAGTCATATTCACCCGGAATTTCATATCCGGGATATATGCAAGACTCCACCCGCAGGTGCGGACCGCCCGGCAGTAACAGCTCACGAACAATTCCGGTTGAAGGTTCGAAATCAGCATCCGGGTCCTCCGCCCGGATACCCGCTGCCAGTGCCCTGACCCCTTTGCCCGCGGAAATGGTCCTGTCCTTTTCGCCCGCCGCCACTTTTAACTGCGCGGCAACAATATCCATCCCGGTGATGATCTCTGCGAGTGGATGCCAGGGGCTGAGCTCACTGCTCAGCTGAAAAAAATAGGGGGTATTGTCCTCATCAATCAGAAACCGGGCCACAAGCGCACCCTGAAACTGCAACCGTTCTGCCAGCAGTTTTGACCAGCGGTACAGCCGGTTGCGCAGATTTCCGGGCAGATTCGCCGGGGAGAAAACAAGCAGGTCCTGCTCCCGGTGATAAAAACCGACCTCCCAGTCTGCCACCGCCTGAGAGAAAATTACCAGCACCTCGACCGGCCGGGTCCGGGACAGATGCCTCTCCAGATAAACCTGCTCAGTGCTGCTATGTGCCCGGACCTCGGCCTGGCACATCCGCACCTGATACTCAATATCCTTTTCCTTGACAATCAGGCGGCTGGAGCGCAGACTGCTGGCAACAGGTCTGACCACAACCGGCAGACCCAGCTGTTGGGCTGCGGTCACCGCCTGCGCCGGACTGCTGACCGGCTCCTCGGTTCCGGGCACAACCGGAATTTTCAGCTCCTGAGCCAGCCGGCGCTGTGCCAGCCGGTCCGCTAACAGCTGGAGCGTATCCGGACCCGGTCCGATAAACGCAATTCCCGAACTGATAGTAGCATCGGCAAACTCCGGATCCGCTCCGAGAAAACCCCAGCCCGGATGGAGCGCATCACAGCGGGTGATCTCCGCCGCTGCCAGGAGCCTTGATACATTGAGATAGGAATCCCGGAGCGGCGCCGGTCCGATGCATACCGTCTCATCGGCTAAAAGCACCGGCAGTGCGGTCCGGTCCGCCTCCGAGCAGGGAACAACACTCCTGATGCCGAGCTCCCGGCAGGTGCGGATGATCCGCAGTGCCGGAATTCCCCGGCAGGCTACAAGAACCTTCCTGAACACACCCCGTTATGCCCGCTCAACATAGGTGTTGGTGCGGGTATCAATCCGCACCCGGTCGCCGACCTTGATGAAAAACGGCACATCCACTACCAGTCCGGTTGACAATTTTGCCGGCTTGCCCCCGCCGGTTGCGGTATCACCCCGGTAATTGGGCTCGGTCTCCACCACCTCCAGCACAATGAAAATCGGCGGCTCAATCAGCATCGGCACCCCTTCAATATAGCCAATCTCCACCTCCACCCCTTCAGTCAGATAAAACACCTTGTCACCGAGCACCTCCCGCTTCAGGGCAAACTGGTCATAGGTCTCCATATCCATGAAGTGGTAACCGGTATCATCAGCATAAAGAAACTGACCCTTGCGCCGTTCCATCTCCACCGTTTCCAGCTTGATTTCCGATTCAAAACTCTCCTCAATCAGCGCTCCGGTGCGGATGTTGCGCATCTTGGTCAGCACCCGTGCCCGGCGCTGTGCGGTCCTGGTCCGGGCATAGGAAAGAACTTCATAGATTTCATTGTTGTATTTAATTAACAGACCGGTTCTGAAATCGTTTGGTGTTACCATTGCCACTCCTTAAATTATCATTAACTCCTTGTCTGCCTTGGTAAAATTGCGAATCCCGGTACTGGTAACCAGCACCATATCTTCAATTCTCACCCCGCCTTTTCCAGGCAGATAAACACCCGGCTCCACCGTTACCACATCCCCCGGCTCCAGTGTCTGCCGGCTGGTCCGGGCAAGAGCCGGCTGCTCGTGCACCTCCAGCCCGACACCATGGCCCAGGCTGTGGCCAAAAAACTGACCCAGTTGCTGCTGATTAAGATATTCTCTTGCTGCCAGATCCACAAACTTGCACGGCACGCCGGGTTTCATAACTCCGAGCGCCTCCTGCTGCGCCTGCAGTACCGCCTCATATATCCGTCTCAGCTCGGGGTCCGGTCTGCCCAGAAATACTGTGCGGGTCATATCGGCACAGTAGCCCTGATACCGGCAACCGATGTCAAATGTGATCGCATCACCTTTTTTCAACCGGCGCAGCCCGGCACGGGCATGAGGCTTGGCGCCATTCTCCCCCGATGCCACAATCGAAGGAAATGCGGGCTCGCCAAACCGCCGGAAATAAAACTCAATCTCCAGTGCCAAGTCCTGTTCAGTAATTCCCGATTTCACCAGCTTGAGCGCCCGGTTAAACGCCTGCTCGGTAATCTCCTGTGCCCGCTGCATTCGTGCCAGTTCGGGACGGCTCTTGCTGCGCCTCAGTTCCAAGACCAGATCCCGGACCGGAATCAGCCTGACCCCCTTGAGCTGGCGGCGCAGCATCCGGAACCTTGCCAGACTCAGATTACCCTCCTCCACCCCGATGCGCGGACTGGGTTTTGACCCCAGCATCCGCTTTAACTCAGCAACCGGAAACGAGCTGTAAAGATCCCGTTCCAGAATTTTTTTGTCACAGCCCCGGACCTCGGTTTTAATCTGCTCCTGATAACGGAAATCGGTATAAAAAACGGCAGCACGCCGGGTCACAATCATCATCCCGTTACTGCCAGTATAACCGCAGAGATAGCGGATGTTGTTCAAACCGGAAATTATGATTCCGTCCAGCCTTTCCCGGACGAGCTGTTTCTGGAGCTGGGCAATCCTTTTCTCCATCGGCTCAAATTTTATAACCCTGCCCGAAAATGTCAAATCCCTGCCTTGAGCTCAGGCAATTAATAACCTATTTAATATATAATGAGTTTCCTGCTTCCGCTCCATAATTCCATTTCGCCAAGATAAATTTTATCAATGAGTTGCAGAATTACACCCATTAAATGCCTGTCCACCCCGCAGTTCCCCCTACCGTTGACTCCGGGCTGTCTTTCAGCCCGGACTGTTAAGCGGTTAAATTTCCTCGACTTACGACCTTGCCCCTGCTGACCATTATCCTGTCACCAAACCACTGTTTCATCTTTCTGTCTCAGCAGTCTTTTACCCCTGACCCCTGATAACAGTTGACTTTAAGCCCGCCACTGTTAAATTTCACTCAGAGCAGGCACAACTCTGAAAGGAGGCGGTATGGAGTTTTATGAGGTAATTCGGAGACGGCTCAGTGTCCGTGCCTACAAACCCGACCCGGTGCCCGAGGAGGTTCTCAACCGGATTCTTGATGCGGGCCGGCTCGCACCATCAGCCAAAAACCTTCAGCCCTGGAAGTTCATCATTGTCCGGGATGAAAAAGTCCGGCAGGCGCTCGTGCCCGCCTGTCGCAATCAGAGCTTCATCGCTCAGGCGCCGGTGGTGATCTGTGCCTGCGCACTGCTCGAGCAGGCATGGAAGGGCATGGGCGGGTACTGGTCCGCCGCTGAGATTGATGTCACGATCGCGCTGGAGCATATCATTCTTGCTGCTGCCAGCGAAGGGCTGGGCACCTGCTGGATCGGTGCCTTCATTGAGGATGAGGTGAAAAAGGTGCTGGCAATACCTGAAGGGGTGAAACCGGTGGCACTCACTCCGCTCGGGCATCCGGCGCAGGAGCCCAGGCCCAGACCCAGAAAGGAACTGAAGGAGATTGTCTGCTATGAGCGCTACTCGTGAAGCAGCGCCAGCTCCATGATCAGCGCATCCTCGCCGTTCTCATAATAGCCCCGGCGGACATAGGTGGGTACAAAACCGAACCGGCGGTAGAAACGCTGGGCACCGGTATTGGAAATCCGCACCTCCAGAAACACACTTTCCGCCTGCTGACCGGTGGCAAACTCCAGTGCCCGCCTCATCAGCTCAGTCCCGATCCCATGATTCCGCCATTCGGCGGCAACCGCAATGTTGGCGATATGAACCTCGATCCTGCCCCAGGCAATCAGATAGCCTACAACCCGGTTCTCATTTTCCGCCACAATGCACAGACCATCCGGGCGGTGAATATCTGAAAGGAAAAAAGAGCGCCGCCAAGGGTTGGGAAATGTGGCATGCTCAATCTGCAGGACCTGATCCAGATCCCGCTCCTCCATGCACCGGATGGATATCATAAAAAATACCGGCGGGCAGGAACTGGGCGCCCCTGCCCGCCGGTCTTGTCAACCCTACTTCAGATAAACCGCCTTGGTCGTCATGATCTGCGCTTCGCTCTCCAGTCGCACCAGATAGACACCCTGCGCCACCCGGTTACCCGCATCATCCCTGCCATCCCAGAGCAGCTCATATCCGCCCGGCTCAAGCCGGCGGTCAATCAGCGTGCGGACCCGGCGTCCGGCTTTGTCATAAACCGCAACCCGGACCGCTGAGCCCTGATTCAGAAGGAAGTGAATCTGCAGCCGGCTGCGGAATGCGGTCGGCAGCATCCTGACACCGGTGAGAACCGGACCGGACATGCTTTTGGCTTCTGCCAGCCCGACCGAGGGTGCATCGGTAGTCAGCTTGATCGCCCGGCCCGGAACGAGCGGTCCGGCAGCCCGGTGGAAGGTATCGTTATAAACCACCTGAATCGCAATCGTCAGACTCGGATCCTGTTCCCCCACTGTAGCGCTTGAGTTCCAGTTCGCAGTCAGGTACTGATAGATCACCTCGGTATTACCGTCAGCAGCCGCCAGCGTGGTATCATAGAAGATGATCTGCATCTTGTCCCAGGAGTCGCGCGGGTTGTAGTAATGGACCGAATCCCACTCAACAATGAACCGGTGGTTTGCCGCATCATGATAATACCACACACCATTTCCGGTTGGCGGATACAGGTCATCCCACTTCAGACAGAACATCGGCGGCATCTGGCTGTTGGGCAGCGGGGTGTTGCTCCAGGTGGTTACGGTTGAATAACCCGGTGCGACCCAGCCGTTGGAGCAGATCGAGATCTGGGTGTAGCGCTGGCCGTAGAACTTGATCGGCCCGAATGCGGGCGGCAGGGTGATCTGGACCGTCTGATCATCAGAGAGGGTCAGCCGGGTACCCAGATTCCGGATTTCGACCCAGGAGAAGGTCGGCCGCTCCGCATACTCCGCATCAATGTCATCATAGGCATAGTAGAGCGCGGGCTGACGCGGTCCGTCCGGGATCGGGTCAATGGCGGTCAGCCGGCCAACTTCAATCCCGAAATAAACGGTCCGGTCCGGATAACCGGCCTGACTGATCCGCAGACTGCACGGAATCACAAACTCCCGCGGAATGGCTGCGCTTGCCCGCACCCGGAAATGATCCGCCTCATTCATAACCCACGAATCTGCCGGTACCAGACCGTAAACCGCGCTTGAATCCAGGACCTCAAACCGGGAATCAAATGACCGGAGCACCACCTGCACATCATAGGCGTTTCCCAGCCCTGAATTCACGAGCTGAATCGCAATGTCGCACTCCTCACCGGGATCAAGCTTGCCATTACCGCCGTCATAGGCATACACCGAATCGCCCGCCAGCACCGGTGTACCCACCTTCAGTTTCAGCGGTGAGGTCCAGATTGAATCCTGATCATCCCGGACCACCAGTTCAAAGTTGAGCGTATAACCGTTAACACAGGAGGTGTCCACCGTAAACTGGAATCCGGGCAGTCCGGAAAATGCGGTGTCGCCCGCAGGAATGGTGCCGAAGTTCTTGATCGAATCGGTAATCGTGATATGACTCGGGTCTGAGGTCCGCAGGATGCCGGTCACGCCACTTGTCGTATAGGTACACTGATTCTTCACCCAGACCGGCAGATTGATCGTCTCGCCCGGGTTGATAATCCGGTCATTATTGCCGCCGGCCGAATCATCCACAACCGCCCGGTGCAACCTGACCCCGAACGGCAGCGGTGTGTTCTCAATGCAAAGTTTGGCATCAATTCTGCCTGTGCCGTAGGTATTGTTCTTCGGCGGGGTTCCTCTGGGTACAACCGAGTACTGCATGATCGAATCGATCTGCTCCGGCAAGAGCAGCGGGTTCTTCTCCAGCATCAGCGCCGCCACCCCGGCAGCACACGGTGTTGCCATTGAGGTCCCGGACATCGCGACATAACCGCCGCCCAGCCGGCAGGAGATCACATCCACGCCCGGTGCGGAAAAGTCCGGTTTCAGCAGCCCGGGCGGATAGGCATAGTCATTATACGGCGGTACAGTTGACCAGGAGACCGGACCCCAGGAGGTGAAATAGGCATAGTTGTCCGTCGAGTCGGTGGCGCCGATCGAAATCGCACCGCCCAGACCGCCTGCCATCTCCGCCGGATGCTTCCAGGGACCGGGCACATCACCCGGTGTCCGGACATTGTCCGGCGGACTGCTCGAACCCTCATTACCGGCAGCGATGAAGTAGGGAAGCCCGGCAGCCGCGACATTGGTCACCGCCTGACGCCAGAGGGCGCGCCGCGGGTTCCAGGAGTGCTGCCAGCCCAGACTCATCGAAAGCAGGTGGGCATGATTCTCCGGCGAAAGCGGTGGCGCGACGCAGAACTCCATTGAGCGGAAGACCGTATTTTCCGCGATTGTATCCGGCAGTGGTGAACTGAGGCTGGTCTTGGTCCGGCAGCTCATGATTCTGGCACCCGGCGCAATGCCGGTCGTATCACCACCGCTGCCGTCACCGGCGTTGATCCCGCAGGTATGGGTGCCGTGACCATGGGAGTCCATCGGGTCGTTGTCGTTGTTCTCAAAGTCCCAGCCGTGATAGGGGTAGTTCGGGTCGGTCCACATCCGGTTTGCCAGATCTGAATGATTGTAATCACAGCCGGTGTCAATATTGCCGATCACCACCCCCTGTCCGGTATAGCCGTAGCTGTACCAGACGCTGTCCGCCTTGACCTTGCGCACATGCCACTCCCGGCTGTCAGTCCCGCCGGTAACATCAGCCGCGGGCTGCTGCGGTGCGAGCCCGAGCGCATTTTCGGTCGGAATCAGGTCCCACTGGACAAACCAGACATCAGCCCGCTCTGCCACCTTCAGAATCGCCTCGGAAACCAGTTCGCAGTAAACCGCATTCACAATCCAGAGCGGCGTGATGTTGCGTGCCTTGCCTTCGCGCTCCAACCTGGTCAGCTCCTGCAGCAGACCCTGCTGGGTCCGGGCGGCCAGCTCCTGCAAACCGCTGACCGTCACCCGCCAGCGTTCATCCTTGACCTTGATCGTCCGGATGATCTCCTCGCCATTAAACTGCTCCTTGAGGGCGATCACCACCGGCAGATATTCATTCTTGCTGGTGATGCTCATCCGCTCCAGCAGCAGCGGCTCAATCGGTGCTCCAGCCACGATTGTGACCGCCAGCACCAGCAGACTCACAAATCTACCGCACACTGTGCCTCCTTTTGATGTTTACTAACATCTTATTTAAAAAATTCCAACAATCAAGCATGCAACTGAATATTGACACTCCTGTTAACCCGGTTATAATGACCGCCGATCGTGGTCGACCCGGAAAACGGGTTGCCCGGGATCGGGCACAGGGAACGCCGTGAAAATCGGCGGCGGTCTCGCCCACTGTAAGCGGCACTTTAACTGCCCCATCAACGCCACTGGCTCCGGCTGGGAAGGCGATGGGTGCTGCCGTAAGCCAGGAGACCTGGCCACGGTCACAGATTCGGTTTAACTTGCGCAGAAAGGAGAACCGGAATGAACATCCTGTCCCTGATTTTAATCCTCACCGGCGTCAACCTTGACAGCCGGGTTATTGATGCGGTCACCGGTGAACCGGTGCCCTATGTCCAGATCACCGTCCTGCCTGAGGGCAGAACCCTTCTTACTGACAGCAGTGGATACTTCTCCCTGGAATTCGGCCCGCCCTCAGAATTGCTGACCCTGCAACTGGAACGCATCGGCTACCGCACCCGGGTATGGACCGGTGCTGCTGACGGTCTACCCGAACTGCTGTCACTTTTCCCGGTGGCAATTCCTGTCAGCGGTGTGACGAGCACCGCCACCCGGCTCAGAACCGCATTGCCCCTTGCCGTCCCGGTACAGAACCGGAAAATTGACCCGGTGCTGGCACCGGTAATGAACAGCCCGGCATTCCTGCTCAGTCGGGCAACCGGCATCCTCGTTAATGAATACGGCAACCTGACAACTCTGAATTTACGCGGTGCCGGTCCGGAACAGACACTCGTCCTCTGGGACCGCATCCGGCTCAATTCCAGTCTCAACAGTCTCACCGACCTCACCCTGCTGCCTCCAAGCCAGCTGGAACGGATTGAGATTGCGCGGGGCGGTACTTCCGCCCTCTATGGCACCTCAGCGCTGGGCGGCGTAATCAACCTGATAACTCCGGAACCGCGGCAGCGCCGGCTCGACCTTGATGCCGGACTTGCCTCATTCGGCACCCGCACCACCGCACTTACCGCTTCCTTTCCCGGTCCTGTCAGCTGGCTCACCTCCGGCGAATACTTTCACAGTGATAACCGCTTTCCCTACCCTGACACCACCGATTCAATCCGCCTCCGCACCAATGCCCAGCTCAGCCGCGCCACCCTGCTCGTCAAATCCCAGGCGGCACTGCAGGCAGGTCAGTCGCTGACGCTGGAAACCAATTTGGGTATCTGCCGCCGCGGTTCCCCCGGACCTGTCACCTTTCCCAGCGACAGCGCCCGGCTCGATGATGAACAGCTGCTGGTCATCGCCGGATATGACCTGCTCGAAAGTCCGGCAGGAAGAATCAGTGCACGACTTTACCACGGCCGGCGTAATGAACGCTATCACAACCCGGACCCGTATTTCACCGCCAGCGACACCCATAAACTGTGGAATACCGGAATAAATCTTAATCACGAATTCGATCGGGCATTCGGACCCGTCACCTGCGATCTGCTGACCGGCGTTGAAGCCGGTCAGGAACAGGCGCAGAGCACTACCGTGGGGAGTCCCACCCGGCTTAACGCCGCCGGTTATATTGAAAGCGGTCTCAGGAGCGCACTGTTTCAGCTCTCACCCGCACTCCGCTACGAAATCCTGCAGAACCGGCATCCGGATGCGGTTGCCACCATCGGTGCCCTCAGTCCCCGTCTGGCGGTGACGCTGACCCCGCACCCGCTCCTGAGCTTCTACTCTGGCGTCAACCGCTCCTTCCGCGCTCCCAGCTTCAACGAACTGTTCTGGCCCGAAGACCCGTGGACCCGCGGTAATCCCCATCTCAAACCGGAATGGGGAACCGGCTACGATGCCGGCATTGGTATCAAACTGCCCGGCGGCGCTCTCCGGCTTACCGCCTTTTACTCCCGAATTCAGGACCTGATTCAATGGGTTGCCGATACCAGCTTTGTCTGGCAGCCGGTCAACATCGCCCGGGTGCGGATTCGGGGTTTGGAACTGGAACCGGGCATTGAGTTTTCTCGCTTCGGCCTTGATGGCAATCTGACACTTCAGGAGTGCCGGGCAGAGAGCACCCTGATACCTTACCGCCCACCGCTGACTGGCAGCGCCAGTATCTGGCTGGAACCGCTGCGTTTACCGAAGACTGCGCTCCGGCTGCAGCTGAGCACAACCGGTGCCACAGCCCGCTTTGCCAATTCGACCAACACCGATACGCTGCCCGGTTACCTGATCCTTGATCTCGGCATCAGCCTGAATCATAAAATCAACCCGGTTTCCCTTGCCATCAGCGCCGGGGTTCAGAATCTGCTTGACCGGCACTACGAACTGATCCGTAATTATCCCCTGCCGGGCAGAAGTTTCTATCTAAAAACCCGGCTGACCGTGGCTCAATGAGGCTGAAGTATCGGCAGGAGACCGGCCGGCAGTGCGTATAATCGCAAGATAGCGATCGCGCACCGCCTGAAAATCGGCAAGGTAACGGGCGGGTACCGGCTCGGCGCGCGGGGGAATCACCTTGAGCGGATTAACTGGCTTGCCGTTCTGCCGGATTTCAAAGTGGAGATGAGGTCCGGTCGCCAGCCCGGTTGCACCGACATAGCCCACTGTTGCCCCCTGCCGGATGAATCTTCCCACCTTAATCCCTGATCCGTAGCCCGAAAGATGTCCGTATCGGGACACCAGGCCACCACTGTGCTTTATCTCCACCATCTTGCCATAACCGCCATTCCAGCGCGCCATGGTAACCACGCCATCAGCAATCGCACTCACCGGCGTCCCGCGCGGTGCCACATAGTCAACCCCGTGATGCGGCCTGACCACCCGCAGAATCGGATGAAACCGCATCCCGAAATAGGATGACACCCGGGCAAAAGACAGCGGAGACCTCAGTACTGTCTTGCGCAGCGACTGTCCCTTTTCATTATAGTAATCCCACCGTCCTGTGGGATCCTGGTAGTAGAAACCGTAGACATTGTCGGTCCGGCTCCGGTAATGCACCGCATAAACCCGGCCGAACCGGTAAAAACGGCCATCCACTTCCAGCCGGTCGGCAAGCAGTTCAAAGGTATCACCATTATTGCATTCGGTAAAGAAGTCAATGTCATAACGCAGGATCTCGGCAAACTCCACCACCAGCTCGGGCGTCCCACCCAGCTTCAGCAGTGAATTCCAGAGCGAATTTTCTATTGTCCCGCGGATCACACACTTGACCGTGTCCACCGGCCTGATAACCTTCTCGGCTGATACAGCACCGGTACTGTCAAACCGGACCGCATAACTCACCACCGGACTGGAGTGGTAATCAATCCCGCTGAGTTCCAGCCCCTGATAAATCAGCGTCACCGAATCGCCCGGTGTCATCCTGCGGAAATTGAAATCCGCCTTCCCCAGCGCATGATAAATCGCATTAATCCGCCCGGAGTCGATACACCACCGGCTCAAAAGTCCGGCGAGCACTTCCCCTTTCTGCAACCGGTCACCGCCATAGTAAGTGGATTCCGGGAAAGGAAGCAGCGGGGCACATACCGTTTGCACTCCGTCGTGCCGTTTCCAATTCTGTAATTTCAGTCCCGCAATAACGGCTAAAAACAGAACCACACCGCCGACGAGAAGAAAAATTACCCCGCGTCTGGGGGGATTTGACTTGGGCACCTGCTCGAAACCTTCCATAACTACTTGAACACAACCAGACTTGCCGCCATCAGCATCATCCCCGAAATAACGCCGGCGACACTCAGATGCTCATGACCGTAGGCGTAAGAACCGGGAATCAGCTCATCAAAGGCAATGAACACCATCAGCCCACCCACGCCGGCAAGCAGCAGATTCAGCAGCGCTTCGTTAAGAAATGGCATAAGCATTCCCGCCGCTACCAGGGCACCCGCCAGCTCGGCGGTTCCGGAAAGTGCCGACCAGAGCAGACTCCGCCGCCGGGAACCGGTAGCGCAGAACACCGGCACTGCCACGGAAAGCCCTTCGGGGATGTTGTGCAGAGCAATTGCTGCTGCGATCGCAATTCCCAGCTTGCGGTTCCTGATCGCCCCCGCAAAGGTCGCCATCCCCTCCGGGAAATTGTGGAGTCCGATTCCCAGCGCAACCAGCAGACCCAGCCTCAATAACCGTGTGGGCTCTAATGCCGGCTGCTGACCGTGACGATAACGCCAGCCTTTTCCGGGTGGTGCCGTTGCCATTTCCGGACAAGTCCTGGAATCGATCTTGTGCTCACTGATAAACTCATGCGGCACCGCCAGATCAATGAGAAACATCAGCAGGATACCGGCAAAAAATGCCGCAGTTGCAGGCACAAACCCGCAGTTGCTGATTCCTGTGCTCAGCAACTCGGCAAACGAGACAAACATCATTACACCGGCGGAAAACCCAAGGCTGAATCCCATGAATCCGCCTCCCGGTCGGCGCACCACCAGACCGATCAGACTTCCCAAAAATGTACTTACCGCTGCCAGCGCACTCAGAACTACCGCAAAAACGAAATTCTCACTCATCTTTCGTCCCGGGGCGACTGACATTCATTCTCGATATCAGCACCCTCAGCCGGTTAAGTGTCACCGGCGAAAGGCTGTGTTCCAGACGGCAGGCATCAGCTTCAGCGACAGCAGCGCTTACCCCTACGATCCGGCGCAGGAATGTCACCAGCAGCTGATGGCGCTGATAGACCGTTTCCGCCACCTTTCTCCCCGTCGGTGTCAGTTCCACGCCGCCGTAATGCTCGTGTCTGATCAGCCCCTTGCCGGCAAGGGCGGCAAGTGCCACCACCACTGAGGGACGACTCACCCCCAGCAATCCGGCAATATCCTTGACCCTTACGGTCCGGTGGTCCTTCTCCAGAATCAGAATCGCCTCCAGATAATCCTCCTGACTTTCTCCCAGAGACGAGGACCGGTTAATGTTAGGTGTATTAAACATTGTTAAAGCAGGCTAATTTTAACTGAATACCAGTTGAGGTCAACAGTTGCCTGTTACGGAAATCAAATTATAATCCATTAGTGATTAATACCCTGCTGCTGAAAAATGCCGCCCGGTTCCACGGCCATCTCGGACCCTGGCTGATCATCGGTCTCCGTGCCGGCATTTATGCCCGGCGCCGGTTCAAGTGCTCTCCATTTCATATCTGCGCTACCGTATTCTGCCCTCCGAAACCTCCGGTCCGGTGTGTAATTGATGGCGTCCAGCTCGGTGCCGGTTGCACGATGGGCAAAGGCAACATCCGGCATCAGACCGCCCGGCGGTTCTGCCGGATTCATTTCTCTGCTCCGCACGGCCGGCAGGTGAAACTTTCCGTGCGACCGGAAATTTTCAATTCAATGGTCAATCCCCATCCCGATCAGGTAAAACAACTGGCACTCGAGGTTGCCCGTATGCCCCTTGAGCAGATTTTTACTGTGAAACCATATTCAAAACCGGCGGTCTAAATAGGTGAAAGCAGAAACTAAAATAAGGAGGTGATGAAAATGGCAAAGCATCTGACGACTTGGGATCCGTTCCGGGAGATGGTGTCACTCCGGGATGAGCTGGACCGGCTCTTTGACTCGGTATTCGGACGCCTGCCGCGGGAGCGGGGAGAAACCTACTGGGCTCCGCCCTTGGATATTGAGGAAACTGAGGATGCCATCGTCGTCCGCGCCGAACTGCCGGGAATGAATAAGGAGGATATCAAGGTCAGTCTTTCCGGCGACACCCTGACGATCAGCGGTGAACGGAAATTTGAGAGTGAGAAAAAGAGCCGGACCTACTACCGTCAGGAGCGGGTCTACGGCAAATTCCAGCGCACGGTGACGCTCCCGGCAGAGGTCGAGGGCGACAAGGCAAAGGCATCCTACAAGGCAGGTGTCCTGGAGCTGGTCTTGCCGAAGTCCGAGAAGTCCAAGGCAAAGGAGATCACTATCGTTGCCGAGGACTGATTTCCCGGAACTGCAATCTAAAAGACGCCCTCACGGGCGTCTTTTTATTTCTTGATTACCGTCACAAAAGATAGTAAAGTGAATTAATGAACAGCGGTATATATATAACGATTTTTACCCTCCTGGTTCTGCTTTTACTTGCAGGTATCGGCCTGGCGGAAAGAACTAAAACCCCGCTGCTGTCAGGTGATACCCGGGATTCAATAATCCATAATGGCATCAGACGCCGGTTCCTGGTGCACCTTCCGGGAAACCTTTCTCCCAACCGGCCGTTACCTCTGGTATTTGTCCTGCATGGCGGTGGTGGCACGCCCGCTTCGGTTGCCCGGCTGACCGGCTTCAACCGGCTGGCAGATTCTGCCGGATTCATCGTTGTCTATCCGGAGGCGGTTAATCGTCACTGGAATGACGGCCGGGATGTGCCTAAATACCGCTCCCAGCGCGAAAACATTGACGACGCCGGCTTCATTGCTGCATTGATTGACACCATCGGCGGCAGGCTGCCGATCGACCGCTCCAGAATCTATGCCTGCGGCATCTCCAATGGCGGTATGATGTGCCACCGGCTCGGCTGTGAAATTGCCGACCGGCTGGCTGCCATCGCCACCGTTGCCGCTGCCCTGCCCGAAAACCTTGCCCACCGGTTTCCGTTATCCACGCCCCTGCCGGTACTGATGTTCAACGGCACTGCCGATCCATTTGTACCCTATGATGGTGGTCAGGTGGGAATTGCCGGACCCCGTGGTCGGGTACTGGGTGTGGAGGCAACCGTCCGGTTATGGTCAGAAACAAACCGCGCTACCAGGATTCGAATCGAAAGCCTGCCAGCGACTGAGGACGATAAACCGGGAATAATTTGCCTAACCTATACCGGCGGTGCCGAAGTCATTCTTTATAAAATAATCGGTGGTGGTCATGTCTGGCCCGGCGGCAAGAAGCGGTCCCGCCATTATGGTCCCCACATTAACCGTCTCAATGCCACTGCGCTCATCTGGGAATTCTTTTCCCGCCACCGCCGGGACTAATTCAGCCGGCTGCCGGAATCGGCATCAAACAGATGGATTTTTCCAGGATCAAAATTCAGCTGCACCCGGATTCCGGGACCCGGTGCTGCGTGCGGGCTGGTGCGCACAATAAAACTTTCCCTTTTCAGCTTCAGATAAACCAGCGCCTCATTCCCCAGCTGCTCATTCACCTCAACGATCGCCGACACCGGACCGGACTGGTCGATCCGCACATCCTCCGGTCTGATTCCCAGGACTACCGCCTGCTCCGGCTTAACCGCCCCTGCCACCGCTGCGGGCAGTTCGATCGTAAAACCGGGACTCACAAACCGCAGGGGAGAGGACTGAATTACACCGGTAACCAGATTCATCGGCGGTGAACCGATAAATCCGGCAACAAACCGGTTCACCGGCCGGTTGTAAAGGGTAAGCGGGTCCGCAACCTGTACCATTCGCCCCGCATTCATTACCCCGATCCGCTGTCCGAGTGTCATCGCCTCCACCTGATCATGGGTGACATAGATAATGGTTGTCTGCAACCGCTGATGCAGCCGGGCAAGCTCTGCCCGCATTCCAACCCGCAGCTTGGCATCCAGGTTGGAAAGCGGTTCATCAAACAGAAACACCTGCGGCTGCCGGACAATCGCCCGCCCTACTGCCACCCGCTGCCGCTGACCGCCGGAAAGCTCTGCGGGTTTGCGACTCAGCAGCTCCTCGATGCCGAGAATTGCTGCCGCCTCCTCTACCCGGCGTCGGATTTCGTCTTTCGGTAACTTTCTGAGCTGCAGGGCAAACGCCATATTCTCATACACGGTCATATGCGGATACAGCGCATAGTTCTGAAACACCATGGCGATATCCCGTTCCTTGGGCGCGAGATCGTTCACCCGTCGCTCCCCGATATAAATCTCACCTGAATCCGGATCCTCCAGCCCGGCGATGATCCTCAAGAGCGTCGTCTTGCCACAGCCTGAAGGTCCGAGGATAACGAAAAACTCCCGGTCATTGATTTCCAGATCAACTCCATCAACCGCCACCATACCGCGCCGGAATGTTTTTGTAACCCCCTTTAACAAAACCCGGCTCATAGACCTTTACGCCGGTGCCACAGAACCGAAAGAATCCGCACCACCGTCTCTTTCAGATTCCGGCGGGGGACCACAATATCCACCAGCCCGTGCCGGAGCATGAACTCCGCCCGCTGAAAACCCGGCGGCAGTTTTTCGCCGATCGTATCCTCAATCACCCGCTGACCCGCAAATCCCAAGAGGGCATTCGGCTCAGAAATGATCACATCCCCGAGCGAGGCAAATGATGCCATCACCCCGGCAGTGCATGGGTCAACCGGAATCGCAATGTAGGGCACCCGGGCCTGACGCAGCAGTCCCAGCTCGGCTGAAGTCTTTGCCATCTGCATCAGCGAGATGATCCCTTCCTGCATCCGGGCACCGCCCGAAGTGGCAACGATGATCAGCGGCCGGGCATCATTTCTTGCAAGCCGGATCGCCCTTGCTACCTTCTCGCCGACCACCGAACCCATACTGCCGCCGATAAAGCCGAAGTCCATCACTCCGAACACCACCGGGATTCTGCCGCACATGCCCCGGCCATAACTGAACGCATCATTCCTGCCGGTCTTCTGCCTTGCCTTCCGGAGCTTTTCCGGATACTTCGGAAACCGCAGCGGATCCCCGGCAATCAGCTCCGCATCCAGCTCCTCCCAGGAGTTCTCATCAAGAATAATCCGGATGTACTCCTCCGGGCCGATCCGGAAATGATAGCCGCAGCGGTTACAGACATGAAAATTGGACTCCAGGGTCCTGCGGTAGATAATTTCACCGCACCCGTTACAACGCTGCCACAGGGTGTCGGCCGGTTTTACCTTGGATTCACCTTCGGGCATGGATTAGTATAAAAACGGGGTTCCCGCCAGTCAAGGGAGAACCCCGTCTACTCTGCGACCTGCGCAGCAGTTCGCTGACTACCTTGAGCCGCGCGGCGGACGCTCAGTCCGGGCGCGTGCCTCATTGACCGTCAGCTGCCGGCCGTCCATTTCCGTCTGATTCAGAGCGGCAATGGCGGCAGCAGCCTGTTCGTCGGTAGCCATTTCCACAAAGGCAAATCCCCGAGAACGCTCGGTAAATTTGTCTTTGATGATCTCGACCGAAGTCACCTCGCCATGCTGACCAAAAAGGTCGCGCAGCCGGTCTTCGGTAGCGCTGAATGGGAGATTTCCCACAAACACGCGCTTACCCATTTACATACCTCCAGTAAGGTTTGCGCTTGGGAAGCGTTACAGGCTACGCACAAACTCGCCGTTTATGGCGGGAACCGACGCAGACCCTAACGGACCACAAGCATAATCTCGGGCACTAACCTCGGACCGGTTTTAGCCCGTATCAAACCGGTCAATTACTATAGTAACAGAAAAAAGCCGGCTGTCAATAAAAATTATTTGCCGGTTTCATCCGGTCCGGGATTTAAGCAGGTCCCGGATCTCAGCCAGCAGTCGTTCCTCGGCTGACGGCGCCGGTGGCGAAGGCGGAGCGGCCGGCTGCCGCTTTTTCAGCATATTCACCGGTTTGACGATCATCAGAAAGATTGCCAGCGCAATGATCACAAAGTCAACCACTGTCTGAAGGAACCGGCCATAGCCGAGCACCACTGCCGGTTTGTCCCCGCCTGCTGCCTTGAGTGTAACCGCCAGGCTGGAAAAATCCACTCCACCGAGCAGGAGCCCGATTGGCGGCAGAATCACATCCCCGACCAGCGAAGATACGATCTTCCCGAACGCCGCACCGACGATGATACCGACCGCCATATCGATCACATTGCCCCGCAGGGCGAATTCCCTGAACTCGCGAAAAAAGTTCATACTACCCCCCTCTGTTTTACTTTTTACCTTCGGGCCGCAGAATCACAATCGGAGTGAGCTCATTCCCCTGACCGGCCGGATTGTCCCGCATTACCTCCTCAACCAGACCGGCATCCAGACCGGCGGATGCGCCCACCACCGTGCAGCCGAAGATATCATTGGCATCCACAATTGCGACCGGACAGCCGAGCGCAGTCGCCAGTTCCTGCGCCACCCGGTCCGGCTCCTTCGGACCGAGTATGACGCACTCATAAAATTCCGGCACGCCCGAGGTATGGGCGGCATCAATCATCGCCACCTGCCTGCCCGCCACCCGGTAGAAATCACCGCTTCTGCCCCGCAGTTTCCCCCAGAAACCGGCAGCTGCCGCCCGCAGGATCCTTGCCAGCCCGACCTCATCAATGGCACACTGCATTGACCAGGGCGAGCGCAGTCCGATCCCGTAAGGCACCTTCTTGACAAACCGCCACAGCAGCTTCGCCCAGAAACCGGGTCTGATTTCGGTAATCGGAATCGCCCGGCCCTGGACTGCGGCGACCGGACTCTCAGCAATCGTCAGGATATCGCCCGGCTGAAGCAGCGGGCCCGCATAACGCCGGACCTCGGCAACCAGATCATCACCCTTATTCAGCACCCTGGTCTTCACCGGAATCCGCTCCACCCGGCCCCGGCTTGTCTCAATTACTCTCGGCTTCTCTCTGGGCATGGTTCAATATAATATAATTCTAACCGGATGCAACCGCCGCATTCCCGATTTGCCTTTCCGTGCCCGGCAAATTATACTCCACAATATGCCGGAACAGTCAACTCCGGATAGCCGGAAATTCACCCGCCGCGTCGGGCTGTTCACGCTCGGCACACTCATCTCCCGGCTCGGCGGTCTTGTCCGGGAATCGGTCTTTGCCTGGCTCTTCGGTGCCGGGCTGGCAACCGATGCCTTCAATGTCGCCTTCCGGATTCCAAACTTCTTCCGCGACCTGTTTGCCGAAAGCGCCCTTTCCGCCGCCTTTGTGCCGACACTGGTTCAGACCAGGCGCGACCGTGGTGCTGATCACGCCCGCCGGCTTGCCGCCAGCCTCTTCAACACAATCACCATTCTGCTTACTCTGATTGTCCTTGCCGGCATTATCCTGGCACCTCAGATTGTCAAACTCATCGCCTGGGGCTTCAGGCCGGAACCGCAGAAACTCCAGCTGACCATCAGTCTGACCCGGATCATGTTCCCCTTTCTGCTCTTTGTCGCCCTCGCCGCCTGGGCGATGGGTATCCTCAACGCCTCCGGCTCATTTTTCGTCCCGGCGGTTGCACCTGCCGTCTTCAACCTGATTTCAATTGCCATTCCGCTGGCTGGTTGGCAACTGCTTACCCGGCTCGGCATCCATCCGATCACCGGCATGGCATACGGCGTCATGCTCGGCGCCCTGTTTCAGCTTCTGATTCAGGTCCCGAAACTCCACGCCCTCGGCTACCGCTGGCAGCCGGCACTTGATTTCCGCGATCCGGCACTGCACCAGGTTTTCCGGCGCTGGGTGCCGATGGTCCTTGGTCTGGCAACCTGGCAGATCAACTTTCTCGTCAATACCTTTCTCTTGACATTTCTCCCTCAGGGTTCGGTAACCTGGGTCAGCTATGCCTACCGGATCCAGCACCTGCCTGCCGGCCTGTTCGGAGTTGCCATCGGCACCGTTGCCCTGGCCCAGCTCTCCCAGACCGCCACCAGCCGGCTGGATGAGAAACAGTTCAGCCACGGCCTCAACCTCGTCTCGGTTCTGACCCTGCCCGCCGCCGTCCTCCTTTTTGTCCTGGCGGTCCCGGTTGTCCGGCTCATTTACCAGCACGGCCGGTTCACCCCGCAGGACACAACCTGCACCGCTCAGGCGCTCGCCCTCTACGCCCTCGGCATCTGGCCCGCGGCGGCGGTGCGCAACTGTGCTGCCGGCTTCTATGCGCTGGGCAACACCCGCACCCCGGCACTCATTGCCCTGCTTGTCGTTACGGTCAACATCCTCTTCAACCTCATCTTCATGCGTTTCATCGGCTTTCGCTCCTTTCCCCTTGCCGCCTCCTGCACTCAGCTTTTGAACTTCAGCCTGCTCCTCTATCTTCTGCAGCGGCGCCAGCCCGGTCTGATCCAGCCCCGGGTTTATACCGTATTTCTCCGCACCCTGGGCGCTGCCCTTCCTGCCGGCATCGCCTCCCTGCTCGTCGTCCGGCTGCCTGCCAGCACCATCCGCGCCGGCATAACCGGACAGCTGGTTGAAGTTCTGCTTGCCGGCACCGTGGGCGTCATCATCTTCTATCTCCTCACCCGGCTTCTCCGGCTCTCGGAGGTCCAGGATGCTCTCAATGCCTTCATTCACCGCCGCTGACCGGACCTGCCGCAACCAGGCGATTGACGCCTTCCGCGGCACCCTGCTCGCCCTGATGATCATCTTTAACTATATCAACCAGTTCACCGGTCTGCCCCGTTTCCTCTGCCATGCCCCGCCCCTTTGCGGCATCACCCTGCCCGACCTCGGCTTTCCGATGTTCCTCTTCATCCTCGGCCTGGTCATCCCCGGCACGCTCTGCCGGCGCCGGCAGACCTGCTCCTCACCCCGGCTTGTGCTCCGCTTCCTGAGGCGCTATCTGCTCTTCATCCTCTTCGGCATCGCCGGCAACCTGCTCCTGCGTCAACCCCTCCTCACCCACTGGTCGGTTCTCCAGGCGATCGGCACCGCCGGCATCATCTCCCTGCCCTTCATCTTCCTCAGACCGGCAGTCCGGCTCGTTGCCGCCCTCCTGCTGCTCCTTACCTTTCGTCTCCTCACCCTTGCCGGCTACGGGCAGTGGCTGCTGGCAAACGAGACCGGCGGGCTGGGCGGTATTCTCGGCGGAATCGCCTGGTCCGGCGCAATCCTCTTCGGCACCTTCATCGGTGAAAAACCGGACGACAACCGCCGCACCCTGCTCGCCGGCATCACCCTGGTTCTTGCCGGACTGCTGCTCACAGCCCGCATCCCCCTCTCGAAACCGCTCATCACCCCCTCCTATCTCCTCTTCACCACCGGCATCAGCGCGCTCGGCTTTCTCCTTTTCTCGCTCCTCGACTGCCACCTCCGCATCCGCCCCCGGCCGCTCATCATCCTTGGTGTCAATCCCCTGCTTGTCTTCATGCTCTCCGGTGTCCTGTCAACCCTTGCCGCCGGCATCCTGCCCTCACCCTCTCCAATCGGCCTGGCGCTCATCACCGCCACCATCCTGCTCCTCACCTGGCTTCCCGCCCTCTTGCTCTACCGGAAAAACTGGTTGATAAGACTGTAATTTCCTGTTAAAATATTATAGTATGCCGGTAAAGTTCTATTCCGAAAAAAGGGTGCACGCACCACTGCTCATTGCCTGCTGGCCCGGCATGGGCCATGTCGGCATCCTCGCTGCCAGCTATTTGCGGGTCAAGCTCGGCGGTGAACCCTATGCCGAGATTGACGCCACCCCCTACTTCCTGCCCGACTCAATTGAGGTCCGGGACGGCATCGGCACCATCCTCCCGCCCCCGCGCCAGACCCTCTTCTATGTTGCCGAACCGCCGCTATTGATTTTTGAAGGTGAAGCCCAGATCGCCGGCGAAGCCGGAATCAGAATTGCCAGCGAACTCCTCGATGTTGCCCAGCAGGCGGGCATCGGCACCGTCTTCACCGGTGCCGCCTTTGCCACCGCCATGAGCTACCGCCAGCCCTCAAAGGTTTTCGGCGTTGCCACCGATGAAACGATGCGCCAGCGCTTCATCAGCCTCGGCATTGAACCGCTCAAGGAGGGCAGAATCTCCGGCCTCAACGGACTCCTGCTCGGCCTGGCAAAATCGCGCGAAATCCCTGCCGCCTCCTTCCTCGCCACCATGCCCCAGTATGCGATTGAAGCGCCCAACCCCAAAGCCTCCAAGGCGATCATCGAAGTCTTCCTCAGAATCCTCAACACCACGATCGACATGACCGAACTGGATGAGCGCATCCGCGAAACCGACCGGATGCTCGGCGAATTTGAACGCCGGGTCGCCGCTGCCCTTGAAGCACTGCGCCGTAACGAGGAACCGGAAGATGAGGGCGAACCGGGCGAAAGAACCGAACCGGCAGAAAAACCCGAACCCCACGAACTGATGGCACACATCGAACAGCTCTTTGAAGAAGCACAGCGCGACCGCTCCAAGGCCAGGGAACTCAAGGAGGAACTGGACCGCTGGGGACTCTTCCATTTATACGAAGACCGTTTCCTTGACCTCTTCCGCAGAAAAACTGATGAATAATGTCTGAAACGGTCCGTCCCCTCCTCGACCGCTTCTTCTCCCTTTACCTGGAATGTGACCTTGCCAAAGTCACTCCGGGCCGGGCACTGGTCATACCCTCCAACCGCCGCGAACTCCCCGAACCCCACTACGAAAACCCCTTTGCCCTCTGGCTGATTGCAACCGGCAGCCGCTGTGTCATCTCAGTCCAGCCGGCACTGGAAACACCGCTCAGAAAACTGTTCGCCCGCATGCCCCTCACCATCTTCCACCTTCCCGAAGGCAGAAGGATGATTCTGGAGACGGTTGCCCGCGCCCTCAATGCCTCCGGCCGGGTCAGCGCCTTCTCCGGACCGATCCTCTTTGCCACCCGCGCCACCTTCCGTGCGGTCGAACTCTACCCCTGCCGCCCGCTCACCACCGCCGACATACCGGCGCTCCGGAACGCCGGACTGTACGACACCTGCCTTGACAAAAGCATCGCCGAGGGCACCTGCTATGCGGTCTTTGAAGGGGACCTTCCGGTCTCGGTTGCCGGCACCTGGGAGGTTCCTCACCTCCAGGACCAGATTGCGGAGATGCTTGTTCCGGGAACGATTCCGGCAAAACGGCGCGAAGGCTACGGCAAAACCTGCCTCTCCTTTGCCACCAGGGCGGTGATTAAGTCCGGCAGGATACCGGTCTATCTGACCTCTGACCTCAACCCCGCATCGATTGCCACCGCCCGTGCGGTCGGCTACCAGCCCTATGGCCGACAGTTCCGGCTCGAGATCGCCACCACCGAACCACCACCACCCGCATCCAGCCTTCCACCATCACCAATATTTTAAATCATCATCACCACCAAAGCTGTTATAAACGGTTATAAAGCTCATATCATCCCCACAAATACCACAAATATAAAAAAATAAACGATACAAACAACCACCATAACCGGAAACAGATGCCATTTCCCGGCATAATCTAAAACATAACCGCTAATAAAAACAGCAACTTACATTCCCAACCCCTCTGCCGTCCCCACCGCAACTAAACCCCTGACCTCCACCGTATAGGGAACTGCCGGGGGGATACCCCAAAAATGAGAAGACCAATTTTGTAATATATTCATATTAAAAATCTTAAATCAATTTTCCCGCTAGAATCGTTGCTCAACTGTTAAATTTATCATGATTGCTGACTCTAATAATTTAATGGCGCAATTAAAACAGCCTGTTTTACACTGCCCCATTCATGCTCTTGCCCAAATTTTAACTGTGGGCAGATTGACATCTGTAAAACAGACTTGTATAATCCCAATAACAATCAAAGATGGACATTAAAACTAAGAATAATACCGTTTCCCCAAAGTTTGAGTTTGATCACATTTACCCCAAAACCCATCATAAACTAATCATCGGCAACTGTATGGCAATGCCCGAAATCCCCGACCAAAGTGTGCATCTAATGGTTACATCGCCACCTTATTTCAATGCTCCATTTGATTACAAAGGGTTATTTAAAAACTATGGCCAGTATTTGGGGGTACTCAGAAGAATGGCCAAAGAAACTTTTCGCGTACTCCAAGAAGGTCGGATTGCGGTGTTAAACATTGATGACATGCTTGTTAACGGCGAAAAATTTCCCATTGTCGCTGATGCAATTAAAATATTCCAAAGCGTTGGTTTCCGATACCGAGACCGGATCATTTGGAAAAAACCTGACGGCTATTTGCGAATTAGCCGAAGAAGTGGCGTAATACTGCAAAATCCATACCCCATGTATTTTTATCCCGACAACCTGCTTGAAAGCATTATTATATTTCAAAAAGGGAAATTTAATTATCAAACAATACCTCGTGAAATCAGAGAAGCATCGCGGATCAATTTAAAAGAATTTTCTGATAACAAGTGGTACATGACTCTCTGGGAAATGGTAAATGTCCTCCCCGGCTCTCCCCTTGAAAAGGAAATTGCCGCCTTCCCAGAGGAACTGCCCTACCGAATTATCAAACTCTTCTCTTATGTTGGTGAAACCGTGCTTGACCCATTTGTCGGCAGTGGAACAACAATGAAGGTTGCACGGCAGTTGGGTCGTAATAGCATTGGAATTGAAATCAAGAAATCGCTTTTACCGATAATATCAAAAAAGTTAGGTTTTTCAGGACAAATGACAATGGACCATCATGGTGATACATTTGAAATAATAATACGCAAAGGCGGAAAGTATGGATGTATCAGCTGAAATCACCGGACTTAAATATAAACCTTATCTTACCCGTGAATTGAAATCTTACTTGTTTCAGAGTATTGGCGAAGCGTTAAAACAGCAGGGCGCTTTCCTCATTACATTCAAAAGCCAGAACCAATTAGCGGTCAGCTGGTGGGTTTCACCAAAACGAACCCGCTCTTATCCTTATGCTCGCGTATATGATACATTAAGTTTCCCGGGTCGCAAGATTACCATAATCCCGGTTTACAAGGATGAGGGTGCTGATGGTGACCGGGATTTTCTCCAGTGGGATACCGTTTCCTTGATGAGTCTTTTAGGGGTTTATGTTATAATCTCCTACTATGATAATGCAGAACGCAATATAAATTACAAAAATAAAATTACAAACCAGCGTTTTGCAATAAACCACATCCTCCGAGAAATTAACAAACTTCTATCATATCAGTCCGATGCCTTGCACTGGAATTTAGAACAGCTGGAGCAGGTTGGCATAATTGCACACCGCGCATTAAGAGCATATAAAACAATATCTGAACAAACTGGGGTGCAGATGCACTCAACAGAAAGCGCGCAAAAAATAATTAGTGAATTAAGTAGGGGACGGGAAAATTTCATCGCTGCATCACGGACCAAGGCTCAGCATGCTCAATATCGAGAAAGCGTAACTATTCAACCCAAAGAATCAGTTTCTGGCAAAAAGGCAACATTGACTATTAGAAATTACCTTGGGGGGATGTATTATTTCACCTGTGATGAAGTTGAACTCCGTGACAGAAAAATACGGTTGATTGAATGCAAGCACAGCCGTAATAACGTTATTCCATCTATTGACGACATCAAGGATGGGTTATTGAAGATGATTCTTCTTGTGAATCTTAAAAATGTGCGGATCGGGGATCAAAAATATCTACCGTCCCCTATGCTTAAACTAACAAGCGGTTGTCAATTCAAACCTCAAGCACTTAAGCCGCATCAGCGCGATATTTTAAAATTACTAAAACAAGAGGCACAATCTAATAACTTTAGCATATTGTTAAATGGCAAAAATCTCAGCCATCTCGCAATTTAAAAAAATGAAAACCTTTCAGGTCCTCTTTTTTGACCCCGAACAGCCGGTTCCATGTTATTATCTGATTGGTGAGGTCAAGGCCGATTCGACCCAATCGGTGATCAACAACCATCTTGACGAGCTCACCGCCGCAGTCCGGCTTCAGCTGCGCCTCGGTCCGGATTTTCCGGACAGCCGGATTCGCTGCGCACTCTATCTGGTGGATTTTGAGAATCTGACTCCGGTTCCGGCGGTCATCCCGGTTTCCGGCTCCTGATTTGATTCTGACCGGCTGCCGGCTATAATTCCCCATCGCACGCCATCAGGAGAAAAAAAGACAGATTGCGCCGGCGGGAAGCACCGCACCAACCCGGCTTTCTCGCGCACTGACCGTCGTATTGCGGATACCAGCCGGCATCCTGGGCGGTATCTTTATCTTTCTTGCCGGACTGAACAACTACACCGGCAAACGCTGGCTCTGGGGTGACCACTGGCAGCTGACCGGACTGCCGAGCGTCTTCTTCCGCCTGCCCGGAATGAAACCGGATGAGGCATACTACTTCCCGGTGCTCTGGCTCGTTGCCGGACTGCTGGTACTTCTGCTCCTGTTCGGACTGGCTTTCCCCGGTTTCCGCCGGGCGCTCATTGCTCCATTCCGCCGGCTCGACACCGCCCTGCCGTTTGTCCTTGCCCTTGCCCTGCTCCTTTTCAGCCTCTACCCGTTTGACTTTGATACCGCCAAACAGCATGAGACCGGCGCCCAGCTGGTGCTCTACCTTTCACTTGCCAGCGCCGGCTTTGCGCTCCTGCTCTTTGCCCTGTATCCCGGACTGCGGTTTGCCGACACACCCCTCAACCGGCTCTACCGCGGGCTGATGAACCTGCCTGCCCGCCGGTTTCTCCTGCTGGTTTGCCTGCTTTTTTTGGTCCTGACCGGTCTGATCTCCTGGTTTGTCTTTGAACATTTGCCCCATGTTCAGGATTCAATCTCCCAGCTGTTCCAGGCGCGAATCTTTGCCACCGGCCGAATCCATCTGACCTCACCACCCTTTCCCGACTTCTTTGACTACACCCACATCATCAACAACGGCCGGTGGTACTCCCAGTATCCCTGGCTCCACTCCTTTCTGCTGATGCTCTTTGTCTTTCTGAAAGCGCCCTGGCTACTCAATCCGCTCCTCGGCACCTTGACCCTGCCGGTGATCTATCTTCTGGGAAAGGAGCTTTATGACGAACGCACCGGCAGGCTGGGCGCGCTGCTGGGCCTCGCCTCGCCCTTCATCTTCAACATGTCCTCGGAGTACATGAACCACGCCTCAGCCCTGCTCTTTGCCAGCCTGTTTCTGCTGTTTTTCTTCCGGACGCTCCGTCAGTCCTCGCCCCTCAATCCGCTCCTTGCCGGCAGCTGTCTCGGGCTGGTTGCCAATATCCGGCCCTATACCGCACTGGCGCTCGGCGTGCCGTTTGCGATTTACAGCCTGATAATCTTTTTCCGCGCACCCCGACGGTATTTCCTCCGGTTGCTGATTCTACTTCTCGCCACCTTTGCCCTGACCAGCCTGGTGTTTGTCTACAACTGGCTTGCCAATGGCAGTCCGACGCTCTTCGGCTATGTGGTCAAGTGGGGTCCGGGGCATGAGATCGGCTTCGGCCATTCGGGCTGGGGTCCGCCGCACACCCCTTACCAGGGACTGATGAATACCGGCAACAATCTGAACCTTTTGAACAAGTTTCTCTTTGAACTGCCCTTTCCTGCCCTGCTGCTCATCCTCATCCCACTTGCCCGTGGCACAAAGAACAGAAATGACCGACTCCTTTTTGCCACCTTCCTTTCCCTGCTTGTCGCCTACTTCTTCTACTGGTTTCACAACCTCTGCTTCGGACCGCGCTTTCTTTATGAGTCCTCAGCCGCACTCCTCCTGCTTGGAGCCCGCGGGCTGATAACCCTGCCCGAACTGCTGCACCGGACCTTCGGTCTGCCGGCAGAAAGAACCGCCCTGCACCGGTTCTTTCCCCGCGCGCTGGTGCTGTGCCTGCTCTTTCTTGCGGGAATTGCCCTGCCGCCGCTCTGGCGCGAGTATCATACCTACGGCGGGGTGAGCGCGACGGTGCACAAAACGGTGAAGCGGGCGGGCCTGAACAACGCACTGGTCTTCTGTGATCATTTCGGCAACGGATTTTCCTATAACCGGCTGACTCTTGACGGACCGGTGGTCTACTGCCGGAACCTCGGCATCTTCAATCCCGCCCTGACCCTGCGCTATCCGGACCGGCGCTGCTACTTTGCTAGACATGACACCCTGATTGAGCTCAAGGGGCTGAAGTATGAAGGTTCTCCGCTGCATCAGACCCTGCTCCAGCTCTGCCGGCTGCTCGAGGACCCGGAACTGGTCCGGCGCTATAAGACGATTATTATCCCGTTTGCTGACCTGCCTCTGCCAGTGGACACCGCCGGCTTCGGCGACAGGATCACCGACTTCCGGACCGTGTCCCGGGAAATCTTCCAGCAGCGGAAAACGCTCCGGGATTATACACCGGCGCTGGCGCTCTGGATCTTCAATGACGAGCGGGAGCATCTGCAGATTTTCTCGATGATGGATGATCCCGAGCATTTCATCGCCGGTGGGCTGAAATTCACCCTCAAGGGTGTCGCCGCCACCAACCTCGGTGCGGTCTACGACATCCGGGAGTAACGCCCCCCCAAAAAATATTGACAACCGATTTTAGAAAGATATATTTCCATGGTTTGGTCAGACTCCCCCCTGACCAGAGGTGAGTAAGGTAAACCTTAAAACTAAAAACCAAAAGGAGGTGCTATGCACATAAAAATGATGCTGGCACTCATGCTCACCCTGATCGCGGGTATCGTCCAGGCGGGTGAGCCTTCGGCAGTAGTGCCCGGTTCTCAGGCTACCGTGGGCAGAGAGCCGCTGATCGCTAACACCGATGCGATCACCATTCCCCGCCTGCTCTCCTATCAGGGCCGGCTGACCGACAGTCTGGGCAATCCGGTCCCGGATGGCAACTACCAGCTCACCTTCCGGCTCTACACCCAGGAGACCGGCGGCACACCGTTCTGGACCGAGGCACAGACCGTGCTGGTCCGCAACGGGCTGTTCTCGGTGCTGCTGGGTTCAATCACCCCGATTACCTCTCTTCCGGATGCGGGAGTGCTCTATCTCTCGCTCCAGGTGGGTGCGGGTGCCGAGCTGACGCCGCGGCTGCGGATCGTCTCCTCTGCCTATGCCTTTCTGACCGAGCGGGCGGCCAACGCCGATCTCTTTCAGGGCCGGGACACGACCTACTTTGCCCGGGCGAATCACACCCATACCTATGTTGACAGTGCGGGTGGTGCGCAGCGGGTTGGCGGTTACACCGTTACCGGTCTGGATGGCCGGTATGTGAACGAGGGACAGGCAAACTCGGTGACGAGCGGGATGATCACCGACGGTCAGGTGCAGACTGCGGATCTGGCGGACAATGCCGTTACCTCAGCAAAGATTCAGGATGGCACGATCACCGGTGCCGACATCAACCAGATGGGTGCCACCGTCGGGCAGGTACTGAAGTGGACCGGCTCGGCCTGGGCACCGAGAAATGACAGTGTCGGGACCGGCACTGGTGATCAGGACTGGGTCCGCGAATCTCAGGACTCGGTGCTCTTCACCATCCGGTATCTGGGCATTGCCCGGGGTGGTGCCGGAAATGTCCTGCATGGCTTGGCCCGCAACACCCACATCAACTTCGGCGTCTACTGCACAACCGGGACGAGCGGCTACAATATGATGTACTCCACCGTTCTGGGCGGTATCAATAACGCCGCCAAGGGCAACCACGCTCTAATCGGCAACGGCCTCATGAATTCAGCCCGGAACACCATGTCCACGGTGGTCAATGGTAACCGCAATATTGTCAACTCGATGTACGGCTTCGTCGGCAACGGCTATGGTGATACCGTCACCGGCTATCTGGGCGGTATCCTCGCCGGTCAGGGCAACGTCGCCGGAAACGATGACGTTGACACCGCGGTAATTGTGGCTGGTGGTTACCGTAACATCGCAACCGCTCCCTACGCATCGATTCTCGGAGGCCAGAACAATGTTGCCAGCAATACGGGCGCAACCGTATGTGGTGGCAGTAACAACACTGCCAGCAATATTGGGGCATTCGTCGGCGGCGGTGGGAACAATTCGGCACAGGGCTTGAACTCCACTGTTGCTGGCGGCGGTGCAAACATTGCCTCTGCCGTAAATTCAGCCGTCTGTGGCGGATACCGAAATACCGCCAGCGGTGGTGATGCCTTTATCGGCGGCGGTCGTTGGAATACCGCTAGTGGCACCGAGGCGGTGGTTGCCGGTGGCGACAGCAACTCCGCCCCTGGTTCCTGGTCCGCAATCGGTGGTGGATATAACAACAGAACTAACAACAACTATGCCTGTATTACCGGCGGTGCCAACAACAACGCCTTCGGCTCGTATTCAGCCGTATTGGGGGGCAGTTCCAATCTCGCCAGCGGCAGCTGGTCGGTGGTTGCCGGCGAGCGCAATACTGCCAGTGGTATGAACTCGGCGGCTCTGTGCGGTTTCGCGTCAGTTGCAAGTGCCTCAGGTGCCGTTACCTGCGGCTGGTGTGACACCTCGGCAGCTCCTTACAGCTTTACCACCAACTACGGTTCCGTAGTGCCTTTCGGCTACAACAACTCCGCCGCCTTCAACGGCCAGACCGCCACCGCCTCCAACCAGCTCCGCTGCGGCACCCTGTCCAAGGCAGGCGGCAGCTTTACGATCGACCATCCGCTTGACCCCTACGGCAAGATCCTCAACCATTACTTCGTTGAGGGTCCGGAGATGCTCAACATCTACCGGGGTGTGGTGACCCTTGATGCCTCGGGCAGAGCCGAGGTCAACCTGCCCGACTACTTCTCCGCACTCAACCGCAACCCCCATGTCCAGCTCACCGGCGTCGGCACCTCAGAGGTCTATCTCCTTGAGGATGTAAAGGGCAACCGGTTTGTCATCGGCGGCAGACCGGGCACCAGGGTCTACTGGCTCGTGACCGGTGAGCGGGCTGATGTCTCAGCCGAGGTGATCAGAAGGCTGATGCCGGTGGAGCAGAAAAAGACCGGTGCGCTCGCCGGCCGGATGCTGGATGATGAGTTCCTCTCCGGCTGTATGGACCAGCTGGAGCGGGAGGGGAAGGCGGACGGCATCAACTTCCGCACCGCTGCCGGCAGAACCCGGTATGAGCAGATGAAAGCTCCGAAAACTGTGAGGTAAAGATGAAACGGCTGCTTTTGGCACTGGCGCTGGGGGCAGCGTTCCTCTCAGCCCAGCCTTACCGGTGTGACTGGCAGGTGGTGGCAGGTAGTGGCGGAATTATGAGCGGTAATTACCGCTGTGGTGCCACCATCGCTCAGACCGCTACCGGCAGGATGACCGGTACGAACCTGCTGGCGCTTGTCGGCTTCTGGCAGCCGGAGCCGGCGGTCGGGCTGGAGGAGCACCGCGAACCGGAGCAGCAGACGGTGACACCGCTTGTAACCCGGCTCGATCCGCCGAAACCCAACCCCTTCCAGCGCCGAACTGTGCTCCGCTACTCGCTGGCAACACCCGGACCGGTCAGTCTGCAGATCGTTGACCTCTCCGGCCGGGTGGTGCGGACACTGGTCAACTCGGTACAGATGCCGGGGGTCTACCGGCTGACCTGGGATGGGGCGGATCAGACGGGTCGGGTCCTTGCCGGCGGTGTCTACTTCTGCCGGTTCCGTGCCGGTGAGCACCGCCAGACGGTGAAGCTCCTCCTCGGGCGCTGAGGCGTCAAAAGGATAAAAACCAGACGGGGCGGTTTTTCTCCGCCCCGTCTTCTTTATTTGTTGCCGGAACTGAAGGCGGAATAGCCGTAGAGTGCCAGCTGCTCCTCGGGAATGAAGCGCAGGGCTGCCGAGTTCAGACAGTAGCGTCTGCCGGTGGGGGGCGGACCGTCATCAAAAAGATGACCGAGATGGGAGTCGGCATAACGGGACCGGACCTCCGTCCGGAGCAGATTATGACTCCGATCCTCACGGGTGACGATATTTTCCGCAACCAGCGGCTGATAGAAGCTGGGCCAGCCGGTGCCGGAATCAAACTTGTGCCGGGAAGAAAAGAGCGGCTCGCCCGAAACCACATCCACATAGATGCCGGCCCGCTTCTCGTTCCAGAACTCATTATTAAACGGCGGTTCAGTTCCCTGCTCCTGGGTCACCCGGAACTGAAGCGGGGTAAGAATCTCTTTCAGTATCTCAGGTGCCGGTTTGCGGTAACCGCGCCAGTAACCGGAACGCTCGGGAAAAAGCCGGAAATAGGGATGCTTCTCCCAGACTCTGTCCACATAAACCGGTCTGCCTGAACTCTGATGATAGGAGTGAAACCGCGCCGGACATTTGCGGTAGAAATCCTGATGATACTCCTCCGCCGGATAGAATTCACCCGCCTGCTGAATCCGGGTGACAATCCGCTTGCGGAAGATCTTCGCCGCCTCCAGGCGCCTTACCGCCTCCTCTGCCAGCTGGCGCTGGAGTGAATCCTGATAAAATATCGCGGTCCGGTACTGGGGACCGCGGTCGGCAAACTGCCCGTCATCATCGGTCGGATCAACATTCTGAAAGAATATCTCAAGCAGCCGTTCATAGCCGATCTGTTCCGGATCATATTCAATCCGCACCGCCTCGTAGTGACCGGTTCTGCCCGAGCATACCTGATCGTAAGTGGGATTGCGGATTGAACCGCCGGTATAGCCGGATGTCACCTGGAGCACTCCGGGGAGTGATTCAAACACATACTCCAGACACCAGAAACAGCCGCCGGCAAACAGCGCAATACCGCTCATCATATTTTATTAGACCGGCAACCGAATTGTTCAGGTTCCGAAAATCAATTTTATCTTGACTTGGGTCACCTCGTGGTTAATTTTGAACAAAATATCCTGAGCAAAAGGAGGTAAAATGGAGTTTCACATCTTTGCCCGTGAAGGCTGTAAACTTTGCAGCAAGGCACAGCAGGTTCTCGCCCGGCTGGGACTGCCCTATCAGGTGCGCTATGTTGACGGACCGAACGCTACTGTGGAAAATCTTGCCGACTTTGCCTATTACGACTGGACCGACAGCCCGCCGCTGGTCGTGGCAATTGAAGGCGACCGGGTTCTTGCCCGCTGGGACGGTGAGACCATCGGCGATGAGACAAAATCCTGGCACCTGACGCTCGAACGCTGGCTCGCCGAACAGCGCTCCTCTGCTGAATAAAGCCGGTTCCGACAGTTCCCGGATTCTAATCCCGGAAACGTTCTATCAGGCTGGGAAGGCTGATCACCCCCAGAATTGCCAGCAGACCAAGCACCATCAGCGCCAGCGCCACCACCGCCAGCGAGATGATCATCATCACCCCGTTGATGATAAAATAGAGTTTCAGCTTACTGGTAAACTCCGCCAGCGCCTGCTCATCACCCTTTTCCCCATACTCACCCGCCCTGTTCGCTGCACCGTTAAGAATAATGCCCAGCCAGATCGGCAGCCATGCCCAGAAGATGCCGAAAAGCGTCAGCGCCTGCAGAATCCCGGCAACAATCTGCACGATCCCCAGGAGCTTGAGCCAGCCTTTCATCCCCTGGATGTTGGATTTTATCCGGTCCGCACCGGTAATCGAACTGATACTCGCTTCCATTAACCTCCTTTCAGTTCAGCATAGGTAATTTCCCCTGACTGTCAAACTTGGCATAAAATTAAAAGGGGGCTCAATATGAGCCCCCGTGATCCTGCACGGCAGTATTACTTACCCAGTTCCCCGATAACAACAAACTCCACCCGGCGGTTAAGCGCCCGGCCTTCGGGAGTGTCATTCGGTGCCTTGGGCATGCTCTCGCCATACCCCTTGGCAATCAACCGGGCCGGATCCACTCCCATCTGCTGGACGAGATAATTGACCACCGCCCAGGCGCGCTGTTCGGAAAGCCGCTGGTTGTATTCATCCGAACCGACATTGTCGGTATGTCCCTGAATCTCCACCCTGATCGTCGGATTTTCCTTCAGGATGTTGTAGGCAGCCTGCAGCGCCTCCTGCGATTCTGGGAATCTGATCGTCGCCTTGTTGAAGTCGAAGTATATCCCCTTGAGCGTTACCGTTGTTCCCACCTTGACGAGTGCGAAGTTGTGGGTCGCCGGTTTGCCCTCCTGGAGCACAACTGCTGCGGACTGATCAATGTAGCCCTCCGCCTGGGCAGTAACCGAATAGGCGCCGACCGGCGCTTCAATGACATAAACACCGGTACCCGGTTCACTGTTCACCTCAGTAATCGTGTTACCGGTCGTTGCATCCCGAAGGATGATTCTGGCGGCGAGCGGCTGTTCGCTGCCCCGGTCGATCACTGTGCCGGTCAGAACCGACTTGACCGTCAGCGGATTAAGGGCAAATGTCTGACTGGTGATCTGATTTTCCCGGATCTGGATCGTAACCGTAGACGGGAAATAGCCTTCCGCACTGGCGGTGATCGTATAGGTGCCCACTGGAATGTTGTCCTTGCGGAACGCTCCGGTGCCGGGATTACTGCTCACCGGCTCAATACCGCCCTCAGCAAATGCGATTGTTGCTGCCAGCGGCTTTCCGGTCTTGGCATCGGTAACCGCACCGGCAAGCGTGCCGTAGGTCACCAGCGGATAAAGTTCAAAGAGCACCGGCTCTTTCGGTTTCGTTTCAACATTGACGAAAGTCTCAAGCTGTCGGTAACCATCGGCGGTCACCCGGACCTTGAGGACACCGGTGGGCAGTTTCTTCAGCAGGAACAGCCCGCTGGCATCAACGGTCAGCGGCTTCAGCTTCGGATTGTCCGGAAATTCCACCAGCGCTGCCAGCGGGGCACGGGTTGACGCGTCAATCACCTTGCCCGAAAACTCGCCGTAAACCACCGGCGCCCTGCGGAAGAACGGCGTGGCAACATTAAGACCGAAGATCACCTCATTCGGAACACCTGAGCTCAGACTGAAGGTATAGCCCAGCGAAAGTGCCAGACCGCGCCGGCTGCCGAATGATACCCCAGGCGTCAACCGGACCAGTCCGTTATCGGTATCAAGGATACCGTTCGAGTTCGGTCCCTGCCGGGAGGTCATTTCGGCAAAGATCGCCAGCCCCTCAGCTGCCAGTTCCAGCCCGGCACCATAATTGGTCCAGGAGCCGGATTTGCCATAGTTCAGATGAAGATTGGGCAGCGAGGAAACAAAATCCTGAAACCGCAGGGTTGCCAGACCTGCCCAGCTGAAGGTATCAGCTGAAATCGCCTGCGGGTCGATCCAGTTTCTGGTCTGATCCCGGAAGATGAAAGTGTAAGATGCCATACCTCCAAGTTTCAGCACCGGCAGATAAGGGATAGAAAGTTTGGCACCCGCCTTCAGATCGTGCAATCCCATATCATAAGGCAGGTCACCGGAAAACCCGGGTGCGTACTGGAAAATTCCGCCCCAGGTGGCAAAAATTTCTGCTCCCACATACCGGGATGAAATCGGAGTATAATGCAGGGTCGGTGCCAGCAGGTCCCCAATATAACCTTTCTTTGAATCTCCGACAGTGTCAATATAGGACGGATTCCTGCCCAGAAGATGCAGCGCCACATTCAGGCCCGCCTCTTCGGTCTGGGCATCCTGAACCCGGAAAAGGCCTCTGCCACCGCCAAATCCGGTATAGGCAAAAGCAGAGACCGCCAGCAAAATTAAAGGTAATACTGTCAGACGGCGCATCCAACCTCCTTTGAGTTTGATTTAACTGCTGCGACTGATAAAAAACTTCTTACTGTCCGATTCGGGTCGGGTCGTCGTAGAAATCCGCAACCGAAACTTCCATCTTGTTTACCGCCTCGATCGGCTTGCCCGAGGCATCATCATAGCCGGAGAATTTAAGCGTTGCCTCCAGAACCAGATAATCGTATCCGGAAAGATATTCTTCCTTATACCAGGCGGAGAAAAGCTCAAACGAACCGCTGACGATTTTCTTCCCGGTCGGATCAGCCTGCACTACCACCTTGCACGGCACGGTAATATTAGGCAGCGGCTGGTAAAGTTCATCCCCACCGATGCGCTTGAAGGATATGGTTACCTTCTCCACATGTGCCTGATAGGGTGTCCAGGTCGGCAATCCCGGCCCGATTTCCACATACTGGAATTTCACTCCCACAACATCAATCGGCGTAACTTCAATTTCGGTTATAGTACCTTCCTCATCCCGCTCCTGTCCGTAATCTACCAGATCGGCATAATATGGTGAATCCACTGAAACAACCCGCAACGCATTCTCCCGCTGACAGGCTGGCAGCAGCACAAGTGCCAGCAGACCGAGCGCAAGAACAAAAAATGTTCGACGCAAGGCAGTCCTCCTTTTCATTTTAATTATTTTAGACTTTTGTAAACTGTTGTCAAGCATTGGACTCTCCGGCGTTCTCAATAATCTCTACTCTGAACCTGACCGGACAGTCAGAACGGAGCATTGCCCGCACCGAGCAGTACTTCTCCTGCGAGAGCTCAACCGCCCGCTGGACCGCTGCCCGGTCAACGCCGTTACCGTAAACCACATATTCCAGTTCAATACTGGTGAAGATGCGCGGGTGCTCATCCCTGCGCTCCCCCTTTGCTTTTATCTCCAGACCGGTAAAATTGACCCGCATTTTTTTCAGCAGTGAAACCACATCCATTCCGGTGCAGCCGGCAAGGGCAGTCAGCAGCAGTTCCATCGGTGTTGCCGCCGTATCGGCTCCACCGTGATCCGGTCCGGTATCCAGAACCACCGCGTGGCTGGAACCGGAGATACCCACAAACTGCATCATACCGGTCCAGCGCACAGTTGCTTCCATCAGCCCTCCTTCAATTGTTCTTCGCGCCCTGAAGAATCCACTGCCGGATCACCTCAAGCTGCTCCGGTGCCGGTTTTCTGCCGAAGGGATGACCTTTCTGCAGATAAATAAAAAGGAGACTGGAATCCGGCTTGCCCGGGACTACATTCGGGACCGAATCGGTGCCTCCTGCCATCACCGCCTCATAGGAGTCCAGCGCATAATTACCCGCCATATCCTCCTTTGTATGACAATCACCTGCCAGCTCCCTGAGAATCGGCAGCACATCCCGCTGGAAGGAAACGCTCGGCGCCGGTGGTGAAGACTCATCAGCAGTTTGGTGCGCCGGGACGGTTGTCAGCGGTGCCTGACTCTCAGCCGGTACGGTCTCCCGCACCTGAGTCTTATTCTTCGCCGGACAGAAAAGCAGAAAGGCAGCGCTGAGAGGTAAAAGCAGAATCAGAAACCTCATTAACATAAAAATTTAACCGCTTTCCACCCGGGTGTCAAGCAAAACCCTCAGCGCAGCAGTACCAGCGGTTTCCGGAATCCACCCGGTCCGGTAATCAGATAAACTCCGGCTGGCAATGAACGGGCAAACCGGAGATGGTAAACGCCGGAACCGCAAGAAGTGATTACAGCCAGTTCATTCTGCACCTTCCTGCCCATCCGGTCAAATACGGCAATCTCCCCTTTACCAGCTGGCAGATACAGATTGCAAAAACCCCTTGCCGGATTGGGACTTAAACCCGGCTGCTTCTTAAGCGTTATCCAGCGGTCTTCGGCAATTCCGATTCCTCCCCACCAGGCATTAACACTGTACGGCACACCGTTCAGCACTTCCATTCTGCCGAAATAAACCGGAAAACTGTCGTTAACGCAGTTTACGGTAGTAGCACATTCAACTCCGATATACCACATGCCTCCGGCAGGAGACCGGACCGTCATCAATTTACCGGCTCCGGGCGCAGTATCCGCAAAATCACAGCTGGAGCGAAAGGCAAATCCATTCCATTTCAGATAAAGGTTGAGCTGAAATGAATCCGCTCCCTGAACCAGCACGCAGAGCGATTCAGCCCCTGGCGGTACATCAATCGCAAAATGATGATACTGCCGGTCACCGATCCGGGCAAACTCAGGCGCCTCCATACCCCGATCCATAATGCGCGGAACCCCGGACTGAAGAACTGCTTTCAAGCGTGGCAACCCGACCCCATCCAGCGCATACCTGAGCACTGTCATCATCAGATGGAGCCGCTCACCAGAACTGAAACCCTCAGGATGGGTGCCAATCACTACCACCCGCCCGCTGGTATCTGCGCCCTTCCAGGCCCAGCCCGCACAACGGTTGTGCGCCGGATGTCCGAGAGTGTCGTAACGCAAAAGCACCTCGGTTCCCGCCGGCCAGTCCAGCGATTCATTGGCGTAGGGACCGCCGTTGAGATAGAGACCGCTGATATAGAAATCGCCCCCGAATGAGTCGTAAGCCAGCAGCGGTGAATTCTGAGGGATAAAATTCCCTACCCAAGCACTGCTGATAGCGGTATTTTTTGTCCTGCCGGGCCAGAGGTGATAGAAATACGGGGAGATACCGGAATCCTGATTGGACAGCGAAGCCAGATAGGCACCGGCACAGGCACCGGTGTAACTGCCGCCTGCGGCAAAGAACTGCCGGATACGCTGCCGGCCCGAATCACCCAGCGCCCGGCTGTGGGTTACCGCATCTCCGCCATTGGTGAAAATCACCCGGAACCGGGGAGCGCCATCCGGATAGAGCAGATAACCGTTATCATCGAGCGAACAGCCGGTGATCACCCGGCGCAGCAGGATTGAATCCTGTGCGGAGATAAACTCAAGACTCAACCCCAGACTTTCCGCCGCATAGAGCCGGGTGCGACCGGTGAGTCCGGTTCCGCCATCCATAAAGACATCCTTGTAAAACCCCTCCGCTCTGGATAACAGCAGCACGAACAGCAGAATGCCGCTCATCGGATTAAAATAACCGCCGACTGCGCTTTTGTCAAGTGATCAAACTTGCAATCAACCGATAATCAATTATTATAACAGTTATGCCGGAAAGAAAGCGCGTCAACATCCTCCGCCAGCTGCTGGAACCGGAAATCATCGAACTCATCAGACAGAAGAACTGGCATGCGCTCAAGGATGTGCTTTCCTTCTGGCCCGCCCCGGACATCGCCGATCTGATTTCCACACTCAGGGAACCGGATGTAGTTATCCTTTTCCGGCTCCTACCTCGCCACCTCCAGTCCGAGGTGTTTGCGGAATTTGACCCTGACACCCAGCTTACCCTGATCCGCAATCTCACCGACGAACAGGTCAAGGCGCTGATGGCAGAACTGGCTCCGGATGACCGCACTGAACTGTTTGAGGACCTGCCGCCGGAACTGATCCAGCGCGCACTCAACCTGCTCTCACCGGAGGACCGCCGTGAGACCCTCCTGAGCCTCGGCTTCCCGGAAAACAGTGTCGGCCGGCTCCTGACACCCGACTATGTTGCGGTTCGTTCACACTGGACCGTGCGGCAGGCACTGGAACACATCCGCAAAAACGGGGTGGATGCGGAAACCATCAATACAGTTTATGTCGTCGATGATCAGAACCGGCTCATTGACGACATCCCCCTGCGCAAACTGATCCTTGCCGCTCCTGAAGAGAATATTGAGACCCTGATGGACAATCAGGTCATTTCCGCTGAAGCCAACACCGATCAGGAGGAGGCGGCGAGAATCATGCAGCGTTATGACCTGCTCGCCCTGCCGGTAGTCAATAGCGAAGGCGTACTGCTCGGGATTGTCACCATTGACGATATCCTGGACATCCTGCGTGAGGAACAGACTGAGGACATCACCAAAATCTCCGGTATTCACCCGGGCAAGATTGACCTGACCTTCATCACCAAACTGCGCGAGGTCCCGTTAAAACTTCTGTATCGCAGCCGGGTGGTCTGGCTGCTCGCCCTTCTGGTAATGGACCTGATCACCGGCGGTATCATTCAGGGATTTTCCGAACTGCTGGCAAGGTATGTTGTCCTCGTAACATTTCTGCCGGTACTTGTCGATACTGCCGGCAATGCCGGCTCCCAGTCCGCTACCCTGGTGATCCGGGCGCTGGCGGTCGGCACAGTTCGGATGCGCGACTGGATTTATCTGCTGGGTAAAGAAATTCTGCTGGCAGCTGCACTCGGACTGACCATGGGTCTGGGCATCTCAATTATGGGCATCATTCGGGGCGGTATCAGAATTGCACCGGTAGTTGTACTTGCGATGGTAATTAATGTTATTGTGGGCAGTGCAGTCGGCATCAGCCTGCCGTTCATCTTTACGAAACTTAAGAAAGACCCGGCAACTGCCAGTACCCCCCTGATTACCACCATTGCCGATATCTTCGGCACCGCAATCTATCTGGCGCTCGCCTGGCTCCTTTTGGGCAAACCGGCCTGAAATCGGAACCGCCTTTAAGCGACAAACCCGTACCCCAGACTAACTTTCTTTATGTATCTCCTGAATCAGCTTCAGAGAACGGTGTGCCAGCATCATTTTTTTCCTCATGCCACGAACCGGCTGGTTCAAACCGGGCAGCAGTCCGAAATTGGCATTCATCGGCTGAAAATCGGAGTTGGGGCTGGTAATATACTTGAGCAGCGCACCCAGCATTGTCATTTCCGGCAGAGTAAGCGGAGTTTTGCCCGTAACCACTCGGACAGCGTTGATGCCGGCAACCAGACCGGTGCCGATCGACTCCACATAACCCTCAACCCCGGCAAGCTGACCGGCGATGAAAAGGTCCTGCCTGATTTTCGTCTGCAATGCCGGCAAAAGTATTTCCGGGCTGTTGAGAAATGTGTTGCGGTGAATGCTGCCGTAACGCAGAAACTCCGCCCGCTCCAGCCCGGGAATCATCCGGAAGACCCGCTCCTGCTCCGGTCTTTTCAACCGGGTCTGAAACCCGACCAGATTAAACATTGTCCCCGCCTGGTTCTCACGCCGCAGCTGAACTACCGCAAAGGGCTGTCGGCCGGTGCGGGGGTCAACCAGACCGACCGGCTTCATCGGTCCGAATGCCAGTGCCAGCCGGTCGCGCCGCGCCAGCTCCTCCACCGGCAGACAGCCCTCAAAAAACTGAATGTTTTCAAATTCGTGTCCGGGGTAAACCTCAGCTCCTGCCAGTTCCTGCACAAACCGGTTGTACTCCTCTTCACTCAACGGACAGTTCAGGTAATCATCTCCCCTGCCATAGCGTGAGGCACGGAAGATCCTCTCCATATTCAGAGAATCAGCAGCGACAATCGGTGCAATCGCATCATAGAAGTAAAGCCGGTGGTCACCGAAGATGCTTATCAGAGCCTGCGTCAACCCATCAGAGGTCAGCGGACCGGTGGCGACGATCGTCAACCCTGCCGGAATTCGTGTGATCTCCTCCCGGATCAGCTCCACTCCGAGTTTCTGGAGCTCAACTGCCACCTCCTGAGAGAAGAGTTTCCGATCCACCACCAGCGCCTTACCGCCCGGCACCCGGGCACGCTCCGCACACTCCAGGAGAACCGAACCTAAAATTTTCAGCTCCGCCTTCAGCAGTCCATGGGCATTGGTCGGCTCCTCCGATTTCAGAGAGTTAGAACAGACCAGTTCGGCCACATCTCCGGTCTGATGAGCCGGGGTCATCTTAACCGGTCGCATCTCATACAGCCGAACCCGGACTCCGCGGCGCGCACATTGCAGTGCCGCCTCACAGCCGGCAAGCCCGGCACCGATGATGGTTATCACCATCAGAACAGCCCGCTTACCCGCCGGCCTGCCGGATATTCAACCTGATATTCAAGGTTGATCTCAAACCGCTCTCCGCTCCTGATCTCCGGCTCAAAGACATAAAAACCCCGGCTCTCATCCTGCCCGGAATACCGGGGCTCAATTTTTGTCACTATAACCTTTATTTCCCGCTGCTGGGAAACCGGTACCTGTTCAATAATCCTGATTTTCACTGGTTTCGGGTGATAATTTTCCACCACGGTCCGGTAGACAAACTGCACCCGCTCAGTTTTACCGCCCAGGCCGACCCGGGACTTGAATGTCTTTACCAGCTCCCGCCGGACCTTCACCCGCTCATCAACGCCGAAACCGAGCACCACCGACTCCTGTGGCGCCACCGCCGGCATCTGGATTGAACCGGTAAATTCATCACCAACATAGGTGTTCCCCTCTCCGGCAAGCAGGACAAAATCGGTGGAGTTCAGCACCCTGCCGGTAAGAAATACCTGCTCTCTTATCCGCGGCAGGGTGTAGTATGCAAACTCTGCGGGCAGTGAAATCTGAGTCAGGCTCAACTTTCTTGCCTCCTCGCCCGATTTCAGACTTACCTTTCCCGGGATCACATACCGCAGTGAAATTCCGGTTTCAACCGGTATAACTTCAGGAGGTGCTCCTGCTCTCAATTCAGTCTCAGCATCATAATATGCCGCCGCTTCTGCCTGAGCACCCGGTGCCGGCAGTGCCTTTGCCCGGAAGGTTTCCTCAATCAAATAGAGACTCCAGGGTTCAGGCTCGGGCGGAGTAATTGCTGCCGATGGTGCCGCAGTGGAAAGTATCACCTTGACATCCTCCCAATCCTCGCCGGTGCGCTGACTGAGCCGGGCGTAATAACTCATACTAACCATGCCCTTTCCCGGGTCGGCGCGAAGTTCATAATACGGACGCCATTCTGCCGCCCGGGGCAGAACATAGGAGAAGGTTATCCGGTAAGAACCCGGTTCACCCTCAACCGTAAATCGCAGCTCCTTGCGGTTTTCAACCAGCGCGCGGGCTGAATTGAGCTCCTGCCTTGCCGCCTCCAGCCGCTTTTGGACCGCTTCCTGCTCCCGTTTCAGGCTCAGTTGCCGGGTTTTGATCCGGGTCAGTTCATCAGCCAGAAAACCCAACGCCCCGCGCCAGGATTCCGGCGCCACCCGCCCCTGCTGGAGTTCCTTGGAGATAATTTCCGGTGCACCCAGCTTCACCGAATTCAGGAACTCCTCCTTTGCCTTGAGCACCGCTCCTTCATCCTCCATCATCTTCAAACTGTCCTCCAGTGACCGAACCCTCTGTTCCAGACGGCGAACATCGGGTGTCGGCTCGGCCAGATATCCCTTTTTAATCTGAACCTCACCGATCCGCAATCCTGGTGCCCGGACCCGGACCGAATTATCCACCAGACCGCCTGGCAAACCGGCAAATACCAGCTCACCGGTACCGCCGAGCTCAACCTGAGCACTGCGGAATACAACCACTTGGTTCGGATAGACAACCACGGTATCAATCCGGGATGAAACGGTCATCCCCAAGAACAGGGAAATTAATAGTGCCATAAAACCTCCTGGTCAGGGCTTACTCTGTTCAATTGTACCGCCGCCCAGCACCTCATCTCCATCCCAGAAAACAACCGCCTGTCCGGGGGTCGGTGCCCATTGCGGCTGGTCAAATTTTACATAAACCCGGTCTCCGGGTAAAGGCTCAACCAGCGCAGAACCTCCAGCACCCTGATACCGCACCTTCGCCCAGACCCGCACCGTTCCGACCGGTGGCCTGCCGGCAACCCAGTGAACATTCTCTGACCAGACCCGGGTCTGGTAAACCTCTGCCTCGCCACCGAGATAAATCGCATGCTGCCGGGCATCAATTTTCACCACATACCGGCGGTCACCAAACGCCATTCTCAACCCCTTACGCTGACCGATGGTGAAATTCACAATCCCTTTGTGCTCGCCCAGCAGTCTGCCTGCAGTATCATAGACCGGACCCGGCTGGAAAAGTTCCGGCTGTCTTTTTCTCAGAAAGCCCGCATAATCGTTGTCCGGGATAAAGCAGATTTCCTGACTCTCCTTTTGCTCCGCATTGGGCAGACCCAGCTCCCGCGCCCGCTGCCGCACCTCCTGCTTCTCATACTCTCCCAGTGGCAGCAGCAGACCTGCCAGCTGCTCCTGATTCAAAGTATAAAGGAAATAGGACTGGTCTTTGCTGTGATCAGCTCCTTTCCGGAGATGAAAAACCCCGTTTTCATCCCTGTTGATTCGGGCATAGTGACCTGTAGCAATCAAACCGGCACCCAGCTGGGCTGCCCGGTGGCGGAGAATGTCAAACTTGATCCGCCGGTTACACTCAATACAGGGGTTGGGCGTTCTGCCTCTTCCGTACTCGGCAATGAAGGGCTCGACCACCATCCGCTGAAATTCGGCTTTCAGATTCAACACATAGAAGGGAATATTCAATGCTGCCGCTACCCGCCGGGCATTGAGTGCACCCGCACTGCCGCAACACAGGGAATCACACTCTGCCAGGAGCAGGTGAATCCCGATCACCTCATATCCCTGTGCCTTCAAAAGTGCAGCGGCAACCGCGGAATCAACACCTCCAGAAAGTGCAGCTACCACCCGCATTGATAAGCTGGCCCGTTACTCTGATTTCCCCGGTTTACTGGACTTAAGCATCTCCCGCAGACGCTGCCACAGCTGCCGGTGGGCGGTTTCGGGGACCTCCGGTCCGGTCTCGAGATGACAGTAATGAACGGTCCTCTTCAAGCTCCGCACCATGCGGGCACACCGATAGCAGGTCTGGATGTGAATCAGCAGCCGCTGGCGCTGCTCATCCTCAAGCTCACCGTCGACAAACAGGAGCGCCAGCGTCTCAAGTTCGGCACAATCACAACCCTGTTCAATCGTGGTTTTGTCTCGCTTTTTTCTACCCATAACACTCCCTTTCCTCTGCCCCCATGACTTCAGATATATCCCGCCAGTTTTTCCCGAAGTGCCAGACGCGCCCGGTGCAACCTGGACTTCACCGCCGGCACCGATAGCTTGAGAATCCGGCTCACCTCCTCATTGCTCAGACCCTGCAGATCCCGCAGCACCACCACTTTACGGTATTCCTCGGGTAACTCCCGAACCGCCTGATCCAGTTTCTCGCGCAGCCGTTTCTGCGCAAATGCCTCCTCAGGGGTCTTGGCGGTATCCGGCAGGTCAAATTTCAGATCATCGGTATCCGGGACCGGTGCGTCCAGTGATACGACCTCGACATTCTTGCGCCGGCGCAACCGGGTCAGGCTCACATTGGTCGCAATCCGGTAAAGCCAGGTGTAAAATGAGGACTTGAACTGAAACTTGGACATAAACCGGTAGGCACGCAGAAAGGTGTCCTGCAGCGCCTCAGTGGCATCCTGCTCATTACCCAGCAGCCGGTAGGTGATGTTGTAAACCTTGCGCTCATAGCGCCGCACCAGCTCCTCAAATGCCTCCATATTGCCCTGCTGAACCCGCCGCACCAGCTCCTCATCAGAAACCGGCAACCCCGGAACCGCAACCTGAAGACCCTTACTCTCCGGCATCATTATAAGGATATTGACATTTTCAAAACTGTCAACCGCTGGATTGCCTTTTAATTCTCCTTCGGCGGCATAATCCGCTGTCCGCGCCACCTGCCCGGCGAATTGTCAAACACCTGCACAATGTGATAGATGACACCGATCGATTTCCGCGGCGACTCACCGTGAAAGTAGTCATGGACCAGATTGATGTACTCCACCACCTGTCTTTCATACTCACTCAGCTGCGGATCATCCGGATGCAGCATCTGGGCGATTGCCCGCAGTTCATAGGACTTCGGCAGATCCAGAAACACAATCGCCACACCGGGGTCGCTCATCTGATTAAGGAAGGTATGGGTTTCAAAATTGGGCTGGGAATAAAGTTCCAGTGAGGTCTGTTTCGTCAGGTCAAAAATCTCCTGCCCGTGCTGATACAGACTTTCCAGCACCGCCAGCTTCCGCTCAGTGGAATCGTTCCAGGTTTTCTTCAGCAACTGAATCAGCTCCGCCAGCTTCTCCTGCTTCGGCAGCCAGCCCATTCCCTTGACCGCATTATTGATCGTAAAATACGAATCCTGCCGCTTCATGCCGTGGCTGGCGACAATTCCGTTGTGCGGACCGGCAATCTCGGGCATACTCATACTGCGGTTTTTCATCATCTCCCGGATCTCTCCCAGCTGGGCAAGCCGGCGGTCAAAATTCCATTTGAGAAAATCGGCCGGAAGCTCCACCACCCGGAACTCCTGCCAGCGACCCTCAACCTTCGCCCGGATGAGCCCCTGGTTCAGTTTTGAAACATCAACATTGTCCTGATGAAACCAGCCTTTCCAGACACCCTTTTTCCCCGTGGAATCTCCCGGATCAGGGACAAACCGGACATCCTGCCAGAAGTTTGCGGTCCCGTGTTCCGGATTCTTGAACTCCGGCTTATTCTGATCTGCACCCATGGTCAATCCCGTTATTGTTATGAATAATAGCATTGCTCTCGTCATCCTGTCCTCCTTGTTTTGATTCTGCTATTCTGCTGACAATCACCGGCAGCTTTGCTCTCCGGTGCCGGTCAAGCAGGATTAAAATCCCCCCGCCTGCCAGCAATCCGGCACCGGCGAATATCACCGCCAGCCATTCACTTCCCAATAACGAACCCAGCACAACTCCCGTAACCATCAGAATCGCCGGCAGACCGAAAATCAAGAGCGCTGAACCAAGACTTTCCCCCTGCCGGCGCCTGAGCACCACCAGTTCACCGCTCCGGGCACCTGCCAGATTCCGGGCGAGCACTACCCGTTCCCGCTTCCCGGTCCAGTTGCAGATTCCGGCAGCCCCGCAGTGTTCACAGCCACCGGTTGGTACTACTGCCACCTCTGCCCGATCACCCTCTACCTTCAGCACTCTGCCCGTCTCCTGAAAATCACTGTCATCCGCCATCAACCGGACTTCTCCTTCTTTTTACCGGTCTTCAGCAACTGGACCAGAAACCCGAGCCCGCCCAGGCCCAGCCACAGGATCGCCAGAAGCGGCATCTCCAGACCTTGACCGAGCCGGATCCGGGTTTTACCGAAAAGACTGAAAACCCCGGCAACCATTCCCCAGGCACCCACAAAAGCGGTCAACAGCGACAGAACCGGCCGCTGAATCAGCAGCGCCAGAATCCCCCCGGTGAGCGCTCCGACAAGCACGATCAGCAGCTGGTGCCAGCCCGTTGTCCCGGAGATTATCAGCGTCAACAGTATCCCGGCAACCGCACCCAGCAGAAATACGCTCACCTTGAACAGCCACACTGTGAGCAGCGCACCCAGAACCCCGAGCCCGATGCCGGCAAGCACAACCAGCCACTTGACCGCGCCGATTCTTATTCCCAGCAGCCAGCCGAGATAAACCCCCAGCCCGAAACCGAACACGACGAGCGTGAACTTCAGCAGCCGGTAACCGAAAAAGGTAACAACCAGTCCCAGAAGAAAGATCACAATTCCCGGGAACCACTGAATGCTCATACTTCAGTATAACTCCGGAACTCCTCTGGTCAAACCGGTTTCAGCGCCGATATTTTTCAAAATCGGCGATCGCCGCATCGGAAAACTGATGATTTCCCAGACCAGCAATCACCTCAAGCGGCAGGGTCAGATGATGAGCACCGGCTAAATAGGCTGCTCCTGCCTCCTCGGGTGTCTTGATGCTTGCCGCCACAATCTCCACCGGCCGGCCGCTCGCCCGCACCACCTCAAGCATCTCCCTTACCAGCTTCAGCCCATCCCCCAGCAGCCTGGTTGCCCGGTTGACATAGGGAATAACATAGCTGCAGCCCGCCTCAATCGCCAAAAGCGTCTGATAGCCACTGAAAACCGCAGTAGCCGCACAGGGAATCTCCGGCGTCAGTCTGGTAACCAGCGCCATATTCTCAGTGGTCATCGGCACCTTGAGCACGATCTTGTCCGGTGCCAGCTGATAAAACTCATGCGCCTCCTGCTCCCGTTCCTCTCTGGTTCTGCCGGTCAGCTGATAAAAAACCGGGCCCGGAACCAGCCGGCAGATCTCCGCAATCACCGCCTTCGGCTCCTGATTTACCTTTGCTAAAAGTGCAGGATTGGTGGTACAGCCCCGGACAAAACCCAGACCTACCGCCTGCTCCACCTCACTGCTCACCGCACTGTCAATGAAAATCATCTGTACTCCTGACTCTTTAAAAACCTTTCCACATCATCCCGTCTGGGCATTGACGGCTCCGCGCCAAGCACGGTGCAGGCAAGCGCTCCACAGGCGTTGGCAAACCGCACCGCCTGCTCAATTCCCTTCCCCTCGGCAAGACTCACCGCCAGTCCGGCACGGAAGGCATCACCCGCCCCGGTGGAATCAACCGGCTGCACCGGAAACGCCGGAAAGTGGCGCCGTCCCTGCTGATCAAAAACCAGTGCACCCTCTGCTCCGAGGGAAATGATCACCCCGCTCCTGCCAGCCTTGACTTCCGCTTCAGCCCAGACCTCAGCCGGCTGTGTCCGCGCCAGCGCCGCCGCCTCAATCTCATTGGGCACAATATAATCCACCTCCTCGTTGATCAGCACCCCGGCGTTGTGAATCGGCGCCGGATCGAGAAGCACAAGCGCACCCGAGGCTTTTGCAATCTGCGCCGCCCGCCGGGAAACCGGATAGGGAATCTCAAACTGCAGCATCAGCACATCTGCGGACTCAATCTCCTCCCGCGCCGCCTCCACCTGGCGCAGGTCAATCCGCATATTCGCTCTGCCAATCCCGATGATCGCATTCTGACCCGAGTCATCAATAATCGGACAGGCAACACCGGTCCCAGCCTCCTTATCCTGCAGAATGAAATCAGCTTTCATCCCCTCTTCCGTCAGTTTCTGGAAAAACAGTTCAGCAAAATAGTCCTTTCCCACCCTGCCCACCATCGTAACCTCCGCACCCAGCCGGTGACAGGCGAGCGCCTGATTAAACCCCTTGCCCCCCAGAAACAGTCCGAACTCCTTTCCGGGCATTGACTCGCCCGGCCTGGGCAGGCGCTCCACCCGGAACACCAGATCCGTCATCAGTGAGCCGACAACGCAGATCTTCGGTTTTGCCGACTTCATGGAATGAAAATTCTAACCGCCAAATTCCCGACCGTCAAAATCTGCGGTTCAACCACCCAGATTCTGAAAGTAGAATATAAAGAAAACCACCGCCCAGATGCACACCCCGACCATCAGCAGCACCGCAATCAGACCCAGCAGACCGACGAGCACCCGCACCACACCACCCGCCCGGATGTACATGATCCGGGAAAGCACCGGCTCCGGCTCCTCAGGAGCAAACCCCGCACCCTGCTTGACCGCAGTTACCACCTCATCCGCCCGGCCCAGGATGGTAACTGGTTGCTCAATAACCGGCTGCACCGCGCCACACTTCGGGCAGTCGGGAAACCGTTCCCGAAACACACCCTCGAACGCCCAGCCGGAAATAAGCACCTTACCCTCATCTATCACCTCAAGAAAAAAGGGCTCGGGCAGTTCAATCCGGACCGGTACCAGCTCCTCCCGGCAGCGCACACACCGCCACTCCCGCCGGATTCGCACCTCATCACCTGCCGCCTCCTTTACCTCTTCAGAAAGCACCGCCTCAGGAAAAAGAAAAACCAGCTGTCTTGCCCCGCTGCTGTCCGTCCCCAGCCCGATTGTCAGCCAGACCTGTGCCAGAACCGGCTCATCACTCCTGATCTGCCGGGTCCGGCGCCTTTTCTCCTCACCACTCAGAAGCTCCCTTCTGCGCCTGACCCGGCGTGCCACATCCTGCTCATATTTTCTTCTCGTCTCCTGATAAAGCCGGCGCTGGTCCAGGATCTGCTTCAGCTCACCCTCCTGCTCCCGGTTTTTCGGCTCCAGCCATTCCCAGAAAAGTCTGATACTGTGCAGCGCACCCCGGTCAAAAAAAAGCACCACGGGCCAGGCAAAAAAATAGAGCGGGACCCGGACCGCAGTAAAGGCTAAATCCAGAAGCAGCTCATCCGGATTGTGAAACTCACCCCAGACAAAAAACAGACTGAGATGATACAACACGGTGATGAAAAAGCCGATGACAAACCAGGCATACATGATCGGCAGGACAAACCGGACCAGCTGCACTGCAGCTTCATTCATCTCTTTCTCCCTTCCGGACAAACCCGTTTCCGCTCCACCATATTAATCCGGAACCTGAACAAGTCAAAACCCGGACACCGCAACCCCTTCCCGCACCGCACTCACCACCCTTAACCCCACGGTCAGGGGAACTGCCCGGGGTATATGGTTTCAAGGGGTGCAATTGCGCAGGTCTATGAAAATTTTAAACTTATAAAATCGGATAAATCTGCCATATCTGTTGCCAGCTGCAGCTCCCTGGTGCTCTTCGCCACGGAAGAAGAAAGTCTGTATATGGTCGATATTGCCAATCCCAACCAGCCACAGGTAGTGGGCGTGTTGCGCACGAGGGGAGTTGCTTTGGCGATCGCGGCCCAGGAGAGCTTCGCTTATATCGGCACCGATGACGGTGTTCTTCAGATTATCAGTATCGCCGATCCTGCCAACCCGCAGCCGGTCGGCTTATGTGAACTACCGGACTGGGGCTATTCGCTTACAGTCCGGGAGGGGTATGCCTGTATTGCAGCAGGCGAATTCGGACTTGCAATAATTGACATCTCCAACCCCCAGAAACCGGAAATGGTCAGCCACCTGCCGACGCCAAACTGGGCGGTTGGAGTAACCCTGGCTGGCAATTATGCCTATCTGACTGATGCAGACTGGCTGATGCTGGATGTTATTGATATCTCCAGCCCTGAATATCCACAGGAGGCGGGCTGGTATGATTATGAGATGGAAACGACCTAGGGCGAACCTACCGCCTTCACAGTTGCCACGAGCAACGGCTGTGCCCTGCTTGCTGCGGGTGAACAGGGTCTGCGTATCGTTCAGTTCTACGGCGGTCCCGGGGTTGAAGAACAGACCGCGCTGTCGCCGGGCCGTCAGATTGCACCCGGCGTAACCATCACCCGCAATCTGCTCTATCTCCGCTCCACCGGACCGGCATCACTCCTTGACATCACCGGCAGGAAGGTGATGGAACTCCTGCCCGGGGTAAACAGCATCCGGGAATTGGTACCCGGTATCTATTTTGTCTGGCAGGAATCAGCTGCGAACAGAGCCGGTAAAATTGTAATTACCAGATAGCTTTTACCGCCTACTGAAATACCCGCTCCAGCGCCGAACGCTCAATCCAGCCGCCGAGTCCACCCGGAATCTGAACCAGCACCCACTCAGGTCTGTGCTCAACAATCCTCACCTCCAGCCCGTCATGGACCGCTGCAATCTCCCGGTATTCACCACCCGGACCGGCACGGAGGACCGCCTCCGGCACCACCACGACCGCCAGATTGCGGTCGGTTGCCCCGCGCCAGTACAGCACCGAGCCCAGACCGAAAAGAAACAGCACCGTCAGCACCAGCCCGATAATCAGGAGTGCGGACCGGTGCCAGAGAAAATAGCCGGCAAGAAAGAGTGCACTCAGAAAGAAACTGAATGCGGTAAGAATTCTGGTAATCGGCGGGTTGAACAGGGTAAAAATGGTCCGGAACAACCGTGACCATACTCCTTCCGGAGCGGGATTTTTGTCCACCCGGAACTGCCGGGCAAAGTTGAGGTTATAGTTGATATCCGGATCCCGGGGCGCCATACGCCAGGCACGGAGATAGTCGGCGACCGCCAGTCCGATCCGGTTTGCCCGGAAATGGGCATTACCGCGGTTATAGTAAACCGTTGGCGACTGAACGCCCAGCAGCGTTGAGTCGTAAAGCCGGATCGCCTCATCATAACTGCCTGCCTCATAAGCCGCGTTTGCCCGCAAAAAACAGTCTGAAACCCACCCCGGCTGGGCCAGGAGAATAAGAATGAAAACCAGACTGCTCATCTGCCACCTGCCACTGAAAATCTGCCCAGCAGTTTTTCCGCCTGACTCAGCAGTGCAGCCGGGTCACACGCCACCGCCCCGGGTGAAAACCGGGCGATCTCACACCGATTAATCAGCTCAAGAATTTCTTTTACCAGCTCCGGATCAACCCCCAACCGGTTCATCTCGGCCTGGAGCTCAGCGCCGGTGAGCGCACCGGCTTCGATATTGGTCCGGTCACCGATGAAACCCAGCACCGCCTGACGGAGCAGACCGTAAAAATCGTCAAGCCGTTTTTCCCGCAGCGCCCGCTGTGCCAGCTTCAGCCGCTGCCGCGCCTGCCGGAACGCCCGGCTCTTGCGGGCATAACCGGTGTCCAGCTGAAGCCGGCGCTGGTGTCTTCCCAGAATCACCCCGCCAATCAGCAGCAGCAGCCCGAGCGGATAAAGAATGAACTCCAGCCCGGCAGCCCGTTCCCACCCTGCTGACCGGACCAGCCGGTCCCTGATGTGCCGGATATCCGAACCGATGACTCGCAGACCGGGGCTGGCGGTCTCCACCGGTCCCGATTTTGCCGGCACATCGGTGGCAACAAACTCCAGTGCCGGTGTCTTTTTAACATAGTAACTGCCGGTCCTGGGATCAAAAAAGCCCAGTTCAATCTCCGGAATCCGGTATCGGCCATCGGCGGTGGGCAGAACCGGATAAACAAACTTCCGGGAACCGGAAAGTCTGCCACCGGCATAACTGAAATTATCCTTGGTCTCCGGGGTCAGGATTTTCAAACCCGGCACCGAAGGCAGAACCGGTGCGGTAAGCAGTCCGAGATTACCAGTTCCATTGACCGTAATCGTCAGCGTTACCGGTTCACCGCCGGTTGAACGGTCGGTGCTAAGACTGGCACTGACCTCAAACGAACCGACCCCGCCCGTAAACGAAGCGGGTTTGCCCGATTCCGGGAGGGGCTTGACGGTAATCTTCAACTGCTCGGATGCGACACTGAACGGTCTTGCCCGGCCAAAGAAAAAACCGCCGGTAACCATCTGACCCTCAAGCTTCATTGGACCGACCCGCAGTTCTCCGGACTGGGTTGGGAACAGTGCGGTCTTTCTCAGCACTGCTGCATAATAGGCTCTGCCCCGGACCGTCCGCTGTTCGTATCTCAATTCCTGTGCCTGATAGATGTCATCCGCCCAGAAGCCGGTCAGGGTTGGTGTCTCCTTGAGATTCAGGCGGGCAAGCTCACCGGTGGTGTAGAGTGTCCAGGTGACCGTTACCTGCTCCCCCTGATAAACCGAGGTCCGGTCCGCTGCGGCAGCAAGGAAAACATCATCTCCGCCCGCCGGCTCCGGCTCGGGCTCCTCAAACAGGTCAAACGGACTGGGGGGAATCGGACGCTGGGGCTGGGTTCGGGTTTGAGCCCGGGTGGCAGACTTCACCACCGTAATTCTGATCGGCTCGGTAGTATATTCAGTATTATCATAGACCATCCGGCACGGTCCGATGGTCAACTCTCCCAGTTTTCTGGGCACGAGCGTATAGACAAAGCTGATTGCGGTCTGCTGCTGAACCCGGCCATTGATGATCGAAATGCTGGTGGACTGGGACTGGGAAACACCGAGATTGTCAAAATCCTTAAGCTCCGGCAGTTGCGGTCGCGGGACCCGGCTGATGTTTACCCCGGACACCGTCAGTGTCAGCTCAAAGGGCTCGCCCAGCCCGACCGTCGTCCGGTCAACACTGGCGCTGAAACTGATCTCTCCTGCCTGGATTAGACCGGCAAGCAGTATTAATGCCGACAGCGCAGTCAGCCGTCTTTTGAACTCAAAACCGCTCATTTCTACCAGTCCTTTTCCACCTGTCTCTGTCTCCTTGCCCGGCGCGCCTGTTTCTGCGCCTCCCTTTCCTTTTGTTGAACCGCCTGCAGGATCCGCTCCGCCTGCTCACGGTCGAGCTGACCGCCGGACCGGGCTTGAGGCTGAGATTGCGCTTTTTGATCTGTCTGGTTCTGAGCCGACTGCTGCGGTTTTTGTCTGTCCTGCCCGGACTTCTGCTGCTGGGCTGAATCGGGTTGCGGACTCTGCTGTTGCCGTTTCTTCAGACAAAACTCCAAATTCTCCTTAGCCTGACGGTCTCCTGGATTGGCAAGCAGTGCCTGCTTGTAGGCATTTATCGCCCCGTCCAGCTGTCCGGCGCGGTAAAGGACATTACCCAGATTGTAAAACGCCTGTGCCCGTGCCTTGGGGTTTCTACTGACCGTTGCCAGCGAAAGCTCGGAAACTGCCTCCGAATAGCGGTTAAGCCGGTAATAGGTGTTGCCCAGATTGTAATGAATTCCCAGGTTGTCCGGTTCCAGCACCTCCGCCTGCTGGTAAACTGCGAGCGCCTCCTCAAACTTCTGCCGGTGGTAAAGGCTGTTCCCCCTGCGCACCAGACTCCGGACATCGGCGGCGGTCAGCACCGATACCGGGAATATCAACAGCAAAAGTCCGAATCTCCGCTTCATAACCTTCTGAAATCAATTTTCCTTTCCGGCAGGACCAGGGCAAGAAAAAGCATAATCATTCCCGCCAGCAGAAAACCCTGATAGCGCTCCACATAACCGCGGAACTCACCTCCACCCAGCTCCTCCTTCTCCAGCCGGTCCAGCTCTGCCCGCAGCCGCTCCGGCGAAAACCCCTCAAGCCGGAAGAACCGGCCGCCGGTTGCCTGAGCAATAAGAATCAGCTTCCGCTCATCCATCCGGGAAATCACCACATTTCCGCCTGCATCCTTCTTGTAGGTCACTCCCGTTCCCTCTGACTCCGGAATCGGTGCCCCTTCAGGCGTGCTGATCGCCACAGGATAAATCCGGATACCCTGCTCCTTTGCCACCATCACCGCCTGTTCGGTAGTTCTGCCCAGGTCCTCGCCATCGGTGACGAGAACCAGCGCCCTGGTCGCAGCATTGGGATCAAACAGCTCCTGAGCAACCCCAATTGCCCTGCCGAAATCGGTGCCCGGCACCGGCATCAGCTCCGGGCTGATGATATCAAGAAACAGCTTCGCCGCCTCCAGGTCGGTGGTCAGGGGACAGAGGGCATGGGCATCGCCGGCAAAGGCGACGATCCCCACCGCGTTGCCCGCAAGCTCATCAATGAGCGCCGACAGCTCCGCCTTTGCCCGTGCCAGTCGGCTCGGCTTGACATCCTCAGCAAGCATCGACTTGGAGGCATCAAGTGCAATTACAACCGCAATCCCTCTGCCTTTGAACATCTGCAGCCGCTCACCCCAGCGCGGCCGGGCAAGGGCAACGGTCAGCAGGACGAGTGCCAGAAGAAAGAGGCCATAACGCGCCACCACCACCGGCAGGATGCGCTCGGTGTGCAGCCGCTGGATCAGCACCGGTTCCAGCACCAGCCGGAGCCGCCGCTCCTGCCGGTACCGGACAAGTAACCACAGCAACACCAGAACCACCGGTGCAGCCAGAAACCACAGATAACCCGGCAGCGCCCAGTTGATCACGCCAGCCTCCGGAAAATCAGCATGCTCCCCACCGCACCGGCAAGCAGACTTACCAGCGCCCATAACAGCGGCCTGTGTGCCAGCTCCTGATAAATCGTCCAGCGCCGGGTCTTGAAGGTACTCGGTTCCAGCCGGTCAATTTCGTCATAAATCTGCTTCAGCGCCTGCGGGTCGGTGGCAAGAAAGAACTTTCCGCCGGTAATCTCGGCGATCTTCTGCAAAGTCTCGGTATCCAGATCCACCTCCACCTGCACAAACCGGCGCCCGAAGATCGGGTCGTCAACCGGAAACGGCACCGGACCCTTGCTGCCCACGCCGATCGTGTAAACCTTGATGCCCAGTGCCGCTGCGGTCTGAGCTGCGGTCAGCGGGTCAATGTCGCCGGTATTGTTTACCCCGTCGGTCAGAAGGATTATCACCTTCTCCTTCGCCTTGGAATCCTTAAGCCGGGCAACGGCACTGGCAAGCCCCATGCCGATTGCCGTCCCATCCTCCAGCATTCCGAAATGCAGCCGGTCAATGATCTCGGTGACAATCCTGTGGTCAAGCGTGAGTGGACACTGAGTCAGGCTGGTCGCCGAAAAGACAACCAGCCCGATCCGGTCTCCCTGCCGCTTGTCGACAAACTCCTTTGCCCGCTCCTTGGCAACGGCAAGCCGGTCGCCCGGGGCAAAGTCCATTGCCTGCATCGAACCGGAGATATCCAGACAGAGCATGATGTCAATCCCGCGGGTCTCCAGCTCCTCAAACTGCCGGCCCTTCTGGGGGCGCGCAAGCGCAACCGTCCCGAAAACGAGCGCCAGCGAATAGAGAACAAGGGGAAGACGGCTAAGCGCCCGTTCCCAGGACGCCGGTTCCGGCACCAGCCCGATGTCACTGTAGCGCAGCGCCGGCCGCCGCCGCCTCAGTTCCCACCACCACAGCAGCGGCACCAGCAACAGCAGGGCAAAGTATCCCGGGCTGGCAAAATGCATCATTTTGCCTCCGCTGCCGGGCTCGCCGTTTCCGGAGCCGGCTTGGTCAGTTCCACCAGCTCCCGCGCCCGATTGACCACTGAAGCAGGCTCGGCGGGCAGATACTTGGCATACTTCACGAGATCTGCGTCCAGAAAGAAGGTGGCGAATCGCTCGCTGACCGCTACCTTCCGGCTCTTCAGTTCCCGCACAATTTCGGTGCTGGTCTGGTCAACCGCCGGAAATTCAAACCGGCGGGTGAGATAGCGCTTGACAATCTCCGAAACGGTATAATACAGCCGCTTGACCTGACCGGCACTCAGCCAATCATCAACCGGCAGGCTGGCAAGTGCCGCCAGCGCCTCCTCCCAGGGAGGAAGAGTTGGCGCCAGCGCCTGCTGCCGACACCGGTGCCGCTGCCACAACCGCCAGCCGAAGTAACCGGCAAGCCCGGCACCGGCAAGCCCCAGTGCAATCCACAGCGGTATCAGATTGGGGAAGGTAACCTGGGGCTTCAAATCATTGATGTCCTGCATCTGTTCTGAAATCAGACTCCGCACCGTTAGTGGAATGGACTCCGAAGCTGCCAGATAGCTCCGGTTCTGCTGCTGATAGCCGACCAGAAATGGCGCCAGCTTCCTTTCTCCAATCATAAAAACCGCCAGCGTCAGATCATAGACATCAACTGCCGTATCACCGCGGTACTGGATATGATGCTTTTGTTCCAGCACCACCACCTCATCCGGGTCTGCCGGCAGGGGCGGTGAGACCGCAATCGTGCGGGGATGATACACCCGCAGTCTCAGCCTGATATGATCACCAACCGTCAGCACCCGGGGCTTTCTTACCAGTTGCCACTCCACCCGCACCGGACCCTTTTCGACCAGTTGCGGACCTGCGGGTGCTGAGTCAGCAAACAGCGAATCCGACGGCATCTGAGCCAGAATCAGAAGCACCGCCACCAGCACCATCAGCGATATCTCCTCGCCCGCTCCTGAAAGAACCGGTGCAGCACCGGCGTAAACTCCTCGCCGGTCCTGAGCTGAATCCAGTCCACACCGAAGCGCTGAAACAGTCTTGCCATCGCCTCACGCCGCTTCTGAATCTGCGCGCTTACATACTGCCGGGTCCGAATGCTCGCCGTATTTACCAGCAGCTGTCTGCCGGTCTCAGCATCTTCAAACTCCACGAGCCCCAGCTGCGGCAGTTCCTCTTCAGCCCGGTCGTTGATGCTGATTGTAATCAGATCATGCCTCCGGCTTACCACCCCGAGCGGCTTTTCAATCCGCTCCGGACTGAACCCCGGACCGAGCAGATCCGAAATCAGAAAAACAATCGCCCGGCGCTTGAGGATATGCATGACAAAATTGAGTGCGGTTATTGGTTCAGTTCCGAGTCCGGTCGGCTCAAAATACAGTATATCCCGGACAAGCCGCAGGACATGAAACCTCCCCTTTGCCGGGGGCACAAAGCGCTCAATCCGGTCGGTGAAGAACACCAGTCCGACCTTGTCGTTGTTCCGGATGGCGGAAAAGGCAAGGGTGGCACCAACAAGTGCCGCCTGCTCCAGTTTGAACTGTCCCCGAGTCCCGAAACGGTTTGAACCTGAGGCATCAACCAGCAGCAGCACCAGCAGCTCCCGCTCCTCGGCAAACTGCTTGACAAACGGCCTGCCGAACCTTGCGGTCAGACTCCAGTCAATCGTGCGCACATCATCACCTGGCAGATATTCCCGGACATCGGCAAACTCCACACCCCGGCCCTTGAAACTGGAACGGTAATCACCGGCAAAGATGGTATTAACCAGTCGCTTGGTCCGGATCTCAACCTGCCGGATTCTGCTCAGCTCAACCCGCGCACCTGTCCGGTTCATCGCTCGCAGTACTCACAAATTAAGTCTTCTTTCTACGGGACCTCAACGCCTTCCAGCACCCGCCGGATGATATCATCAGCGGTCAGCTCCTCTGCCTCCGCCTCATAGGTCAGGATGATCCGGTGGCGCAGGACATCATAAGCCAGCTCCTTGATGTCCTCGGGAATGACAAAACCGCGCCGTTTGAGGAATGCCAGCGCCCGCGCTGCGGTCAGGAGATAGATTGACGCCCGGGGTGAAGCTCCATAACGGATCAATGATGCCAGATCAGCAAGGTTGTGCTCCTTCGGAAAACGGGTGGCAAAGACCAGATTCAGGATGTAATCCTTGATCTTCTCATCCACATAAATCTTGGTGCACAGCTCCCGGGCGCGGAGAATGGTCGGAAGATCAACCACCGGTGCGGTCTTCGGCTCTGCTCCCTTTGTCATCCGCTCAACAATCTGCTTTTCCTCCTCCTTTGTCGGGTAACCAACTTTCAGCTTCAGCAGAAACCGGTCCGCCTGAGCTTCGGGCAGGGGATAGGTTCCTTCCTGCTCAATCGGGTTCTGGGTTGCGAGCACGAGAAACGGCTCTTCAAGTTTGAAGGTCTGTTCGCCGATCGTTACCTGCCGTTCCTGCATCGCCTCGAGGAGTGCGCTCTGGACCTTCGGCGGTGCCCGGTTGATCTCATCTGCAAGCACAAAATTGGCAAACACCGGACCTTTGCGGGCGGTAAACTCGCCGGTGCGCTGATTGTAAATCTGGGTGCCGATGATATCGGCCGGCAGCAGGTCCGGTGTAAACTGAATCCGCTGAAACCGGGCGCTGATTGCGCCCGCCAGACTTTTGACCGCATAGGTCTTGGCAAGACCCGGCACACCCTCAATCAGGATATGCCCGTTTGCCAAGAGCCCGACCAAGAGCCTCTCTACGAGATACTTCTGACCGACGATCACCTTGCCGATTTCCGCGGTCAGCGTCTGGACAAACAGACTCTCCCGCTCGATCTCTTCGTGAATTCGTCTGATGTCGTCCTTCAATTCATCCATAGTCTGCTCCTTTTTGAGAAATTATCCAACCCTCGAAAAACAAAATGTTATATCTATAATAAATAGACTAATTCAAATCCGCTAAGGTTGCAAGGAAAACAGGGGTTTAGTCAACCAGCGTAAACCACCCGTCTGTCTTTTCGCTTTGATCCCCGATTTGCCGCTTACTACAACCGCAGCAATTTCTGCTCATAATCCAATACAGCAAATTTCCTGCCCTTCTTCACCACCTTATGCCCCTCATTTTCCAAGAATTTCTTTTGCGCCTCTGCTCCGCCCGGATATTTCTCGTTAATCACTCCTCCCTGTTTCAGTGTCCGCCAGTAAGGGGTAAAATCCCGCTTGCCTTCTTTTGCCATCTCATCAGCCGCGCGGGCAGCAATAGCGGCAAAGATACCGGTGGTAATCGGACAGCCGATGGTTGCCTTATGCCTCTTTGCCAGAATTTCCCGAATCTGATTAATAGTGATGAGCCTGCCTTTCGGCACCATCCTCATAATCTCATCAACCTCAATCGGCGCCGGAATCACTACCGTATCACCCGGCTTTGTCCCCCATTTTCCCGCCATCTTCGGCGTAATTTCAACCACCTTAGGCAAATCCTTACTATTCCTTAATTTCTCCTGCCAGGACCTCCGCATATTCAGCATTTACGCCAGTCGGGGAGCTACATCGATATTAGCTTTAAGCAGTGCCTCAACCGGATGCGTACCATTCATAATATCACAGAGCAAAGCAATCGCCAAGTGACTCCCTTTCCTGCTTGGAAGGAGATTAATTCCCTGCTTTTCACAAATAATGTCCAGCTCCTCCTGTTTTCTTGCCGGGCGTCCGGTAAAATTCAAGTCTTCCTGCTCTAAAATCCAGTTCAGTGCGTGAAGGACATATTCTAGGGGATATCCAGGCAGTCCGTAACAGTCATGTTGGTATTTAGTAATCACTTCTCTTACATCCTTGCCGGCCCATACTTCAATTATCGCATCAAGGAGTTTTCTTGCGCGACTCTGATCGGCGCAAATTTTGCCATATAAGTCAATCGCAAAGTGGGCATGTTTGGGAGTCATCGACCTTGAAGGTTGAACCTGAAAAATTACTTTAACCTTGAAATCTCGCTCTGACTTTGAATCATCGGTCTTAATCAGATACCAACCGTTAGAAAGAGTAATTACTTCTCTAATCTTTTTCCGGAAACGGCCTCTACCCCAGAAATCGCCAACTCTGGGTTCATGTATCACTATCGCCTCCTTCTATTTTACATCATATATCAGCAGGTATTGGTGCACAATTTCAAGCTCTGCACTATCAGATTTCGGACTCGTTTCGTCTTGATTACTAGCGACAACAATAACAATTTCCTTTAACCACAATCGCTGATTTTTCTTAAGTAAGCTAATGATGTTTTTAGCCATTGGTTCGATGTAACCCGTAACCCTGACGTCTTTCACTTGAATAACTAGATAACCATCAGGTGCTATATGCGGTAATTGCTGATCAACAACCGCCTCTATCGTTTTCATATACTGTTCAACTTCTACCCTGGACTCAGGTCGCTGGAGTGAATTCGCCTTGATAAACAGCAACCCGGCACTTTTCTTAACCTTCAATTCCGAAAAGGTGGAATTACTAGGGAGAGGATTAATATAGACAGTCAGCCGGACTTTACCTTTCCCATAACGCTTAAATACATTTTCATTCAGTTGCTCCTCCAACACTTTTTCCTGAAAAGTCCATACTGTGCTGACCTCAAGTTCATTAACTTTAGCAACGGGGAACTTTCTGTGCGTCCAGTCATATGAGGAAATAGCAGCTGAACGGGCTTCTCGCATTACTGCTGGAAAAGATCCCTGAACTTTCTCGAAAATCGGCAAGTACTCATGTGCCAACAGCAGGAAATTATATTGCACGCTCTTATCATACCAGAAACCGGTAGTTTTACAGTTGTGCTGGCGCTTAATCACCAGCTCCCTCAATCTGAATCCGGCTTTCTGGAAAACATCGATTGTCTGAAATCCCAGCGGCAGAATGTGTTTTTTTCTTCTGGTATCACCAATTAAAATCGCACATTTACCACCAGGCTTGAGCACCCGGTAGCTCTCCCGGGCAACTTTCCCGATTTCTAAAAGAAATTCATCGATATCCAAGTTTGATAGGTCACCATCGATGTCCGAACCATACTTTATAATCCCCGCATAAGGAGGATGAGCGCAAATAAGGTCTACGCTCTCGTCAGACATCCAGCCCAGATTTCTGGCATCACCTGCTCGAACCTCGGGCTCAAAAGCCGATATTTTGTCAGAAAACAAATTTGAAGGTAGACTGAAATCAAGGTGTTGTTTAGTAAGCGCAACGCATGCCGGATTGATATCTATCGCTATACATCTTCTGCCAAGAAGCTTAGCTTCAACTGCTGTCGTTCCGCTCCCAGCAAAATAGTCCAGTACCAAATCCCCCGGCTTTGAGTATTTCAAGATTACATTTCTCGGTATATAAGGCGACCAGTTACCCCGGTATTTACCATTATGTGTTGCCCAATTTCCTCGCTGTTTGAAACTCCAAACTGTTGTTGTTTCCTCTTTAAAATCTTTAGGTTCCAAGCACTTTATCGACTTTTGTACTTGCACTAATCCGGAAATATTCAACCCGTAGGATTCGAGGATAATTTTTTCAAGCTGACGCAAATTAATCCCGAAGCGCTGGCCTAATTCAGCATCTGAAGCCCCAGATGTCCTTGCTTTTAATATTATCCTTTTGAATGACTCATATCCGTGATTATTAATGATGTGCTTGCCCAGTCCATTATAAACCGTATTTTGACAAATAGAACATCTCTGCGCTTGCCTCTTATTTGCCGGATGTGCCATACCAAAATATACTAATAGCTTTCGGGTCACTGTCAATCACTTTTCTGGATTTTTAATGCAACCTACTGAGTCCTTGACAGTTGATCGCGCCCTGATGTGCGCCTGGCGGAGCGGTTCGGGTATCCGGTATTTGCTCACACAGCGCAGGATAATCTTGCCTGCCATCTTTACGCTGACTCTGTGTCCTGGTGAGACAAAGACCGGCCGGGTGTTATCCTTTGTCCGCAGAACCAGCCCGACCGCATTACCCACGCGGTCCCGGATGAAACTGAACGCCCCTTTATGCCTTTCCGGCTCCTCATAAAATCCAAAAAGATGGGATTTGGCACAGCCGATCGCCGGCCTGTCAAGAAGGACACCAAGATGGCTCGCAATTCCCAGCCGCCGTGGATGGGCGATCCCCTGACCGTCAAAGAGAAAAACATCCGGCTCGGTTTTTAACCTCCTGATCGCCATCAGCAGGACCGGACCCTCACGGAAGGAAAGAAATCCCGGAACATAGGGAAATTCAGCCCTGCCCGCACAAATCACCTGTTCCACAACCGTAAACAATCTCAGATCAAAGACCACAACCGCAGCCACCAGTCTCTCTCCATTCTTCTCATACGCCACGTCACCACCGGCAACCAGCCTGATATCACGCTCATCAGTAAAATTATCCTCCAGTATCAGCTGATGTACCAGACAGTACTGAATATCATTAAATACATAATTAACATAATTACTACACATCACTAGAAAAAAAATAACAGTTTCCTTGAGATAATAATTATTTAGATGTCACTGTTACGTGATATGTCCCGTCCGACTGTCTAGGCTCTAACCTGTAGACAGTAATGTCGATTTCATTCCATGCTTTGCTAGCAGCCAAAAGTGCTTTTGCCAAATGAAAAGCTTGATCTCTAGACAATTTAATACCTATTGTCTGAAGATCCTGAATTTGCTTTTTAGTACGAGCTGAGGGATAAACTTTAAGACATCTGAGATTGGCGTTTATCCCTAAACTTTTAACTGATTTCCTAGGCACAGCTAAAACCTCCTTTTATTTTTAATTTTATAATAATCTACCCTTCTTGTCTTGTCAATTCATTGTGTTATATATGACATGACTTGAACTTCAGATTGCGTATGATAATCTAACCTACACGATGGTCTATACCCTGCTCCAGCTGATTATTCTCTTTTTTGTCATCTTTGACCCGCTTCTGAGCTTTGTGGTGTTCTTCGGGGCAACTGCGGACATGACTCCGCAGGAAAAGCGCAGAACCGCAATTCTGGCGGTCAGCGTTGCCATCGGGATCTCTCTGCTCTGCCTGGTATTTGGCGCGGGCATTCTGAAGCTTTTCAATACAAATATCAACGACTTCAAAATTGCCGGCGGTATCATCCTCGGCATCCTCGGCATCCAGATGTCCCTGGGCCAGGCCGGGTCGGAACGGGTGATGGGCACAAAGAAATCGGCGAAGGCGATCGCCTCGCTCATCGCCACCCCGCTTCTGACCGGTCCGGCATCAATCACCGCCATAATTATCAGCGTCCATGACTATGGAAGACTGCTTACCGCGCTCGCCATTCTGATTGTCCTGCTGGTTACGCTCGCTATCTTCCTGCAGGCACCACGCATCACCCGCTTCACCGGCGAGACCGCGCTCCAGGTAGTCTCCACCCTGATGGGACTGATCACCCTCTCCTGGGGTATAATGTTCATCAAGGAAGGGCTCGGCGTCTGAAACCCTGCCCTGCGCCCGGTTTCTTACGGCGTTTACCTCAACAGTGTAAACCGCTGCCTTAACTTTATCCCGGAACCGCTCAGTTTCAGAAAATAGACACCGGCATTCAGGTCCCGGAGATCAAAATTCATTCTTGCCGTGCCAGCATTCCGCTCACCTGTGTGCACCACCCGCACCTGTCTGCCTGCAGCATCCAGCAGTTCCAGCCGGAACCGTCCGGTCTGAGGCAATTTCACCTCCAGCTCCAGCCGATTGCGCACCGGATTGCCGAGCAGGCGCAGTTCAGTCCGCGCGGACCTGCCCTCCGGTCTTTCGGCAACTCCAACCGGATTCCAGAACGCACCCAGCGCCTTGTTGGTGAAATAATCCGCTACATAGCCGTCAAATGTAAGCAGCAACTGGCCCGAGCCGGTTGTAATATCGGAAAGGTAGCGATCATACGGCTGGTTGATCAGCTCAATCCCCTGCGGGTCCAGAACCCGCCCATTCAAATCAACCCGGGCACCAAAGATATCCATGTTTTCCTGATTGTAGTAATCACGCCAGACAACCAACCAGAACGGTCTGTAATACTCAACCCGGGGATAGAACTGATCATACTCATTACTGGAAATGGCAATACCATCCGGATCCAGCACATCGCCATCTGCGGTCACCCGGGCTGCGTAAACATCATAATTACCGCTCCGGCTATCAGTCCACACCACAAAGTAGCCACCATTGCCGGAAACCACATCCGGAAATAACTGATAATCTTCCGCAGTGCTGACTGGAATCCCCTCCGGATCCAGTATCTCACCATCGGAAGTAATGCGGGCACCGTAGATGTCGGCACTGCCGGTTGTATCCCGTTCATCCTGCCAGACAACAAGCAGAGTTTCAGCACCGGTAGTAACCGCAGGATAACTCTGCCAGCCGTCAAAACCGGCAATTGCCTCCATTCCCAGCACATTTCCATCCGGTGTCACCCGCACCCCATAGATGTCATGCTTATCTTCGACCCAGTCGTGAAGCTCATAGACCACCAGATAATTTTCACCGTTGAAACCCGACTGGGGATGATACTTGTAATACTCATCAACTGCAACCGGAATTCCGTCCGGGTCCAGCACCTCACCATTAGTGCTCACCCGTGCCCCATAAATATCCTGAGAGCCGTTCCGCTCATCAACCCAGACTACAAGAAAGTTGGTTCCGTCAAAGGCTATTGCCGGTGAATACTGATACTGCCAGCCGGTGGCGATCGGAATGTCCTCGGGATCAAGAATCTGCCCCTGAGGTGTCACCCGCGCACCGTAAATATCCCCATCATCTCCGTTCCGGTAATCCTCCCAGACCACCAGATAATTGGTGCCGTCAAAGGCAGCCACCGGTGCATACTGGGTCGGACTGATAATTCCCCAGGAAATTAGAACCCCATCCGGGTCAAGCACCTGACCACTTGTATCAACTCGCGCACCGTAGATGTCCGGTCCCTCATAATTCCGGAAATCAGACCAGACCGCAAGGTATCTGCCACCGCCGAAAACCACCGCCGGCAGCACCTGGTCGTATTCGGGCTCTGCCGAAACCGGGATACCGGCACTGTCCAGCACCACACCACCAGTGCTCACCCGGGTTCCATAAATATCCGCCTGCCAGCCGGAACGGTAGTCCAGCCAGGTAACAAGGTAGTTGGTGCCGTCAAACGCCACTGCCGGATAAACACTCAAATAATCACTCAATCTGATACCCTGCGGGTCCAGAATTGTGCCATCAGGCTGAATGCGCGCACCGTAAACCCGGTAATCCTCAACCGCCTCCCGATCATCAAACCAGACAACAAGATAGTTAGTACCGTCAAATCCAACCCGGGGCAACGCCTGGTCATTATTTTCCGCTGAAATAATAAAACCCGAACTGTCCAGCACCACACCGTCGGTGCTCATCCGGGTACCATAGACATCGTAATACAGATCGCCATCCCGGTCATCTGAAAAGACAAAAAGGTAATTGGTGCCGTCAAACGCCAGACCGTGATAGATAATCTGGTCATAGGGCTGAGTATTAACCGGAATTCCGTCCGGGTCCAGCACCTCACCACCGGTGCTCACCCGTGCCGCATAAATATCCGACTCCCAGTTGCCACTCCGCAAATCACTCCAGGCAACCAGGTACCTTGTCCCGTCAAAGAGCACCGCTGGTAACGTCTGCATCTCCGGTGCGGTGGAGATCGGAATCCCGTCCGGGTCCAGCACCTGGCCCTGAGGTGTCACCCGAGCACCGTAAATATCCGGATCAGAATTGCGCCAGTCGGTCCAGACCACCAGATAATTTGCGCCGTCAAATGCCACTGCCGGATACTCTCCGCCCCAGGAGCCGAATGATATCTGAATCGGCGTCGTGTCGATCATCACCCCGTCAGGCCGGATGCGGGCACCCGAAATCTCTCCCTGCTCGTAATCCATCCAGACGACAAAGAAGTTTGTACCATCAAAGGCGACATCGGCAAAATCCTCTTCCCCGGGACCGGGGCCTAGGACAACCGTGGTATCAAAGGGAAATTCCTGGAGCTGAAATTTCCGGATCCGACTGTAAACCGCCCCCACTGATGTTACTCTGCTTGGCTTTTGTGCAAACCATTTCTCCTTCCAGAACCGGACTGAATTCAAACCGCTTTGTTTCAGCTGATGCCGTGGACGGAATGGCGGACGCCTGTCACGCGCCGGTAACGCCCGGGTTGAACCCAGTGTCAGGCTGACCCAGATAACAGCTAAAATCAGTCGCTTCACCTTGCACCTCCACAACAAAGATAATCTGCTTTAGGGCTCAGTCAATACGATCTCATTGGGACACGACCGCCTTCCTCCGCAACGGCTTGACTTGGGCTCAAGTTTGACTTATGCTCATCTGATGAAACTGCTGCTGATCACTCTGAGTCTTGTTGTCCCGGCTGGTGCCATTCTTTACCACATTGACAGCCCGGTGCCAATCTCTCTTACTCACGGTGAATACTATGCCGGACTTCGCCTATGGGGCGAGGGCGGAGTTCTCGCCCGGTTCGGTGTCGGACTGTTTGACCGGCTGACGATGGGCATGTCCTACAGCGCCAACCACATCATCGGCGGCAGCACGCCGGAGTTATCAAGGCCAAGACCGGAACTGTTCGCCCGGGTGGCAATTTTCCGGGAGGCGGGCTATGTGCCGGACCTGACATTCGGATTTGAAAGCCAGGGGTATGACTACTGTGACAATGAGGAATTCACCGTCCGCGAGAAGGGAGTTTATCTTGCCCTCGGTAAAACGATTGAAGCCAGCCGTACCTATGCCGAACTCGGCGTCAACTGGTGGCGCGGGTTTAACGGCTTCATCGTCCTGAATCAGCTGCTCCCCGGTAATGTTGAGCTCATTGCCGAATATGACCCGGCGCTGAATGATTTGCCGCCGGATAACCGCTGGCGCGGTGGCTGGCTCAATTTCGGCATCGCCTGGACCTTTCAGGAACGGGTCCGTTTGGGACTGGCACTGCGGGACCTGCTTGGAAACAGTGACGCTACCCGGCGCAACCGGGTATTTGACCTCTCCATCAACGAGCATTTCTAAGGAGGGAAAATGGACATCAAGGAGTTTCTGAAAACGATTGAAGGTTTTGAACGGTTGGAAGACAGCGAACTGGAACGGTTTGCCCGGCTCGGAAAGCTGAAATCTGCCCGTGCTGGTGAACCGGTTGATGTTCAGGGTCAGCCGGCAGACCGGTTCTACATCCTCGTCTCTGGAAGGCTGGCGGTTATTCTCACCCTTGACTTCGGTGTTGCCCAGCAGACCTATCAGATTATGACGCTGGGACCGGGACAGATGTTTGCCTGGTCCGGACTGGTTGGTAACCAGCACTACACCGCCGGCTCCCGAACGCTGACCGACTGTACCTTTCTGGAGTTTGAGGTCACCGAACTGGAAAGGCTTTTTGACCAGGACCCCCGGCTCGGCTATGTGCTCATGCGGCTTGTTGCCCGGACGATCGCCTCGCGCCTGCGCCACATCCAGCTGCAGCTTGCCCAGCAGTTTGCCCTCCGGGAATCAACCGAGTGAAAAAAAACTCTGCCGGCTTCATTATTGCCATTGATGGTCCTGCAGGTGCCGGCAAGTCTACCACCGCCCGGCTCGTTGCCCAGCGACTGGGCTTCTTTCATCTTGATACCGGTGCGATGTACCGGGCAATCACGCTGAAAATCATCGAGGCGGGAATCCGGCTCACCAACCGCCGCCAGCTCCAGCAACTGCTGGACAGCACCCAGCTGGACCTGAAATGGAAAAATGACCGGCTGCAGGTCCTGCTGGATAAACGGGATGTTACTGAAGCCATCCGGCAGCCAGCGGTGAGCGCGCTCGTCTCACCGGTGTCCGCGATCCGCTCGGTGCGGGAAAAACTGGTTGCCGAACAGCGCCGGCTGGCAGCAGGTAGAAATGTCGTCTGCGAAGGCCGGGACATCGGTAGTGTAGTTTTCCCGCATGCCCAGCTCAAGATCTATCTTGACTGTGATCTGAAAGAGCGGGCGCGGCGTCGGCTGGCAGAACTGAAGGGAAAGGCAAATCTGGAACAGGTACGGAAAAATCTCGCCGAGCGTGACCGGATTGACTCCCGCCGGCGGCACAGTCCGCTGCGCCGGGTCCGGGATGCAATTCTCATTGACACCACCCACCTCACAATTGAAGAACAGGTGGCGCTCGTCTGCGCCCTTGCCCGGCGTCGGCTGGCAGACCCGGACTGAAATGAAACTCCGCTGGCGGCTCGCCTGGAGTCTCACCTACCCGCTTGCCCGGCTGCTGCTGCGCCTCCGGGTCTCAGGCCGGGAAAACCTCCGTATGGTAAGAGATCGCGGTGTAATAATTGCCGCCAATCACACCTCCAACTTCGATCCGCTCATACTCGGCTGGGCTGCCGCCCGGGAAATCTTCTTTCTCGCCAAGGAGGAGCTGTTCCGTTACCGCCCCTTCGCCTGGCTCATCTCCAGCTGGAATGCCATTCCGGTCCGGCGGGGCGGAATGGACCTTACCGCCCTCCGGCGCTGTTCGCAACTGCTCCGGCACCGCCAGGCACTGGTGCTCTTTCCGGAGGGTACCCGCAGTCGCAGCGGCAAACTGGGCAGTTTCAAACCCGGGGTGGCAATGCTGGCGGTCCGGAACTCGGTGCCGGTTATCCCCTGTTACATTGCGGGAGTTGACAAGTCCTTCATTTCCTGGTGCGTGGACCGGGACTTCGTCCGGCAGGGGCTGCGCACCCGTCCCCGGCAGTGTGTACCGATCACGGTGCAGTTTGGTCCACCCGTAATGCCCGAAGGATTTGCCAACACCCGGACCGGTTATGAACAGCTCACCCGGGAAATCCTGGCACGGGTCCAAACACTGGCAGGCTGAAATGCCCCGCATCCTGATCGCCCGGCCGACCGGTTTCTGTTTCGGTGTCGAGCGGGCACTGCGGCTGGCAAGAAACGCATTAAGAAAATACCCCAGAGTCTGGACCTATGGCGAACTGGTCCATAACCCTGATGTCCTGCGCGAACTGAAAAACGAGGGCATCAGAATCGCTGCCCGCATCAGTGCGGTCCGGGATGGTGCCATTATCATCCGCGCCCATGGCTGCCCGCCGGAAGTGCTGACGCAATGCCGGGCTCGGGGACTGGAAATCATCGACGCCACCTGCCCCTATGTACGCCGGGTTCAGCAGGTGGCGCGCCAGCTGGCAGCGGAAGGCTATCAGGTGGTGGTTGTGGGCGAACGCAACCATCCCGAGGTCCGGGCGATCCTTGCTGCTGCCGCTCCCCGGGCGTCCGTCTATTCCCCCGCACGCCGGTACCCGAAGTCGGGCAGAATCGGCGTCGTTGCCCAGACGACCATCGGCCGGGACCGGCTCAAGGCAGCAGTTGCCAACCTGCTTGATTTTGGTTATACTGAAATCCGGGTCTTCAACACCATCTGTGCTGAAGTGACCGCCCGGCAGGCGGCAGCGGTCCGGCTTGCCAAGCGGGTCGAGGCGGTAGTCGTGGTTGGCGGTAGAAACAGTGCCAATACCACCCGCCTGGCGGAGATTATCCAGCCGCACTGCCGCCGGGTTGTGCATATCACCGGCCCGGCAGAAATCGATCCTGCTGAGTGGCAGGGGTTCTGCCGGATCGGGATCGCTGCGGGTGCGTCAACTCCGGCAAAGGTGGTGGCAGAAGTTGCCCGAATTTTAAGAATGTCAGGAGGACGAAAAGATGAATAATTACCAGTCAAACCCGGCTCCGGATACCGGAGAACCCAACTCGCTTTACGACACCTCTTTCCCCAGTTATCGCGAGGGAGAAATTGTCACCGGCACGATCATCAAGCGGGTGCAGAATGCGGTGCTGGTGGACATCGGTCTGAAGGCGGAAGGAATTCTGCCGCTCGAGGAGTTCCGCAATCCCGATGAGGCGGTCGAAGGCAGAAAGATTCAGGTCTATATTGACGCTTTGGAAAACAAGGATGGATTCCCGGTCCTTTCCAAGAAAAAGGCCGACTTCCAGCTCGCCTGGGAGATCATCAAACAGAAGTCAGAAAGCGGTGAACCGGTGAAGGCGGTTGTGCTGCGCCGGGTCAAGGGCGGTCTGGCAGTGGATGTGTTCGGGCTCGACGCCTTTCTGCCCGGCTCGCAGGTTGACCTCCGGCCCGTTCCCAATCTCGATGCCCTGGTTAACCAGGAACTGGAGGTTAAAATCCTCTCCGTGAACTGGCACAAGAAAAATATCGTCGTTTCCCGCCGGGCACTGCTTGAGGAACGGCAGGAGGCGCTGCGCCGGGAACTCCTGCAGCGGATCCAGGTTGGCGACATCATTGAAGGAACGGTCAAGACCGTAACCGAATTCGGTGCCTTCATTGACATCGGCGGAGTTGACGCCCTGCTTCACATCTCCGATCTTGCCTGGGTCAAGGTAGTTCATCCCAGTGAAGTGGTGCAGCCGGGCGAAAAACTGAAGGTCAAGGTCCTCTCCGCTGACACCAATACCGGCCGGATTACCGTCGGCTTGAAACAGCTGACCCCGCACCCCTGGGAAAAGGTGGAGGAGAAGTATCCGATCGGCTCGCGCGTCCGGGGCCGGGTCACCACGCTCGCCGAATACGGTGCATTTGTGGAACTGGAAAAGGGAATTGAGGGACTGATTCATATCTCGGAAATGTCCTGGACCAAATCCATCCACCACCCGGCACAGCTGCTCTCGGTTGACCAGGAGGTGGAAGCGGTGGTACTTAACATTGACAAAGAGAACCGGCGGATTTCCCTCGGGCTCAAGCAGACTCAGCCTGACCCCTGGTCGCTGATTGATGAACGCTACAAGGTCGGCCAGCGGGTAACCGGCAAGGTCAAGTCGCTCAAGGATTTCGGGGCATTTGTCGAACTGGAGGAGGGAATTGAGGGGCTGATTCATAATCAGGACATCTCCTGGACCAAGCGCATCAAACACCCGCGCGAGGAGCTGCGCAAGGGCCAGGTCGTGGAGACAATCATTCTGGAAATTGACAAGGAAAACCGGAAGATCTCCCTGGGATTAAAGCAGACTCAGGAGGACCCGTTCTACAAGCTCAGCCAGGAGCTGAAGGAAGGGGATATTGTCCGGGCGCGGATTGTGGACATCCCGAAACCCGGGCTGGTGGTCGCCCTGAATTACGGAATTGAGGGGTTTGTGCCCTTGAGTCAGCTCGCCCGGGGTGGCGGTAAGAAGGTCCGGGAAAACTACCAGATCGGCGAGGAGCTGGAACTGAAGGTTTTGAGAATCGACCTCAACAACCGGCGCGTCGCTCTGAGCGAGAAAGCGCTCCAGCCCAAGCCGGAAGAAAAAGAGGAAGAGGAACTGCCGCCGGAACGGCCCCTAGACCGGTTTACACTTGAGGATCACCTCCGGGACTTCAAGGATTTTTAACCACCCGTGACCGCTGTGCCCTTCGCCACTGAACCGGGGCGCACCGCCTGTATCGCCACGGTCGGCTGCCGGCTCAATCAGGCGGAAAGCGACCTGCTGCGCGGCTGGCTGCAGACGCAGGGCTTCCGGCTCGTCAATGACTCCGGAGCGACTCCCGATCTCTGCTTTGTCAATACCTGCGCGGTAACCGCCAATGCGGAGAAAAGTTCGCTGGCGCTCATCCGTTCGGTCTGCAGTCTCAACCCGAAACCCCGGGTGATTGTGTTCGGCTGTCTGCCGGTGCGGGCGCCCGAACTCCTGAAAAACATTCCCGGAATTGACGAAATCTGGACCGCGGAGGAGAAAAAAAGCCGGCTGGAAGACACTCTGCCGGCACCGGTCCGGAGTCGTGCCCTGCTCAAGGTTCAGGACGGTTGCGACCGGACCTGCTCCTTCTGCATCGTCCGCCAGCTGCGTGGCGCGCCGGCAGCCGTGCAGCCGGAAAAGGTGCTCAGCCAGTTTCAGCATCTGCGCCAGTCCGGATATCAGGAGATTGTCCTCACCGGGCTGAACCTTGGCCGGTATGAAAGCGGAAACTGCAACCTTGCCCGGCTGCTCCAGCTGCTCCTGGCGCAACCGGGACGGTTCCGGCTCCGGCTCGCCTCAATTGAACCGGATCTGTTTACCGATGAACTGCTGACGGTGATCGCCGATCCCCGCATCTGCAGTCACTTCCACATTCCCCTCCAGAGTGGTGACGACCGGCTGCTTGCGGCAATGGACCGGCGCTACCGGACCGCCGATTATGCCCGGCTCATTAACAAAATCCTTCAGGTAAAACCCGATGCCTGCATCGGCGCGGATGTGATCGTCGGTTATCCGGGCGAGGACGAACTGTCATTTACCCGCACTCTGAACTTTCTGAACTCCCTGCCGCTTCATTACCTGCATGTTTTCCCCTATTCTCCCCGGCCCGGGACCAGGGCGTTTGAACTCGGCGATCCGGTCCCGAAACCGGTGAAGCAGCACCGGGTGCAACTGCTCCGTCACTGGTCAGACCGGCGGCGTCAGGCATATGCCCGCCGGTTTATCAGCACGGTCCGGGAGGCGGTGCTTGAACCCGACGGCCGGGCACTCACTGACAATTATCTCCGGCTTACCTGTGAACCGCTCCCCGCTGAAATACCCGCAGGCAGACTGGTCCGGCTCGTGCTGAAACCGGATGAAGACCGGCTGGCAGGGACAGTAATTGATGCCGGCTCCGGCTAACGAGAGCAGAAGAAGTTATGATATAAACAGGGAGGAACGGCTATGAACGCCAAGGGACTGATTCTGTTCCGGGCACTCCTGCTCCTGCTGACACTCACCGCCCTTGCCGGTGCCCGGGAGTACAAGATCGGCTACATTGACTCCGACCGGCTCCTTGCCCGCTACGAGGCGGCAAGCGAGGCAAAAAAACAGCTCAATGATGCTATTGCCAAATTTCAGGCAAAGGCAGAATCACTCCGGACCGAATACGAACAGGCAAAGGAGGAGTACGAATCCCAGCAGCTCACCCTTTCTGAAGAAGGCAAGCGGGCAAAACTGGCTGAGGTGGAATCAAGAAAGAAACGGTATGACAGCTACCTGAATGAGATTTACGGTCCCCAGGGGAAAATAGAACAGAAAAATCAGGAGCTGCTGGCGCCGATCGTCACCCGAATTGACTCGGCGGTGCGCAAGATCGCCCAGATTGAAGGGTTCGCCCTGGTCCTGGATGCCACCAAGGCGGGAATTGTCTACGGTGAAACCGGACTGGATCTGACCGAACTGGTGCTTGAGGAGCTCAACCGGGAGTATGTCCCGCTGCCCGCCACAATCACCCGGAGGCGGGTCTTTGTCATTGCTCCAGTCTACGAGGCGACGGATGAGGCGCAGCGGGAACGGCTGGGCACCCGGATCCGGCAGTTCGCCGGCGCCCTGCTCAAGGACAAAACGCAGGTGGAAATCATCCCGGACGCCAAGGTTGATCAGACGGTCCAGAACCGGGGCTATGCGGGTATGCAGATCACCCAGGACCAGGCGCTGGATGTTGCCCGGGCGCTCAATGCCGACTACTGCATCTTCGGCGAATGCTCCAAACGGGAGCGGAAAATCCAGTTCAAACTCTCACTCCTTGAAGTCAGCACCGGCATGCTGCTCCGCACCCAGGAGGGTGAAGCCGACCGGATTGAGGCGCTCCGGGAAAAGGTCAGCGGTGTCATCCAGATTCTCTATTCCGCCCTCACACCCTAAGTGCACCCTGAAGCGCACCCCCACTCCTGGATTGACCCGCACGCAAAAATTGACCCGAGTGCTGTCATCAGCCTGTTTGTCTACATTGACGCCGGGGTTGAAATTGGTGCCGGTTGTTTCATCGGTCCGAATGTCACCATCCTCGGCAGAACGGTGATCGGCAGAAATGTCCGGATCGGACCGGGCACAGTCATCGGCTGGCACGGATTCGGGTATGAACAGCGCGCTGGCAGATACCACCTTCTGGAGCATGAGGGTGAGGTGATCATTGAGGATGAGGTTGAGATCGGACCGCTGGTCTCAATTGCCCGGGCAAAGACCGGCAGACAGACCCGGATCGGCAGAGGCACAAAGATTGATGCTCTGGTCCACATCGGCCACAATGTCCGGATCGGCGAAAACTGCATTATCACCGCCCAGAGCGGTATCGCCGGCAGTGCCCGGCTGGAAGATGGAGTAATTATTGCCGGCCAGTCCGGAATCCGGGACCACATCACCATCGGCGCAGGCAGCGTCATCTATGCCAAATCCGCAGTCTTCCGCTCCCTGCCGCCGGGCAGTCATTACTGGGGAATTCCGGCCCGGCCGCTCCGCCAGATGCAGCGCTTCTGGGCACGGCTCTGGCACCAGTTTGGAGAAAACCATTGACGATCAGAAAAAGGATTACCATCCACGGCTGGAACCGGCAGGGCCGGCCGGTCCGGCTCGAGCTCGCTCCCGCACCTGCCGGCTCTGGCATTGTCTTCAACTCCCAAGTCCGGGCCGACATCCGGCACGCCCGGGTGGAAAATCATACCACCGCCTTCGCTCACAATTCCTGCCGGATCGCACTCGTTGAACACCTGCTTGCCGCCTGCACCGGACTGGGTATCACCGACCTCAACATTACCCTTGACCGCGGTGAACCGCCCTTTGCTGACGGCAGCAGCCTCCTTTTTGCCCGGCGCCTGCAACAGGCCGGTATCACCGGCAGCAGCAAGCCCTTTTATCTCACCGGACCGGTTGCGGTGGCAGATGGAGGAGGTATTCTCATCGCTCTGCCCGCTCCGCGCCTGAAGATCAGCTGTCTCATTGACTATCCCCAGACCGGTCCCCAGTTCTTCTCCGCTCTTATCACCCCCGGCCGCTTCCTCCGAGAGATCGCACCGGCTCGGACCTTCGGACCGGCAGATACCGGACTCCAGCCGCTTTTGGAACGTTTGCCCTTCCGGATAAAAATGGTTGCCGGCTGGCTTTTTCCGGCAAAACCCCGCTTTGATACCGAACCCTGCCGGCACAAGATTCTGGACCTGCTCGGTGATCTGGCGCTCCTGGGCAGACCGCTCCGGGCAGAAATTTTCGCCTACAATCCGAATCACCGGCTGAACCTGAAACTGGTTTGGAAATTAAAAAAGGAGGCATTTTGAACCCGTCGATTGATGTCAAACAGTATCTTCCCCACCGGGAGCCGTTTCTCTTCATTGACCGGGTGGTCCGGTTTGACGGTCAGGAGATTGAATGCGCCCGGACCGTCCGGCAGGAGGAGTTCTACTTTCCGGGCCACTTTCCCGGCAATCCGGTCCTGCCCGGCGTCCTGATGGTGGAGGCGATCGCCCAGGCGGGCATCCTGCTTGTTTTGCTCCAGCAGCCTGAACTCAGGGGGAAAACCCCGCTCTTTGCCGGCATCGAGCAGGTGCGTTTTCGGCGCATCGTCCGGCCCGGGGAACAGCTGCGGATCATCGCCCGGCTCGTTTCGGCAAAGGCCGGCGTGTTCAAGTTTGAAGGCAGGGTCCTCGTCGGTGAAGAACTCGCATGCAGTGCAACAGTCACCGGTGCGGTCCGCTGATCCATCCGACCGCCATCATCAGCCCTCAGGCACGGCTGGCGCCCGATTGTGAAATCGGACCCTTCTGTGTCCTTGAGGGAAGAGTCGCCATCGGCGCCCGCACCCGGCTCAAAACCGGCGTGGTCATCGGCGGTGAGCCGATGGACCGGAAGTATCAGGGAGAAGCCACCGCGGTCATCATCGGCAGTGACAACATTCTGTTTGAATATGCGACCGTGCACCGGGCAACCGGACCGGACAGCATCACCCGCATCAGTGACCGCAACTTCATCATGAGCTATGTCCACATCGCCCACAACTGCCAGCTCGGCTCCGACTGTGTCCTGACCAGTGGTGTCCTGCTCGGCGGCCATGTGGAGATTGAGGATGGCGTCAACCTCGGCGGCGGCACCGGTGTCCATCAGTTCTGCCGGATCGGCCGACTGGCGATGGTCGGTGCCCACTCCTATGTCAACCAGGACATCCCGCCCTTCATGCTTGCTGCCGGCAACCCCTGCCGGATATTGGGCATCAACCGCACCGGACTGGAGCGTGCCGGCTTCAGCCCGGAAAAGATCGCCCTGATCACCGATGCCTTCCGGCTCCTCTTCCGCTCCGGTCTGCTCTTTGACACCGCCCTCAACCGGATTGAAACCGAACTTCTGCCCGGACCGGCAGAGGCGGAAATCCGGCACCTGCTGGAATTTTGCCGGAATTCAAAACGGGGAATTCTGCTCAAAAGTTCACCTGATCAGGAGGGACAATGAACTACCAAAACGCGCTTGAGTTTCTGGACGCACTTGTCAACTACGAGCGCAAACCCCGACCGCGCGACCGGTTCAAGCTCGATGCGCACCGCAACCTGCTTGCGCTTGCCGGCAATCCGCAGGACCGGCTCAAAAATGTCATCCTGATCGCCGGCACCAAGGGCAAGGGCTCGGTCGCCTATATGATTGAGGCGGGCCTGCGCGCCTGCGGACTCAGAACCGGGCTTTTTATTTCGCCCCATCTCCTCTCGGTCCGGGAACGGATTCAGCTCAACGGCAGCTGGATCACCCGGGCTGAGTTCGCCCGGCTGATAACAAAATTCCAGCCGCTGGTCAAGAAACAGCCGGTCTCCTACTTTGAACTGCTGACCGCCGCCGCCCTTGACCTGTTTGCCCGGCGCGGGCTTGACTATCCGGTGATTGAGGTCGGACTCGGCGGCAGGCTGGACGCCACCAACCTCAGCCACCCGGAAATCTCGGTCATCACCCGGATCGGCTATGACCACCTCAGGGTGCTCGGCAGTACGCTCGCCAAAATCGCCCGGGAAAAGGCGGGCATCATGCGCCCGGGAAAACCGGTGATCATCGCCCCGCAAATGCCCGAGGCAAAAAAAGAACTGCTGGCGCAGGCAGAAAAGACCGGTGCCCGGCCCGTGCTCGTCGAGGAACACTCCCGCTACTGGGATGAATCCACCGACCTCACCGGCACCGCCTTTTCCGCCTTCACCGAACTGGGTGCGGGCAGGATTCAGCTCCGACTTCTGGGCAGACACCAGATTGAAAACTGCCTCACCGCCCTCACCACCCTCGGCATCCTCGCCCGCAATGACCCGCGGATCAGATTTGAGCCGGTCCTTCAGGGCTTAAGCAAACTGGTTATTCCCGGCAGGTGCCAGCTCATTGAACAGAACCCGCCCCTGCTGGTTGACACCTGCCACAACCCCGAATCCGGACAGGCGCTTGCCCGGGTCCTGCGCGACTGCTTCCGGGAAAAGGTAATTCTGGTCTACGGCTCGCTCCGCAACAAACTGGTCAGGCGGACGCTCGAACCGGTTGCACCCTATGTGGACTATGCAATTACGGTTGCGCCCGAATCACCCCGCGCCCTTGCTCCGGCACTGCTCAAGGGCATCCTCACCCGGCTCAAGGTCCCGGCCGAGACTGCGCCCGACATCCCGGCTGCGCTTGCCCGTGTCCGTGAACTGGCGATCGGCCGAATGCCGATTGTGGTTGCCGGCTCCTTCTACCTCGCCGGCGCGGTCCTGGCACAGCTGCAGCAGAAAGAGCCCGGCGGCTAAAAAAAATAACCCGTCATTTCCTTGACAATCTGATTAATCAAGCCAGTCTATTACCGATGGCGCACTCCCGGATTAGCGTTGGTCTTGTCATTACCATTTTTTCATTCTGTCCGGCGGTGGAGTGGGACAGCCTGGTCCGGCTCACGAGCCATCCGGCGGTGCAGGTGCCCGGACTGAGCTATCAGAAAAGCATTGCGGTTGACCCGCAGGGAAATATCTTCGTCTTCTGGCTGGACAGCCGTGCCGGTTTCCGGCAGATCTGGTATCGCCTTTATGAAGCCGGAAGCGGAATCTGGCTCCCCGAGTCTCAGCTCACCCGGTTTGACATCAACCTCAATCTGCCGACCGCCGGTGCCGACCCTGCGGGCAATATCCACCTCCTCTGGCACCTTGACGCCCAGAACTATCCTCAGCTGCGCGGTATCTGGTACAAGCGGTTTGACGCTGCCACCAGCCGGTGGCTTGCCGAAACCCTGGTCGCTTTCGCACCCCTGCCCTATAATCTCAAGTATCCGGCGGTTGCGGTCCAGCCGGTTACCGGTGCACTGCATATTGTCTACTACGGCAATCCGGATACCGGCGGTGTCCCGCAGGTGTTTCACAAGGAGTATCAGCCCAGCACCGGCTGGCTGCCGGCAGAGCAGATAACCGCCTATCCCGCGGATCACCGGGATGCGTCAGTAGCGGTGGACAGCGGTGGTAATCTGTGTGTTGTCTGGCTGGGAAGGGATCTGGGCAGCTTTAGTGATCAGGTGCTGTGCCGGCGCCGGATCGGCGGCGTCTGGCAGGAGATTGAGCAGGTGTCAGAGCTTGCCGGCGGTCTTGCCCAGTATTCACCGGCAGTAACCGCCGGCGGTAACAACTGGTGGCATATCGTCTGGCAGGGGTATGATGCGAACTCTCCCTATTATCAGATCTGCTACCGGTGCCGGCGCCCGCCGGGATGGAGTGAAATCACCGCTGTCAGCGGTTATGTCCAGTTTAATCAGGAATCACCATCAATCGCCCATCTCTTTAACAACCGGTGCGCTGCGGTCTGGTGCGGGAAAACCGCCGGCTCACCGGACCACAAACAGCTGCTCTTTGCCCTCCAGGAGTCTGCGGGTGTCTGGACCGGACCACAGCAGCTCACCGGTCTGACGACCCACGAGGTGAAACAGCCGGTGCTCGTAACCTGGGACCGGACCCTGCACATTCTCTTTGCTGCGGACAGCGCCGGCAACACCGACCTGTTTTACCTTGGCGGCAGACTGCCCGCCACCGGTGTCAACCAGCCCGAGCGCCAGCAACCTGTCCGGATTGTTAACATCGGTGCATACCCTGCCCTTGTCGGTTTCACCCCTGCCGGCACCCGGGTCCGAATCAACCGCACCGGTGTCTATCTCATCCCGGACCATCGCTTTCGTTTCCAGAAGGTTGTGGTCATCAGTGGCAGTAACTGAATCCCGGGTCCGGGTTTTAACTCTGGTTGCCACGAGCATCAGCTCATTTGTCACCCCGTTTATGAGCTCATCAATCAACATCGCCCTGCCTGCAATCGGCAAGGACCTCGGTCTGGATGCGATCACCCTGGGCTGGCTGCCCACTGCCGCACTTCTAAGTTCAGCAATCCTCTTGCTCCCCTTCGGCCGGCTTGCGGACATCTATCACCGGCGGACAATCTTCAACCTCGGTCTTGGGACCTATACGCTCGCCTCGCTCGGTGCGACGCTTGCGCCTTCGGGCACGCTGCTGCTGATCTGCCGGCTTCTGCAGGGCATTGCGGGCGCAATGATATTTGCCACCGGTATCGCCATCCTCACCGCGGTCTATCCGCGGGAAAGAAGGGGCTGGGCACTGGGCATCAACACCGCAGTTACCTATCTCGGCCTTTCGCTCGGACCCTTTCTCGGCGGTATCATCACCCGGTATCTGGGCTGGCGCATGGTGTTCGGCATCAATCTGCCCTTCAGCCTTGCCGCCCTGCTGATGAGCCCGGCAATCCCCGACTCCGCATCCGGCAGTGCTGCGAAATTTGACCTCACCGGTGCTGTGATTTATGCCGCCGGTGTCCTGGGACTGCTTTTCGGTCTGACCCGGATTCCGGACCGCACCGCCATCATTCTGAGCATCGCCGGCGCCTTCAGCCTGCTGGCATTCCTGTTCTGGGAAAGACGGACCGCCAGCCCACTCCTGAACCTTCAGCTGTTGCGCACCAACCGGACCTTCACCTTCTCCAATCTTGCCGCACTCATCAATTACGCTGCAACCGCTGCGGTCGGATTTCTGCTCAGCCTCTATCTCCAGTATCTCCGGCAGATTGATGTCCAGACCGCAGGCATGATTCTGGTCTGCCAGCCGGTGGTCATGGCGCTCTTCTCGCCCCTGACCGGCAGGCTTGCGGACCGGCACGAACCACGCCTGCTCGCCTCGGTCGGCATGGGACTGACAACTCTCGGGCTCGGACTTTTTGCCCTGCTCGGTCCGGACACACCGCTCGGGCTGATAATCTCTGCTTTACTGGTTCTGGGCTTCGGCTTTGCCCTGTTCTCCGCACCCAACACCAGTGCGGTCATGGGTTCCCTCGCTCCGGCAGACTACAGCACCGGCTCGGCCATCCTTGCCACCATGCGCCTGCTCGGTCAGAGCCTTTCTCTCGGGCTGGCGATGATGCTGCTGGGCATCTTTGTCGGTCCGGTAAAACTGCAACCCGGCAATGCACCCGGTCTTCTGCCTGTGTTCCGTCTGGGCTTTGCCCTTTTCAGTCTGCTCTGTTTTCTGGGAATTTTCGCCTCGCTTGCCCGCGGTCCGGGCAGAAACCGTTAACCCTTTACCGCCGCCTGAGCCGCAGCCGGGCAGTCAGAACCCGCTCCCCCTGGAAAAACCAGGCGGCAAGGAGCACCAGAATCACCGCAAACAGCCCGGTATAAACGATGCCGAAGATGATCAGCCGGTAATTGCCGAAGATCAGCGCCTGCGGCACGAGAAATGGATAGGAAAAGGGGATCGCCAGCACCAGCAGCCGCAGGGGCAGGGAAAGGGTGCTGATGTCAAACATCAGGACAAAGAAATAGGGGATCAGGCAGAGCATCATCAGCGGGGTGATGTTTGCCTGCGCACTCTTGGCATCCTCGGAGAAAACCGCCAGCAGGGTCGCCAGTGCCAGCGCCGCCATGATCGCCAGAAACAGCGTAATCCCGAGCACAACCACCCCTTCAGTTGTCAGGCTCAGCCCCAGCCCGCTGATCCCGGCTGATGGCACCTCGGTCCTGCCTTCAGCAAAGCCGGTGGTGTAATACCCCATCGCCAGCATGAAGACCGCGGAAATGACCACCGCCGCAATCGCCGCCCCGAGCATCTTGCCGGCAACAATCAGCACCCGGCTCACCGGCACGGTCAAAAGCGTCTCCAGGGTCTTGTTCTCCTTCTCCTGACCGATTGAGGCAGCAATCATCTGACTTGCATAGATGATGACCAAAAGCAGAATGATCGGCACCAGAAAGGTCTGACCGAGCAGAAGCCCCTGCGCCTGCTCTGGACTGCCCGGTGCCACCCTGCCTTTGAGCACCACATACTCCTGCTTCCGCAGCGGATGCTGGACCGCCTCCGGCTCCAGCCCGCCTGCAAGCCGTTCAATCTGCTGCCGGGCAAGGACCGAATCCAGCCGGGCAAGCGCGGTCTTCACCTTTGCCCCGCGCATCGTCTGGCCGAAGGAGAGCCCGCGCAGGGGTGTATACACCTCAAGCCCAACCGGCTCAAACCGCTCCAGCCGGACATCCGCACTCTCCGGCACCCGGACCAGCGCCACCCAGTTTCCGCTTTTCTGAATCAGCGCCGAATCGAGCGGTCCGGAAAACCGGTGTGCGGTCAACCCGCTCTGCCCGAGCAGCCGGACAATCAGATCGGATACCGGACCCGAATCAGCGCTGACCACCAGCACCGGCTGCGGTGCCTCTGCCCGCTTCCGCTCACCGCGCAGCATCCTGCCGATAAAGAGAAACAGCACCAGCACCGCCACAAACGGCACAAGCATCCGCACCGTCAGCAGCTCCTGCATCTCCTTCCAGACCAGTGTCCCGAGAAACCTCATCCTGCCGCCTTGAGAAAAACCTGCTCCAGATTTTCCGCCCCGAACTGTGCCTTCAGTTCCGCGGGTGAGCCGGTGGCGATCAGCCTGCCCTGCCGGATGATACCCACCCGGTCGGAAAGAAACTCCACCTCCAGCATATTGTGCGAGGAGAGCAGCACGGTCGTGCCCGAGCGGGCGAAATCCCGGATGATCTTCCGGACCTCGGTCGCATTCTCCACATCCAGACCTGAGGTCGGCTCATCCAGAATCGCCAGCTTCGGTCCGCTCATCAGCGCCCGGGCTAAAAGCAGTTTTCTTGCCATCCCCTTGGAATAGGTCCGCACCCGGTCTTTGATCCTTGTGCCCAGACCGGCGATCTCCATTCCCCGCTCCACGAGCCGGTCCCGCTCCACCGTATCGCCGGAATAGAATGTTGCCATGAACCGCAGATACTCCAGTCCGGAGAGGTTTCTGTATGCCCCGGCATCCTCCGGCAGATAGGAAATCAGCCTCCGGACCGCCTGCGCCTCCCGGACCACATCATTGCCGAAGACCGCAACCGTGCCCGAGCTGGGCAGAAGCAGGGTGGCAACGACCCGCAGGGTGGTGGTCTTGCCCGAACCGTTCGGTCCGATCAGCCCGAAGATCTCACCGGGCCGGACCGTGAAGGAAAGGTTGTCAACTGCGGTCAGCGCGCCGAACCGGCGCACCAGACTCCGCACTTCAACCGCAAACTCCATTCCCAAGTTTAACAATTAAAACCCGCACCCGCAAGCTGTGCCGTAAAAACCCGAGCTCAATTTAACCGGTCATTATGACCTGCCGGTATTCTCCATCCGGAATTCCTTGTTCACTTCGCACCCTTCCGTCATTTAGGGCGAAGCACAGCCGGCTCGAAGAATCGCTTTTGCCGGGCAAAATGAATACCGAGAAGCGATTTCTCTACTCCGCTCCGCCTCCGGCTTCGCTCCGGTCGCAATGACCGGATGTTGGCAGTGCTCCGGTTAAGATGGCCTTAATCTTACGGCCGTGCCGTGCTCTTCCTTGCTGTCATTCCGAGCGAGGCGTAAGCCGAGTCGAGGAATCCCTTTTGCAATGCAAAATGAATACAGAGGAGCGATTTCTCGACTCCGCCCATTCGGGGCGTCGCTCGAAATGACAAGAGATAAAAAAGGTGCCGGGAGAAATGACTACTAAAAAGAGGTGCTGACCGCTGCACTCGAAATCACAGATGCAAAGCCTCAGGATCTGTTTAAAGTGAAGCGGTAACAAACCGCTGATGTCAGCAGGAGCTCGCCGGAAAACTGATGATAAAAACCTTTCCTTTTTCTGCGGATATTGACAGCACCCCTCCTGAAAATATGATATCCCAACTGTGAATTTTGAATTCCAGTCGCTGAAGGAAAGTATAGCCACAACGCTGAGAAGCGGTATTTACAGCATTGAAAAACTCGGCAGTGCCCTTGGTCTGGACCAGCCCTTTGTTGAAAATTTTTTTAAAATTGTTGTGCCGGCAGCGACTGCCGGTCAACCGCTGTTTCTGGGCACAATCTGGCTTGTTTACTCCTTCTTTGAACAGTGCAAAAAATCAAAAATCAGCCTTGAACAGAAAAATTTGGATCAACTGAAACAGGAGTTTGAACAATACACTCAGGACTATAACAAGCTGACTGAAAAATGGAAATCCTACATTACCGCCTGCGGGCTGAAACCGCTGACCTCAGTTCTGAGCACAATTGACCGGAGCCGGGCAGAAACAGACAAACAGCAGTTCTGCTCCGGTTTCAAGCCCACCTGGAATGTCATTATTGATAATTTTGACATCAGACGGGCGCTGAAAGATAAAATTCTGGATACCATCAAAAAGGGTAAAAACATCCTCCTCCTGGGGAACAGCGGTTCGGGAAAGTCGGTCCTGATGATGCGTCTCGCTTATGACCTTTTTCAGCAGGAGTACTGTCCCTTTATCAGCGACGGCAAAATCGATGCTCAGAAGGCGCTCCACTATCTGCAGGAGCCGGAGTTCAACGGTCAGAAGAAACTGGTTTTCATTGATAATGTCGCACTTTATAAGGATGAGGTTGTAAGCCTGATCAACAACATCCATACTCAAAGCCTTGATATCCCTCTGATACTGGTGGAACAGACCGCTGTCTGGGAGGTTAATGTTCGGGAAAATCTCGCTCCATATAATTTTGAAAAATTTGAGCTCCAGCTGACTGAGAGCGAAGCCGGGGATTATATTAAGAGGTTTCGCGGCAAGCCGGAAATGGTTGCCCTTGCGCAGGGTATATTCCCGATGCTTGTGATGCTCGTCAGCACCGGCAAAGCTTCATTTGATAAGGCGGTTGATGACTTCTGGAATCCGCTCACACCCCAACAGCAGGAGCTGATGACCCCGCTCCTGATTGTCAACCGATATGGTTTAGATTATCCCGAGGACATTTTCACTGAACTTTATGACAATGAGGTAAATCTGGCAGAACTGGAGAGGAAGCGGGTGATCAGCCGGAGCCAAAACCGGATTTCCACCTGGCACCCATTCATATCTCGAAAAATAATAACCGACCGGCTGAGGCTCAGCAACCAAACCATCCGTAATCATCTTGGAAAAATTGCAAAGGCATCAAACCTGAACTCCAGCCACACCGAATTCCTTTTTTCGCTGGCAACCGCAGTTCTGATTGAACATTCTTCAGGACCGGTTAAAGACAAAAATCTTGTTGATGCAGAAATACAAATGCTTACCCGGGCAATCGAGCTCAAGCCCGATTACGCCGATGCCTACACCAACCGCGGAGTGGCCTATGCAGATCAGGGCAAGCTGGACACAGCAATCCAGGACTTCTCCAAGGCAATCAAGCTCAAACCCGACGACCCCAAAGCATATAACAACCGCGGAAACGCCTATGCAAAAAAGGGCGAGCTGGACACAGCAATCCAGGACTACTCCAAGACAATCAAGCTCAAACCCGACGACCCCAAAGCATATAACAACCGCGGAAACGCCTATTACCAAAAGGGCGAGCTGGACACAGCAATCCAGGACTTCTCCGAGGCAATCAAGCTCAAACCCGACGACCCCGAAGCATATAACAACCGCGGAGCCACCTATTACCTGAAGGGCGAGCTGGACACAGCAATCCAGGACTACTCAACGGCAATCAAGCTCAAGCCCGACTACCCCAAAGCCTATTTCAACCGCGGAAACGCCTATGAAGATCAGGGCAAGCTGGAGCAGGCAGTCCGGGACTGGCAGAAGGCTATAGAGCTTGAGCCGGAGCTGCTGGCCGAGGAGATAATCAAGAAGATTAAGCGGTTTCAGCGGTCAGGGGAATAAAACCCGTCTGCTCTCACCCGATTTCACTCCGCAGTAATTTTTCCAGCCTCTCCAGCAGTTCCGGGTCCAGACCCCGGACCGTCCATTTGTAGCGCCGGATCTGAATCTCGGTTGCGAGGTCCTGGTCCCGCCGGGTGCGATACAGCTTTTCCAGCTCCAGGGCAAAGGAGTAATACAGCCGCCGGGCTGGAGGCGCCACCCCTGCCTGTCCGGTAAGCTCACAGACCAGCCGGTAAATCCGGTCCGCCTTTATCGCATACAGGTAGTAGTTTGCCACCATCCTGGACCTCTGCCGGGCAAAATGCAGGGCGATATCGTCCGGGTCCTGCCGTTTGAGGTAGTTGAGCACCTGCTGTTCAACCCGGCTGATGCCGGGTGCATTCCGTTTTTTCATACTTTTCCTCCTTTCGTTCTCCATCCAGTTAGAGCCTTAAATCCGCCCGGATTTCACCGTTAATCTGCCTGTTTATCCAAGTTATATTTTATCATATATTTACATAATCACACCCCCGAAATCCCTGCCCTGCCCGCAGTTCCCCCCACCGCGGGCAGGAGTCTGTCCGCCCCGGTTTCTGTCTGCCGAGTCCGGTGTCAGTCCGGCACAAACCGGCTGAAGGGTTTGACATTCCACCTTTTCTCCGCTATGATTTAGCCAAGGGCGATTAGCTCAGTTGGCGAGAGCGCCTCCCTTACAAGGAGGAGGTCACCTGTTCAATTCAGGTATCGCCCATTTTCTGTTTTTAAGGCGAAAACTGAAACCTTTTGAATTTCTCTGCTGTCTAATGAAAAGTAGGGGGTCGGGATGGGAGTGCGAGGTGTTTGAAAAGGCATAATTTACAATATCAGGTGCAAATTCTAAAAAGGAGGAGTGATGAAGATTAAACCATTACAGGATCGAATCCTCGTAGAACGGGTTGAAGAGGAAGTAAAGAAGGGCGGGATTATCATCCCGGATACCGCCAAGGAGAAACCCCAGCAGGGTAAGGTGATTGCGGTCGGACCGGGCCGAATCGACGACAAGGGCAACCGGATTCCGATGGAGGTGAAGAAGGGTGACTACATCCTGTTCGGCAAGTATTCCGGGAACGAGATCCGGATCGGTGATGAGGAGTATCTGATCATGCGCGAGGACGATGTCCTGGCGATCATTGAGAAGGAAAACAAATAAGGAGGAGCGAAAATGCCAGCAAAGCAGTTGAAATTTGAAGAGGATGCCCGAAGGGCGATTCTGCGCGGTGCGGAACAGCTTGCCCATGCGGTCAAGGTGACCCTTGGTCCGCGCGGCCACAATGTCCTGATTGACAAGAAGTGGGGTGCGCCGACCGTGACCAAGGACGGCGTTACCGTCGCCAAGGAGATTGAGCTTGAGGACAAGTTTGAAAACATGGGCGCCCAGATGATCAAGGAGGTGGCGTCCAAGACCTCAGATATTGCCGGTGACGGCACCACCACCGCCACGGTTCTTGCCGAGGCGATCTATCGCGAGGGACTGAAGAATGTTACCGCCGGTGCCAATGCGATGGCACTGAAGCGGGGCATTGACAAGGCGGTGGAAGCGGCGGTTGCCGAACTCAAGCGCATCTCCAAGAAGACCGCAGGCCGCGAGGAGATCGAGCAGGTTGCCACCATCTCCGCCAACAATGACAAGGAGATCGGCAAGCTGATCGCCGATGCGATGGAGAAGGTGGGCAAGGAGGGCGTGATCACGGTTGAGGAGGCAAAGTCGGTTGAGACCACGCTTGAGGTCGTTGAGGGTATGCAGTTTGACCGCGGCTACCTCTCGCCCTACTTTGCGCTTGAACCGGGCACCACCTCACCCCAGAACCAGAAGATGGAGGCGATCCTTGAGGATGCCTTTGTCCTGCTCTATGAGAAGAAGATCTCCTCAATGCGCGACCTGCTGCCAATCCTGGAGAAGGTCGCCCAGCGCGGCAAGCCGATCCTGGTGATTGCGGAAGAGGTTGAGGGTGAGGCGCTCGCCGGCCTGGTGGTCAACCACATCAAGGGCACGCTCCGCTGCTGTGCGGTCAAGGCACCGGGCTACGGTGACCGGCGCCGGGCGATGATGGAGGATATCGCCATCCTCACCGGTGGCAGACTGATCTCCGAGGACCTGGGTATCAAGCTGGAGAATGTCCAGATTTCCGATCTCGGCATCGCCAAGCGGGTGGTGATCGACAAGGAGAATACCACCATCGTTGAGGGTGCGGGCAAGAAGGCGGACATTCAGGCACGGATTGAGCAGATCCGCAAGCAGATTGAGGAGACCAAGTCCGACTACGACCGGGAGAAACTGCAGGAACGGCTGGCGAAGCTTGCCGGCGGTGTGGCGGTGATCAATGTCGGTGCCGCAACCGAGGTGGAGATGAAGAATAAGAAGGCGCTGGTTGAGGACGCCCTGCACGCCACCCGGGCGGCGGTGGAAGAGGGTGTGGTCCCGGGCGGTGGCGTGGCACTGGTGCGCTGCATCCCGGCGCTGGAGAAGCTGAAGGTTGAGGGTGATGAGCAGATTGGCGTCAACATCGTCAAGCGGGCGCTGGAGGAGCCGATCCGTCAGCTCGCCCAGAATGCCGGAGTTGACGGCTCGATCGTGTTCAACCGCGTCAAGGAGGAGAAGGGCAGTTTCGGCTTCAACTGCGAGACCCTGGAATACGGCGACATGTTCGAGATGGGCATCATCGACCCGACCAAGGTCACCCGGGTTGCGCTCCAGAATGCGGCGAGCGTTGCCGGACTGATGATCACCACCGAGTGCGCGATTACCGAACTGCCGGAAAAGGAAAAGACCCCGCCGACTCCGGGCGGCTACGGCGGTGAGTATTAATCACACCTCCGGACCGGAGCGCCCCGCTGCGGGCGCTCCGGTCTTTAAGAAGGTGAAAGGAAGCGCCTGATATGCCAACCTACGAATATCACTGCAAGCGCTGCGGACACCGCTTCAGCCAGTTTCAGCGCATCACCGAACCGCCGGTGAAGAAATGCCCCAAGTGCGGGAAAAACGGCAAAGTGGAACGGCTGATCTCCGGCGGCTCGGGCCTGATCTTCAAGGGCTCAGGCTTCTACATTACCGATTACGCCCGCAAGTCCGGTGCGGATAAGGGCGGAGAAAAATCGGGTTCAGAAGGTTCTGCCAGAAAAGAGGGGAAAAAGGAAAATCAGACCCCATAAACTCTGGTTGAGAAAATTTACCGCAAGAAATTTGTAAGTTATGAATTCATTGAAAGATAGAATTCCAGAAATCGGATTAAAATCCTGCTTGACAAAGGGTTTCGGGCAATTATAATATAGTTACAGAGATATCGTTCTTTGATAATTCGGATGTAACCCAAGCGTGCTCGGGTTGTGCCAATCAATTCCTGACAAGCTTTTCGCTTGAAGGGTTTGATCCTGGCCCAGGACTAGCGCTGGCGGTGTGTCTTAGACATGCAAGTCGAGCGGGGCACAGTGTGGTAGCAATACCGTGCTGTGCTTAGCGGCGAACGGGTGAGTAATACAAGGGTAACCATCCCCGGGGAGGAGCATAACCCGCCGAAAGGCGGGCTAATTCTCCATATTCTGTCGGGAAGGCATCTTCCTGACAGGAAAGGTGCCGCAAGGTGCCGCCCTGGGACGGGCCCTTGGCCTATCAGCTTGATGGCGGGGTAAAAGCCCACCATGGCTGAGACGGGTAGCTGGCGTGAGAGCGTGACCAGCCACAGGGGAACTGCGACACGGTCCCCACTCCTACGGGAGGCAGCAGTCTAGAAATTTGGGCAATGGGCGAAAGCCTGACCCAGCGACACCGCGTGGAGGATGAAGTCCTTCGGGATGTAAACTCCTGTCAGGGGGAACGAAGCCCCTTGACAACAAGGGGTGACGGTACCCCCAGAGGAAGCCCCGGCTAACTACGTGCCAGCAGCCGCGGTAATACGTAGGGGGCAAGCGCTGTCCGGATTCACTGGGTGTAAAGGGTGTGTAGGCGGGCTGGCGTGTCGATGGTGAAAGCCCTCCGCTCAACGGAGGAACTGCTGTCGAAACTACCAGCCTTGAGGACGGGAGAGGGAGCCGGAACTTCCGGTGTAGCGGTAAAATGCGTGGATATCGGAAGGAACGCCGATGGCGAAGGCAGGCTCCTGGAACGTTCCTGACGCTGAAACACGAAAGCTAGGGGAGCAAACAGGATTAGATACCCTGGTAGTCCTAGCCGTAAACGATGCACACTGGGCGTGCCCGGTTTCGGGCGTGCCGCAGCTAACGCGCTAAGTGTGCCACCTGGGGACTACGGCCGCAAGGTTGAAACTCAAAGGAATTGACGGGGACCCGCACAAGCGGTGGAGGATGTGGTTTAATTCGATGCTACGCGAAGAACCTTACCTGGGTTTGACATGCCGGTGGTAGTGACCCGAAAGGGAAGCGACCCGGGATTTTCTCGGGAGCCGGCACAGGTGCTGCATGGCTGTCGTCAGCTCGTGCCGTGAGGTGTATGGTTAAGTCCCACAACGAGCGCAACCCCTGCCCTTAGTTGCCAACCCGCGAGGGTGCACTCTAAGGGGACTGCCTCCGTTAAGGAGGAGGAAGGTGGGGATGACGTCAAGTCAGCATGGCCTTTATGCCCAGGGCTACACACGTCCTACAGTGGCCGTTACAATGGGTTGCGACGTCGCGAGGCGGAGCTAATCCCATAAAAGCGGCCATGGTTCGGATTGCAGGCTGCAACTCGCCTGCATGAAGATGGAATCGCTAGTAATCGCAGATCAGCATGCTGCGGTGAATACGTTCCCGGGTCTTGTACACACCGCCCGTCACGCCATGGGAGCCGGCAATACCTGAAGTCCCTCTTTACGAGGGCCCAAGGTAGGGCTGGTGACTGGGGCGAAGTCGTAACAAGGTAGCCGTACGGGAACGTGCGGCTGGATCACCTCCTTTCTACGAGTTTCGCACAACCCGGGCACGCTTATTGATGTTACATCCGGTACCGATCTTTGAAAAGTGAAGGCCGCGGGGTGGGGCCTTCATCTTTTTTTATTGGGGTTTCTGAATCGCCTTATGCCGGGCGCACCAGGAACACCAGCTGCCGCTCAATACCGGTAAAAGGAAGACGCACCGTCTCAACCCGGTCGAGCTTCAGCTTCAGTCGCTCGAGGAGCCGGGCGTTTCTTTTCAGTTCCGCCTCCCAGCCCGCCGATTTGTAAAGAATCATAATTCCCCCGGGCTTGAGATGGCGGACCGAATGACGCAGGGTCAGCTTCAACTCGCCGGTCAGCCGGCTTAAAATCACATCGCAGTCCAGCGGTGGCAGGCTCTCAGCACGGGCACAGAACAGCCGGATATTTTTGAGTTCCAGCCCGGCGGTCACCTGCACGAGAAACCGGCACTTCTTCTGCACCGATTCGATCAGCAAAACGGTCAGGTCCTGCCGGACTATCGCCAGCGGTACTCCGGGCAGTCCGGCACCGGTGCCGATATCGGCGCAGACCCGAGCCTCGGGGATGAACCGGGAAACCGCCAGGGAGTCAATGATGTGATAGCTGAAGATCCGGCTGGTGTCTCTGCGGGAAATCAGGTTGATCTTTTCATTTTCCGCTGTGAGTTCTGCCTGATAACGGACCAGCAGGCTGAACTGTTCCCGGTTGAGGCTCACCCCCAGCTGCCGGCAGGCAGGAGCAAAGGTCTGATAATCAGGCAGCCGGAGAAGCGGTGATTCCGGCGCGGGGGCAGATGTCACTGAACCTTGTCCGGCGGCTCGCCGATGTAAATATCAGTTTCGAGGTAGTCGTTGAATTCAGTCCACCGCACCCCGGAATTTTTTTCAATTGCCGAGCGGAAGATCGCCAGCCGGGAATCCAGATAGTCCAGAAAGAAGACGAGAAAGGCTTCGGGAAACTTTGGCGTCTTGGGCGCCCCGAATTCATGCTCGCCGTGATGGGCAAGAATGATATGCAGAACCTGCTTTTCCAGCTCGGACGGAAAGCCCGCAATCGTGCGGATTTTGTCCGCCACCAGCTGATAACCGAGCACAATATGCCCGAGGAGCTTGCCCTCGTCGGTATGTTCAATCGCCTGCCCGGCGGTATATTCACGGACCTTCCCGATGTCGTGCAGGATGCAGCCGGTGAGGAGCAAATCCCGGTCAATTTCCGGATAGACCTCAGGCAGCTGGACCGCCAGCCGGCACATCATCACCGTATGCTCCAGAAGTCCGCCGAGCCAGGCATGGTGCACCCGGACCGCTGCCGGTGCCTGAACAAACTGTTCAGCAAAACGGGCATCATCAAAGAATGCCTTAAGCAGCTGCTGGAGCCAGGGGTTCTGAATTCGGGCGATATAACCCTTGAGTTCGCTCATCAGCTCAGCGGGGTTGAACCTGGACACCGGGATGAAATCCGCCTTGGACACCTGAACCGGCTCCACCGGATAGACCGCACTGACCGTCAGCTGCAGTTTCCCCTGGTAGTCGCCGACCCGGCCCTGAACATGGCAGAAACTGCCCTCGGCGATGTAGGTAATTCCGTCCTCAATCTTATCCCACATGATTGCTGACATGGCACCGGTCCGGTCCCGGATTTCAAAGGTCAGAAACTGCCCGCCATCACGGCGGTCCTTGATGTCCCGGCGTGAGCACCAGAACACATCGTTAACCAGCGTCCCCGGTTTCAGATCCTTGACAAACTGACGCTTCATCGGAGATTTACAGGCTGAACCCGAGGCTCAGCCGGTGCGAAAAACCGAGGACCCCCATCGGCAAGAAGGAATAGTCAATCTGATAGCGGTCATAACGGATACCGAGCCCGGCACCAAAGCCGGCAAGCAGTCCGCCGAGCGTACCGTCATTCCAGTCACTGCCGCGGGAATCGTAGCCGGCACGCAGAACAATGTAACTGCCTGCCCAGCCTTCCACCCCGCCGCCGAAGCGGAAGCGGTCAGCTCTTGATTTATGAACGCCGAACCCGAGGCTGAGTGCCGGCACCGGCTGCCAGACCGCACCGAGCGCAAGATCCAGCGGGAGCGGATCCCGGTAGTCACCGAAGGGCTTGATCTGGAGTCCGAGGTTACTGACCCCGGCACCGATTGACAGATGGTAATCCGGGAGATGGTACACCGCCCCGGCATCGCCCGCAACCCCGACACTGAAGAAGGTATCAATACTGCCGTAGAGCCCGTTCAGAGACAGCCCGAAATCAATTCGGTCCGCAACGGTCTGCGCCCCGGCAATCTTCAGGCTGGCAAACGACACCCCGAATGTACCCAGCTCCTCTCCCTGCTCATTGGTCCGCTTCATCGTCCCGGAGTTCAGGTAATAGAAACCGGCACCAAAACCGCGCCCCGGGGCAACGAGCTGGCGGTAGGCAGCCGAACCCGCATTCACCCCTGCCGGATAGTTCATGTAGCTGAACTGCGCCTCCGGCGCAGTGCTGACCAAGATTTGCGCCGGATTGTAATAAAATGCAAACGCACCGCTTCCTGCTGCCGGATTGAAACTGCCGATGACCGCTTCCCGGGCGGTCGGCGGAATGAGCAGAAAATCAAAGGTTGCCGTTCCCGTTGCCGGGGACGCGCTGATCAACCCGAGCATGATGAAAATACCCATCATTAAAGGTTAAACCGGATCACCGCTGATGTCAAGTTAAGCCCGACCGTGGAGAGGCTGGCAGGAAAGGCTTACTGTTATTGACTCACATTTATAGTGGTTTATATTTATAATCTTGTGAGTCTGTCTTCGGATTCAATCGCACGCAGATACCCGATCAGCACGTTCCGCTGGAGCGAGAACGCTGCCTATTCATTCGGCATCGGCAGGATGAAGGCACGCGAGCCGCTCTTTTTTGACCGCAGCTTCTATAAACGGCTGCTATCAGTTCCCACCGCCCAGGATTTCCTCCGGGAACTTTCCGAAACCCGTTATGCCGAATTCATCGACCGAAACGGGCTGAACAACCCGGCTCAGATCTTTTCCCGGGCAGAGGAGGCGGCTCTGCAGTTCACCCTCGAATATGTCCCGGAGGAGTGGCTGCGGACGGTTCTGATCCTGCCGGTAGCGGTCCTGCGCATCAAGGTGAGCCTGAAGCGACAGCTGGGAGCAGACGAAACACAAATTACCCCACCGGAGTTATTTACCCGCCTGGAGCTGCCGCGGCGGTTGAAAAGCTGGCTTGCGACCCACGGACGCACCGCACTGGAGCGGGCAGAACATAATGGGAATCCGGGATTTGTTGATCTCTATCTTGACCAGCAAGAAATTGAGCTGGCACTGGACTGCTGCCAGCAGCGGGATTTTGCCTGGCATTATTACCGGCTGGCGGCGGACCTGCTTAACCTGAAGATACTACTGCGGTTGCGGTTGATGCCGGAGGTGCCGGAAACCCCGCCCTCTCTTCTGGTAGGGGGAGGCGGTCTGGCATTGGCAGAACTGGCGGCACTGGTCGGCGCTGAAGATGAGGTTTGGACACGGCGGTTCAGGGGAACGGTTTTTGAGGAGCTGGTCCAGCGAGGGCTGGAGGTGAAGATCAACCGCGGGTGGTTTGCCCTCGTGGAACAGAGAGCCCGGCGTCTCCTGGTGGAATTTGTAAATCGAGCGCGCTATGTGGCACTGGGGTATGAACCGGTATTCCGTTTCTACCGGCTCTGGGAGAATGAAATTACGAATCTCCGTCTGATTTACGGTGCGAAGGTAACAGGATTACCCGCCACCGTGGCTGAGGAGCTGGTTGTTTATGCCGACTGAAATTTCCCGGATCGCAGTCGTGGGTCCGGAGGATGTGGTAATGGGAATGGGAGCGGTAGGCGTGGATGTTTTTGCGGTGCAGGAGGGGGATGCGCGCAGCAGGGTGGAAGAGCTGATCCGGGCCGGTTATCAGGTGATTTTCTATACCGATAATCTGGCAGGCGCACTCAAGGATGTGGTTAAAAGGTTTTCGCAGGATGCCCTGCCGTGCATCGTGGCACTGCCATTTTCGGGATTGAAGGATGAGTTCGATCCCCTGGTTCGAGCAGTCACCCGGGCGGTGGGCGCCAATCTGCTCGGTCCGGACAAGGACCGAACCGGCAGAGCCGGGGGAGACATTCCGAAGGAGGAAAGGTATGAGTGAAAATCAGGAAAAGCGGACGCAGTCGGAAGTCGGGACGATCGTCAAGGTATCAGGACCGCTGGTGGTCGCAAAGGGCATGGCGGGCTCAAAGATGTTTGACATGGTACGGGTTTCGGAGCAGAGACTGCTGGGAGAAATAATCGGGCTCGCCGGTGATGAAGCGGCGATTCAGGTTTATGAAGAGACTGCGGGTATCGGACCGGGCGAGCCGGTTTTCCCGAGTCATGAACCGCTCTCGGTGGAACTGGGTCCGGGGCTGATCGAAAGCATCTATGACGGCGTGCAGCGACCTCTCGATGTCGTGCGGAGCGTTGCCGGTGATTTTATCAGCCGGGGTGTGGAGGTCCCGGGTTTGAACCGGGACCGGAAATGGTATTTCAAGCCGGTTGTAAAAGCCGGCTCTGAAGTTGAGCCGGGGGATGTGATCGGCGAAGTTGAGGAAACCACTCTGATCAGACATCGCATCATGGTGCCGCCGGGTGTGGGCGGAGAACTGATAGAAATCCGGGAAGGGGAGTGGAAAATCAGCGATACGGTAGCGGTCCTGCGGACACGGGACCGGACAGTTAATCTGACCATGATGCAGCGCTGGCCGGTGCGGGTCCCCAGACCGGTAAAGGAACGGCTGGCACCGAATATGCCCCTCTTAACCGGACAGCGGGTGATTGACAGTTTCTTTCCGGTGGCAAAGGGTGGTACTGCATGTGTGCCCGGACCGTTCGGTTCCGGCAAGACCGTGATTCAGCATCAGCTGGCGAAGTGGGCGGATGCGGATGTGGTCATTTTTGTCGGCTGCGGCGAACGGGGAAATGAGATGACTGATGTTCTCCTTGAGTTTCCCAAACTTGAAGACCCGAGAAGCGGAGAACCGCTTATGAAACGGACGGTTCTGATCGCCAATACTTCCAATATGCCGGTAGCGGCGCGGGAGGCTTCGGTTTATACTGCGGTCACGATTGGCGAGTATTTCCGGGATATGGGCTATGCAGTGGCGCTGCAGGCAGACTCAACCTCCCGCTGGGCAGAGGCAATGCGCGAGATCTCAGGCCGGCTGGAGGAGATGCCGGGCGAAGAGGGTTATCCGGCATATCTGGCAGGACGGATCGCCGAATTTTATGAGCGGGCAGGACGGGTCCGCTGTCTCGGACGGTATCAGGGCAAGGAGCAGGAGGGGAGCCTGACCGTTATCGGCTCGGTCTCGCCGCCGGGTGGCGATCTTAATGACCCGGTTGTCCAAGCAACGCTGCGGGTGGTAAAGGTTTTCTGGTCGCTGGAGGATAAGCTGGCGTTTGCCCGCCATTTCCCGGCAATTTCCTGGCTCCGCTCCTATTCGCTGTATGCGGAATCACTTGCTCCGGTAATGGACCGGCTGGCGGGTGCGGGGTATGGAGCGAACTGCCGCGAGGCACTCGCACTATTGCAGCGGGAGGCAGAACTGGAGGAGGTGGTGCGACTGGTGGGCAAGGATACGCTGGGCGGAAACGAACGACTGATTCTTGAGGCCGCCCGGTCAATCCGGGAAGATTTTCTCCATCAGAATGCGTTTGATCCGGTAGACAGTTTCAGTTCCCTGAAAAAACAGGCGCTGATCCTGGAAATGATCCTCCGGTTTTATCACGGTGCCCGGCAGGCACTGGAACGGGGCGATGACATTAACCGGGTTGAAAGGCTGCCGGTCCGGGAGAAAATCGCCCGGATGAAGTTTCTGGAAGAATCGGAGCTGGAGACCCGCTTTAAAGAAATTGAAGCTGAGCTCGAAGCCGAGCTAAGGGGGGCGGTATGATTAAAGAGTACCGGAGTGTGAGTTCGGTTTCCGGACCACTGCTCGTTGTTGAAGGCGTAAGCGGGGTGAAGTATGCCGAGCTGGTGGAAATCAGACTGCCATCAGGGGAAAGACGCCGCGGCCAGGTTCTGGAGGTGAACCGCGACCGGGCGCTGGTGCAGGTATTTGAGGGAACAAGAGGAATTGATGTGCCGAAGGCTGGGGTGCGGTTTCTGGGCCGGGGTATTGAACTGGCGGTTTCCGAGGAAATGCTGGGACGGGTTTTTGACGGCTTGGGTGCGCCGCGCGATGGTGGGCCACCGATCATTCCGAAACAGCGGCTCGATATCAACGGCGCACCAATTAACCCCTGCGCCCGCGAGTACCCGAATGAATTTATTCAAACCGGTATCTCGGCGATCGACGGACTGAATACCCTCGTCCGCGGTCAGAAACTGCCGATTTTCTCCGGCACCGGTCTGCCCCATAACCGGCTGGCAGCCCAGATCGCCCGTCAGGCAAAAGTACTGGGGAAAGAGGAAAAGTTTGCAGTTGTATTTGCAGCAATGGGCATCACCTTTGAGGAGGCGCAGTTCTTCATTGATGACTTTACCCGCTCCGGTGCATTATCCAGAACCGTACTGTTTCTGAATCTCGCCGATGAACCGGCAATCGAACGGATCGCCACACCCCGGACCGCTCTCACCTGCGCCGAGTATCTGGCATTTGAGCTGGGAATGCATGTTCTGGTAATTCTCACTGATATGACCAATTACTGTGAGGCGCTGCGGGAAATTTCTGCCGCCCGGAAGGAGGTGCCGGGCCGACGGGGGTATCCGGGTTATCTTTACACCGATCTGGCATCAATTTATGAGCGCTGCGGCCGGATCAAGGGCCGGAGCGGTTCAATTACGATGATCCCGATTCTCACCATGCCCGAAGATGACAAGACCCATCCCATCCCCGATTTAACCGGTTATATCACTGAGGGACAGATTATCCTTTCCCGGGCAATGCATCTGAAGAACATCGCACCGCCCATCGATGTCCTGCCTTCCCTCTCCCGGCTGAAGGATAAGGGAATCGGCGCCGGCAAGACGCGTGAGGATCATGCGGATCTGTTCAATCAGCTCTACGCCTGCTATGCCCGGGGCAAGGAAGCGGAGGAGCTGCAGGTAATTCTGGGCGAAGCAGCGCTGACCGAGATGGACCGGAGGTATATCGAATTTGCCCGGACTTTCGAACGGCGCTATATCGCCCAGGGGGAGTATGAAGACCGCTCAATTGAGACGACACTGAATCTCGGCTGGGAGCTTCTGTCGGCGTTCCCGAAGTCAGAACTCAAACGGGTCCGGCCGGCACTGCTGGAAAAGTACTACCCGGAGTAACCGGCACACTGCCTGAATTCCCCGACTAACTTTTATTGACAAAACCACCGGTCAGCATACTATTTGAACGGGAGTCTTGGTTGATGCCCGAACGGAAGAAAAAAAGATCCCGGGGACTGATCTTTAAAAACATCAGTATCCAGCCCGGTGATATTATCATCACGCTGGACCTCGCGGGCAGAATTGTTGAGGTTAATGAGGAGACACACCGGACACTGGGGTTGAGCAGGGAGGAACTGCTGGGCATGCCCTGGAGCGGTCTGTTCCCGGATTCGGGCCTGAATGTTAAAACGGTTCTGGCGGGTCGGGATTTTGCGAATGGCTTTGAATTCATCCGAAAGGACGGCATCAGTATGAGTCTTTATTTCTTTGCTACCGTCGGACTGGATGAATCAGGCACTCCGGCCGGTATCGTCTGCATCGGCCGGGATGTGACACCATTCTGGCAGCCGACTGAGAAGGCACTGCAGGTGGAAAGAAAGTACCAGGCGGTCTTACGGCTGTCAAAGGATGCCATCGTTGTTCTCTCCACCCGCGGCCAGATTCAGGAGGCAAACGCCGCGGCCGCCGCCATCACCGGCCTGAACATGGAACAGCTGCTCAATCAACCCGTAGACCGGTTTATCCATCCCGAAGAGCGCCTTACCCTCGCCCGCTTCGGGCGCCGGTTATTACGCAAAGGCAGCGGTGAAATCACCCTGCATATTCTGGATCACCAGGGAAGGGAGAGGACCTTACAGGTGAAGGCGGAACTGCTGCCCTCCCCGACTGAGCAGCTGATCTACGCGCTCTGCCGTGATGTTACCGCGGAACTTGAGCTGCGGGCGGAAGTCAGAAAGCACGCACTGCTGGTGGAAAAACTTTTTGACGCCGAATCCGCCGCCATATTTCTGGAAAAGATGGATGGCACCGTCATCCGGATCAACCGTGCCGCCCCCCGCCTGTTCCGACTGCCGGAATCTGAAATTACCGGCAGACGCCTGCGTGACATTGTCCCTGCCGATGTTGCGGTAATTCTGCCCCAGATGCGCACCGCCATTCTGGATAAGCGGCAGTTTCAGGCGGAAATCTACACCCGGCGCCGGGACGGCCGGCCGCTCTGGCTGCTTTTGAGCAACGCCCTGGTGGAGCTTGAGGACGAAACGCTGATCCTTACGATCGCTCGTGATATCACCGAAGAAAAGCAGGCGCTGTTGGAACTCCGGGAGAATGAAGCCCGGCTCCGGCTTCTGCTCAACCAGGTTCCGGCGCTGATCTGGACGACCGACACCAGACTCACATGCACCTCGGCAATCGGTTCCGGTATCCACAGCCTGACAACTCAACCGGGAACTTTTGTCGGCAGCCGGGTGACCGCCATTTTCGGCAACCGGCCGGATATCGACAACCTGCTTGAGCGGGCGCTCCAAGGGGAATCGGTGCAGTTTGAATTTATCCAGGGCGAACAATATTATCTCGCCCTGGTGGAACCGCTGCGCGGGCTGGACGGCGAGCTGCTGGGCACTGTAGGTCTGGCCCATGATGTTACCGATTACCGGATAATTGAGCGCCAGCTCAAGGAAAGCCTGAATAACTATCAGACCCTGATTGACATCGCTCCGATAACAATTGCAGTCCACCAGCAGGGCAGAATCGTCATGATCAACCGCACCGGTGCCCGCATGCTCGGCTACGATGAACCGGCAGAACTGCTCGGTATGAGCGTAGTTGAATTTGTCCATCCCGACGACTGGCCGCTTGCGGTCAAACGGATCCGCACCGCCCTCGAAAAGGGAACGAGCAACCCGCCGGTCAGGGAAAGGCTCAGACGCCGTGATGGCAGTTACATTTTAGTTGAGGTTCGGAACGCACCCCTCACTTGGCAGGGGCAGCCGGCAATCATGGTGGTCGCTCAGGATTTAAGCGAACGGGAAAAACTCAGCCGTCAGGTCCAGGAGATGCTCTCGCACACCCGGGCAATCCTGGAATACTCACCCCATGGCATCGCTGCCGAGCATGAGGGCAGAATTGTTTACGCCAATCCGAGATTTGCCGAGCTGTTCGGCTATGAGCTCAATGAGGTGATCGGCAAACCGGTAGTGGAGCTGGTTGCCGAATCGGAGCGGGAACGGATTACCGGATATCTCCAGGCGCGGAAGGAGGGCAAACCGGCACCCAATGAGTATCAGTTTGACGGGCTGATGCGGGATGGCACGATTCGCCGCCTGCAGATCAAAGTCACCACCTATCGCATCAATGAACAGCTGATTGTCCTTGGCTTTGTGACCCCAGCTGACAAAGGACCAGGGTAACTGCCCCGCAAGCCGCCAGTATCTTAAAGATCATTCGCCAGCAGAAACCGATACCCTGCCGGGAACTGCCACCCCGGTTGCGGACAGTTCAAACCGGCATCATTTCATAACTTTCGGCGTAGCTCTAACTTGCCAAAAACGGCCATTGTGAGCCGGTGTAAAAATGTGAAATCTGGCACTTCGTATGACTCTAATTTATTGGGGAAATCAGAACTTTGCCGGCTCAAACAGCTCGCTGCTTGACTTTTGACTGTAACCGGCTATTTATTTACTGTGAACCGCCACCTGCTGGTTTTCCTGGTGCTTTTAACCTCCCTTGCCGGTGTCTGCGACCGTCTGCCCGAACGTCAATGGGAACGGGGTGCATTTGAGCCGATCGGCGGCAAACCCTACGAACTGCCTGCCGGACTTGAGCTCCGGTATATTACCGGTGCCGACTCGGAGATCCCGAGTTCGTTTCTGCCCCTTGAGCTTTCGGTGCTTAATAACACCACCCGGCGCATCCCGGTTATCATGCCGGCAGGTCTGGTTTTTTCGCCCAACAGCCCGGAGTATCAGTATATGATGCTTTTACAGCAGTTTTCCTTCTCGGTGCCGCCGGAGCAGGACACAACCGTTCTTTTACCGACCTATTGTGCGAACGAAAACCTAGACGAACCGGATGATGAATCCTTTTATGAAATTGCGATTCAGGTCTGGGAGCGGGAGCTGAATGAGCTTTTTGAACTCCTGAAAGACAAGCACCTTGATTACGAAGAGGCGGTAGAGCTGGCACAGGAGGCGTTGTTTGAAATCACCGATGGCGAAGGGCTTACCGACTCAACCCGGGTTAAGCTTCAAAACCTCCCCTGACCGAAACATGTCCGCAACCGCCGCTGCATCCCGCCGGCTGATTCTCGCTCTCATCCTGCTGTTTACTGCCTGCGACGAACTCCTGATCCCGACCGACTTTGAACCCACCGGCAGTCCCTTCAGCCTCAATCCCGGAATTACACTCATCGCCATCGCTGGTGACCGGCATCATTTCAGTCCTAATGGACTCTACTCGCTGGCACTTGTTGCCCGGGCGAACAACTCTGCCTATGCGTCTGACACTCTGCCCGGAGGTCTGCTCTTTACCTCCAGCAGGAACTCCACTCAGCACATGATTATGCTTAAGGACCATCCGGTCACCTTCAGCACCAATAACACCACCGTCGTACTCGGGGTCTTCTGCTGTAACCGACGCCGGCTCATTCCGGCAGAAAGCGATACCTTCACCCTCGGTCCCCTGACTGATAATCCGGAACTGCGGCAGCTGGCGGAAATGGTCCGGCACAAGCGGATCAGCGAAAACCTGGGCATGGTCCAGCGGGCGGTCTGGATGGTTACCGACTCCACCGGACTGACTCAGGCATATATTGACTCAATCCGCGCCCTGCCGGACGAATAGCATCATTCCCATTCAATTGTTGCCGGCGGTTTGGATGAAATATCATAAACAACCCGGTTAACACCGCGGACCTCATTAGTGATCCGCCGGGCGATCCGGGCAAGCAGCTCCTCAGGCAATCGTGCCCAGTCGGCGGTCATGGCGTCGGTTGAGGTCACTGCCCGCAGTGCCACCACATGCTCATAGGTCCGCTCATCACCCATCACTCCGACCGACCGCACCGGCAGCAGTACCGCCAGCGCCTGCCAGACCCGATGATACCAGCCGGATCTCTTCAGCTCGCTGATGAAAATATGATCCGCCTGGCGTACCATTTCCAGCCGCTCCGGAGTAATCCTGCCAATGATCCGCACCGCCAGACCCGGACCGGGAAAGGGATGACGGTTGAGAATGGAACCGGGAATCCCCAGCGCCTGCCCCAGCTTCCGCACCTCATCCTTGAACAGCTCCTTGAGCGGTTCAATCAGTTCAAACCTGAGGTCTGCGGGCAGACCACCGACATTGTGATGGGTCTTGATCGTGGCTGACGGACCGCCCCGGGCGGAGCGGGATTCAATCAAATCCGGATACAGCGTCCCCTGAGCCAGAAACCGGATTCCACCCACCTCTTCTGCCACCGCTTCAAAAACCCGGATGAATTCCCGGCCAATGATCCGGCGCTTCCGTTCCGGAGCAACGACACCCTCCAGACTGCTCAGAAATTGCCTCCGGGCATCAAACACGCGCACCGGCAGAAACTTTTTAAGCATTCTGGGCACCGCCTCCGCCTCTCCAAGGCGCAACAACCCCGTGTCCACAAACACCGCAATCAGCCGGCGGCCGAGCACACGATAGAGCAGAACCGCCATTACCGTTGAATCCACTCCGCCCGAAACCGCACACAGCACCCGCTCCCGGCCCACCTGCTGGCGGATTAATGCACTCTGCTCCTCAATAAAGTTTTTCATCGTCCAGCTGCGCCGGCACCCGCAGATTTTGAACAGAAAATTCGCCAGGATATCTTTCCCCAGCGGTGTATGCTCAACTTCGGGATGAAACTGCACCCCGTAAATCTGCCGGCTTTCGTCCGCCATCGCTGCCACAGCGCCCGAGCTGGTATCGCCCAGCGCTGCGAAACCAGCGGGCAGCCGGCGCACTGAATCACCATGACTCATCCAGACCGGAAAACTGGCGGGCAAACCATCAAAGAGCGGTGACCGCCGGCTCCGGACAAACCGGCTGGGTCCGTATTCCCGCAGCTCGGACCCGATTCTGCCGCCAAGCAGCTGGGCGGTCACCTGCATCCCGTAGCAGATCCCCAGGATCGGGACCCCCAGACGAAAAATTCCCGGATCCGGCTTGGGTGCCCGGTGATCGCTGACGCTTGCCGGACCGCCGGAAAGAATAAGCCCGCGTGCACCCCTTGATAAAATTTCTGAAGGGGCAACATTGAAGGATACAATTTCGGCGTAGACCCCGAGCTCGCGGACCCGCCGGCAGATCAGCTGGGTATACTGCGAGCCGAAGTCAAGGATTAAAATCCGGTCCAAACTACTTCACCGGTCTTGGTTCGGGGAGAGTATCAGAAACCAGAAGTTCGCAGATCCCGCTTGCCCGACCGTAAATCATGATACACTTGCGGTAAAGATCATTGGCACTCTTTTTGGTCCTTGCCTGGCGCCACTGTTCCACTGCCAGCTTCAGCTCCCGGATTTTATCCTCAAGCACCGCCAGCTCCCGCTCCCGGATTATCCGTTCAGTTAAAGGTGCGCTGGCAATCCGGCTGCGGACCCCTTTTGCCTGCCTTTCCAGCTCCTCAATCCGAGTGATATAGGCCCGGATCGAATCGGTTCCCGCCTCAAAATCGGGCAGGACATCAACCTGCTGGCGCCGTGCCTGAGCAAAGTAAAATATCAGATAGCCCAGCAGTACTCCGCCGAGCAGCACCAGCACCAGAAATATCCCTCTCATCATTACCTCCTTCTATAACGACTATCCCGACCGCCTCTTCACTACGATATTCACCAGCCGGTCCGGCACATAGATGAACCGGTCCACCTCATCCCCCTGAATGTAATTCATAACCGCCGGACTGGCAAACACTGCTGACCGCACCTCAGCCTCTGAGCTTCCCCGCTTCACCATAACCCTTGCCCGCAGCTTCCCGTTAATCTGAACCGGTATCTCAATGGTATCAAATACCAGAAATTGCTCGTCATATGCCGGTATCCGCTCATTGAAAATTGAACCCCGGTCCGGATGGAACCAGTGCCACAGCTCCTCGGCAAGGTGGGGCGCAAATGGCGCCAGCAGATAGATAAACCGCTTCAGGGCAAAGCCGAAAACCGGCGACCGGCGCTCTGAAAAACTGTAGAGCCGGTTGAGAAACTCCATCAGCGCACTGATTGCGGTATTAAACTGAAACGCCTCTGCATCCTTAAGCACCTTCTGATGGGTCTGATTGAGATAGATATACAGCTCCCGCTCCTCATCAGAAAACTCCGCCGGTTCGAGCCTCTCGGGAATTGCCGCCGGATCAAAAACACCCGACTCCCGGCACTCCTCATACAACCGCCAAACCCGGGCAAGAAACCGCTTCACCCCGGTTACCAGTTCGTTCGTCCACTCCATCGGCTTTTCCGGTGGTGCGGCAAAAAGCACCGCCAGCCGGGCACAGTCGGCACCATGCTCCTCAACGAAGGGACCGACCCACACCCCGTGCTTTTTCGAGGAGGACATCGTTTTGCCCTCAAGTGAAACCATCCCCTGCGTCCTCAGCACCCGGCACGGCTCCCGCACCGAGAGCATCCCCATATCTGCCAGCACCCGGGTAAAGAAGCGGAAGAAAATCAGATGGCCGCAGGCATGCTCAATCCCGCCGATATACTCATCAATCGGCAGCCACTTGTCTGCCTTCTCCCGGGCAAACGGCAGCCGGTCGTTACGGGGATCGGTGTAGCGCAGGTGGTACCAGGAGGAATCAACAAAGGTGTCCATCGTATCCGGATCGCGCTGCGCCGGGCCACCGCATTTCGGACAGGTGGTATTGATAAACTCCTCCACTCCGGCAAGCACCGACTTTCCCTTAGGCTTGTAATCCTTCACCTCCGGTGGCAGCAGCACCGGCAACTGCTCATCCGGCACCGGCACGATCCCGCAATGCTCACAGTGAATCATCGGAATCGGCGTCCCCCAGTAACGCTGCCGGGAAATGAGCCAGTCTTTGAGCCGGTACTGCACCTTCCGCCGGCCCAGCCCGTGCCGCTCCAGATACTCAATCACCCGCTCAATTCCCTCCTCAGACCAGAGCCCGTCAAACTGCCCGGAATTCACCATCACGCCCGGCTCGGTATAGGCGGCGGTCATACGCGCCGGGTCCAGCCTTTCTCCCTTGGGCTCAATCACCACCCTGATTGGCAGCCCGTATTTACGGGCAAACTCAAAATCCCGCTGATCATGTGCCGGCACCGCCATCACCATTCCGGTTCCATAACCTGCCAGCACAAAATCGGCAATGTATACCGGCACCCTTTCCCGGGTCAGCGGATTAACGGCATACCTGCCGGTAAAAACCCCCTCCTTCTGCCGGTCCGCGGCGATACGGACAAACTCCGGCTCCAATAGCACCCGCTCACAAAACTCCCGCACCGCTCCTTCCTGCGCTGTCCCCTTGGCAATCGTCTCCGCCAGCGGTGCATCTGGTGCCAGCGCCAGGAAAGTAACTCCGTAAAGCGTATCGGGTCTGGTGGTAAAAACCGGAACCTTCGTCCCGTCTTCCAGCTCAAAATCAACCTCCACCCCTTCGGACCGGCCGATCCAGTTCCGCTGCATCGTCCGCACACTCTCCGGCCAGCCGGTAAGCTCGTCAATACCCTTCAGCAACTCCTCGGCGTACTGCGTAATCCGGAAAAACCACTGGGTCAGCTTCTTCTTCTCGATCGGAGTCGCACAGCTTGAACGGTAACACCGCCCCTCAACCACCTGCTCATTTGCCAGAACAGTCTGACAGCGCGGGCACCAGTTGACATAAGCCTCTTTCCGGTATGCCAGCCCCCGCTCATAAAACCGGATAAACAGCCACTGATTCCAGCGGTAATACTCGGGCAGACAGGTTGTCACCTCCCGGTCCCAGTCATACCCGATTCCCAGAAGCTTCAGATTCCGCTTGCACAGATTGATCGAATCAAAGGTCCACACCCACGGCGGAATGTTGTGTTCAATTGCCGCATTCTCTGCCGGCAGTCCGAAGGCATCCCAGCCGAACGGATGCAGTACATCATAACCCTGCATCTTCCGCAGCCGGCAGATACAGTCGCCGATCGTATAATTTCGCGCATGACCCATATGCATATCGCCGGAGGGATAAAGAAACATCACCAGGACATAATACTTGTTTTTCGGGTCGGAGCTGGTCTTGAAAACCCCTTTCTCCTCCCAGAACAGCTGCCAGCGCCTTTCAATCTCCCGTACCGGATAATCGCTCATGACCATTCACCTCCTGAAAACAAAATTTTTCATATTCTCATCACCGGGATCTTCCAACCACACCGCCCCCGGTCTGTTTTACCCGCGAACCGCAGCACCGCACCGTCCACAGATCCAGCATGGCAAAAACCTCCCGGTTCCCAAGCAGCAGACCGAGATCCACCCGGAAAAGCTCCTCCAGCGCCCGGTCGATCTCCTCCAGCTGCCACTTGTGCGGCGCATTTCGGGGGCACCGCCAGAGGCGTGTCGGTGCCATTTCCCCCCGTTTCACCGCCAGCAGATCAAGCAGCGCCGGTGCCAGCCAGCCGATTATCTTCTTCGGCTCCTCACCCAGCGCCTCCAGCCGGCGCAAGGTGCTCAGCGCCGCTGCGGGGCGCCGATCCAGACACTGCCAGACATAATCCCGCAATTCAAACACCCGGGTGGAACTGGCATACTGGCGGATACAGTCAACCGTAACCCTTACCTGACGCCCCGGTTCTCCGGCAGGATTGAGGGCGGTTTTCAGCTTCTCAAGCTCACCCTTCAGCAGCACCGGATCCTCTCCGGCAATCGCAACCAGCATCATACTTGCCTCCCGACCCAGTTCCAGCCCCAACCCCCTTGCCCAGCGCTGAACCTGTATCAGGAGCGCATCGGCGTGTGCCCCTTCCGCAGCAATCACCCACTGCGCCAAACCGGCCTCTCGGAACATCCGTTGCAGCTCCCGGACTTTACTCTGCTCCCCGCTGCCGATTACGACCACCGTTACGGAATCCGGCACCACCTTTAACCCGGTACAGAACTCTTCAAGCAATCTGCTTCCTAACAGCTCCAGATGCCGGACCACCACCAGCCGGCGCCGGGCGGCAACCGGCGGCTGATGCAACCGCTGCAAAAACACCGGCAGCGCCAGCCCCTCGGACCGGCCCAGCTCGCCGGCATTCACACTCTCATAATCAAAAGCCTCCAGCCCGGGAGCCAGCACCCTCTTTTTAAGCTCCTCAATTACCTCATCACTTGCTGTCAGATCCGCGCCGAGAAAAATATAAACCGGCCGCACCCGGCCCTGTCTGATTTCGCTTAAAACTTCTGCCGGCATAACCATCAATTTTAATTCAATTTCGGCGGTGGTCAACCTCCAGCCACTGGCGGTTATACTTTCTCTCCAGCTCCCGAAACTGATCCAGCATCAGCCGGTTGATCCGCTCAATCTCGCGCTTCAGCTCCGCATCGCTCACTCTTCCGTGGCACCGGGGAAATATCGGCTCGCCAACCGCCAGAATGATATTCCGGTTCAGCAGATTCCCGACTACCGAAAAAAACCCCTCCCAGGCTTCATTCAGCCACGGTTTGGAATAGGGAACCGGCCCCTTCTTCAACCCACTTACATAAACGGGCAGGACCGGAACACCGGCGCGCACCGCCAGCCAGGCAGTTCCGTTATAGACCTTCTCAATCCGTCCCTGCCGATTCAGCTCCCCCTCGGGATAGATGCCGATTGTCTTCCCCTGCTTCAGCAGCTGAATACTCCGGCGCAGACTTGCCACATTATCCTCACCGCCGCCCTTATTCACCGGCATGGTGTCACACAGATTCCGCATCCAGAATCCGACAAACCGGGACCGGAACCACCTTGCCCAGGCGAGAAAAAAGATCCTTGTTCTCAATCCGATCTGAATCACAATTGAGTCGGCACCGGTCAGATGATTTGCCGCCACAATCAGCCCGCTGCGCATCGGCAAAGCAATCTTGTCCCGGCCCAGGACCTGCACCCGGATCAGAAGCCCGTAAATTTTCAGCAGCAGATCTTTAATTCTGAACCACAGCCAGCGACTCAACTCCATAACTGCCCGCAGTAATTTTAGGGGGAAAAATCGGCTCGGTCAAGGACTACTCATACCGCAGCGCCTGAATCGGATCCAGCCTTGCAGCCCGCGAAGCCGGATAAATGCCGAAAAAGATTCCCACCACGGCGGAAAACCCGAACCCGAGCACAATCGTCCATACCGGCGCAGCGGCACGCAGATGCACGGTCAGCTCCACGACCTTCGCAATTCCCAGCCCGAGCGCAATGCCAATCACACCACCGGTCAGGGCGAGCAGTACCGACTCAAAAAGGAACTGATAAAGAATATCACCGGTTGTTGCGCCCAGTGCCTTGCGCAGTCCGATCTCCCGGGTCCGCTCGGCAACTGCCACCAGCATGATATTCATTATCCCGATACCGCCCACCAGCAGGGAAATTGCCGCTACCGCAATCATCACGATAAATGCCACCCGCGTGATATTCCGGTAGATTGTGCGCAGCGTCTCCTGAGTATTAATTCCGAAATCATCCGGCTGATCATACTTCAACCCGTGGCGCCGGCGCATCAGCTCCCGCACCTGATCAATCACCCGTTCCAGTGCCACCCCCGGCTTCGGCACAACCATGATACTCAACGCATGCGCAAACTCGCCCCATCCGGGCTGGGCGCGAAAACTCTTCTCAAAAGTGGCTAAGGGGATGAAAATCACATTGTCCTGGGTCTGTCCCAGAAAACTGCCTTTCCGGGTCAGCGTGCCAATCACCGTAAATTTCTTCCCCTCAATCAGCAGTTCCTTACCGATCGGCTCCTCATCCGGAAACAGATTATCAACCACATAACCGCCGATTACACACACCGCTCGCTTCCGCATGCTGTCATCAGCACTGATAAACCGCCCTGACTCGATTCCGTAATTGGCAACCTCGGCGTAAACCGGAGTCACCCCTGACAGCTCCAGATTGGTCGCCTTCCGGTTCCGGTAATTCAGCCGGGAGATCACCCGGCTCCGCAGCGGTGCCACCACCGCCACGCCGGACAGCCGGCCGATTGCCACCGCATCCTCAAGGGTCAAATCGGGCCGGCGGGAAACCTCATCCCAGTCAATCTGCCCCACACCCCAGGACACCTTCTGCAGATAGATCACATTTGACCCCAGCGAGGAGATCTGCCGCTCCACCTCATAGTTCATCCCCTGAATCAGCGAAACGATCGCAATCACCGTCATTACGCCGATAATGATCCCCAGGGTGGTCAGAAAGGACCGCAGCCGGTTCGCCTGAAATGTCCCCAGCGCCAGTTTGACAATCTCCCAGAACCGCATCAACACCTCACCCTGAACGCCGGGGCTCATCGGCAACGATCTCGCCATCCCGCAGCCGGACAATCCGCCGGCAGTGTTCCGCGATCCCGGGATCATGGGTCACAATGACCACAGTCTTCCCCTCCTCTGCCAGCCGGTCAAAGAGCCTCATGATCTCAGCACCGGTGCGGGAATCCAGATTACCCGTCGGCTCATCGGCAAGGATTACCTCGGGTTCATTTGCCAGCGCGCGGGCGATCGCCACCCGCTGCATCTCGCCGCCGGAAAGCTCATTAGGCTTGTGCCGCAGCCGGTCACCCAGACCGACCAGCTCCAGCAGTTCAGTGGCACGTTTAATTCGTGCCCGTCGTCTGATCCCGGCATAAAGCATCGGCAGTTCCACATTGGCGAGCGCCGAGAGCCGGGGCAGGAGATTAAAACTCTGAAACACAAATCCGAATGCCCGGTTCCTCAGCCGTGCCAGCTCCCGGTCATTGAACCGGGCGGTATCATCGCCGTCAAAGAAATAGCTTCCCGCATCCGGTGTATCCAGACACCCCAGGATATGCATCAGGGTTGACTTCCCTGAACCGGATGGTCCCATCAGCGCCACATACTCACCCCGGCTGATCTCCAGACTGATTCCGTTCAGCGCCCGCACCACCGTTTTCCCCAGTGAATAGGACTTGAAAACACCCTGCAGCCGGATCAGCAACTTCCTCCCTCAGCCTCCAACCCGTCGCTACTCATCATCTGCAACCGGCTCCGGTCTGATCCGGGTGCCGTCATTAAGCCGGCTCAGCACCTTGTAGGGTCCGACGACGACCTCATCACCCGCATTCAAACCTTCAATGATCTCCACTTCGGTATCAGATGCCTGACCGGTCTTCACCGGTGTTAACACCGCCTTGCCGTTACGCACCACAAACACCGTCTCGCCCTCCCGATTCCCTACTTGGCGCCTGCCGACCGCCTGCACCGGCACCACCAAGACCGAATCCCGCTGAGCGGTCGTGATCTCCGCATGCACAGTCATTCCCGGCTTCAGCTGAGGCACCGCACTGTCCAGCGTTATCTCCACCTCAAAATTAACCGCATTGCCTTCAGTACCGAGCAGACTGACCACCGGCATATATCCCACCCTGGTCACCACACCGGTAAAACTGGTATCGGGCAGGGCATCTACCCGCACCCGTGCCGTCTGCCCGGTTGCAACCCGCACCACATCGGTCTCATCCACCTTGATCAGCGCCTGCATCCGGGAGAGGTCCGCCAGTACCAAAAGGACCGTCCCGGGCGTATTCATCGTGCCGATCACCACCGTTTCGCCCTCCTTGATATTCAGCTGGACCACCCTTCCCGAAATCGGGGCACAGATCACCGTCTTGTCAAACTGATCCCGCGCCTGCTGAAACTGGGCTTGGGCAACCTCATATGCGGTTCTGGATGCCTCAAACTCCTCCCGGGCAACCAGCCCCCTGGCATACAGGCTTTCCATCCGCTGGTGGCGGGACTGTGCCTGCTCATACTGGGCACGGGCAATTTCCATCTGCGCCTCAATACTCTGCCGGTCCAGCTCCACCAGTGTGTCCCCGCGGTGCACCCATTCGCCTTCTCGCACCCGCAGCCGTTTCACCACCCCCATCACCTGTGCCTGCAGATTCACCTGGGCTGCTGCCCGCAGCTCGCCGGTTCCACTGACCACGGAAACGATTGTCCCGTACTTTACCCTCTTCACCTCACAGCTCACCCCGCCCTCCTGCCGGGAACGGTTAAGCACCAACAGCACCGCCAGCAGGGCTAAAACACCGATTATAATCAGGACCACCCTTAAACCCTTGCTCATCCCGCCTCCTGTCTCAATTCCCGGCCTTCTCGCCGGTCCGGCTCAAACCCATCAGATATCCCAGCTGTGCCGACTGCAGATATACATCGCACCGTGCCGCACTGGCGCCTGCCTCTGCCTGTGCCAGCCCGGCCTCCACCTCCAGCAGCTCACTCAGTCCGAGCGCACCCAGCTGGAACTGAGACCGGGCAAGCTCGTAAAGCTCACGGTGCAGCCGGAGATTATCCACTGCCTGCCGGTACCGCTGCCGGGCTTCCTGATAACCGGCAATTGCGCTCTCAGTGGCGCTGTGCAGCTCCAGCCGGGCACGGACCAGTGCTGCCCGACTGCGCCGGGCTGAAATCAGCGCCTCGCCCGCATTCAGCACAAAGCCGACAATATCCGCCACCGGCAGCGAAATTGCAATCCCGTCATTTTTCACCGCACCCTCCTGCCACTGCCGGTAACCTGCGGGCGGAACTGTATCAGCATAACGGAAACTGCGGAACAGACTCACCGTCGGCAGTACCCGCAAGAACGCCGCAACCAGATTCAGCACCGCTACCCGGTTCAGCTTCCGGCTCATCCTGACTCCGGGGTTATAGCGCTCAATCTGTCTTCGCACCTGCTCAGGCTCAATTTCCGGCACTGCTGAATCCAGTTCCTCGGTGGGCACAATTATCTGTCCGGGCCTGAGCCCGACCGCCGCAATCAGCCCGTTCATTGCTTCCGCAGACCCCTTCCGGGCGCTCAGCCGGTTGAGCTCAGCCTGCTGGTAAAACGCCTGACTACGCAAAAGCTCAATCCGGGACACCTGCCCCAGCCGGAACTTCTCCTCAACCAGACGGTAAACCGCCTCGGCTTGCGCGCATGCCTTCTCAGCGGCTGCGAGCATACTCCGGGCACGGATCAGATTCAGATAACCGCTGGTGACGGTCAGGACCAGACGGGCAGACTGCTCTCGTGCCGATTCCGAATGGTAACCGGCGTTGATAATCCCGCTGATCACACCGCCGAATACCACCGGGTCAAAAACCGTCTGACTGACGGTAACCTCCTCCTCCCAGACCCGACCCGATTCCCCTTTCAATTCCGAAACGGCAACCGAACCCCTGGGCATAATACCAGCCGCGCCCCTGCCAGCTGCCAGCACCGCTGATTTACGCTCCGCTTCTGCCTCCACTGCCAGCGGACTGTTTCTGAGTGCCAGCGCCAGTGTCCGCTCCAGGTTCAGATACAGCGTCTCCCCGGGCAGAATGACTGAGATCACCAGACCGGTTAAACAAACTGCTGAAATTACCATCGACGCTATTCCGGCAGCGCCAGCCCGCCGGAAAGTGTGAAGAGGAGTGCCAGGATGACAATATAAACCAGCCAGATGCTGAAAACCGCAAACCAGGACCGCCGTCCCGGCAGATTGAAAACAACCTTCATTCCCAGACCGATCAGCACCAGCTCCCACACAGTGAAGATATCGACCGCGGACAAAAACCCCCGGACAAACACCGGACCCGCGGGCAGAACAAGGCTCAAACTGGTATTGACTGCCAGCCTGCCGGTAGCAAACATCAGAAGCCCGTGCACCACTGCACCCGCGATCCGCACCAGCGCCGCATTGGCGGTCACCGCCAGCATCCGGCCAAAACTGGTGGCTCCGCCCAGCAGCGGCATAATCAGATTCAGGAGTGCGGTAAAAATCAACAGCTGAATCAGCGACCACACCACCGCGGGCAGACTGCGCACCAGAAACCGCAGAAACAGCGCCGGCCAGGAGGAACGCTCATAGGCTTCCACCTCCTGCCGTGATGTCCCCTCAATCCGCTCCAGTGCCGGACCCCGCTGATCCGACGGCATCCTCCCCTTTTCCACCTGTTCATCAATATACCTCTTCACCCGCTCCATCCGGGATTCAATGGAATCGATCAGCACCCGCCGCGGCAGGAGCGAACTGCTCAGTGTGCCGAGCAGTAACGGCACAAGCAGCGCGAGCACCAGCGGCAGCGACCATTCAGGCTTAGCGGTGAGCTCCCGGAACCTTACTGTCGGTGACCAGAACAGCTTCAGCATCTATTACCTCCCCTTCCGGACGGTAACCCTGCCCCGGTGCTGGGCATCACCCCGGTATTGCGCCCAGACTGTGTTTGCCGGCGGTGCATCGCCATGAAATGCATAAATTCCGCCATCCCAGGAACCGACATAGACCGTTCCATCCTGTCCGATCGCCGGCGACGAACTGTAGTAGAGCTCCTTATCACCGCCGGCAACTTCGGCGGTAAAGAATATCCTTCCCTCCCGGGTAAATGCGTAAAGCACCCCGTCATCGGAAAGCAGATAAACTGTCCCCTGCGCGCTGACCGCCGGTGTCGCACAGATACCATCACCGGTCTCATACACGACCCGGATCGTTTTCCCCGGCTCCTTCACACACAGATAGTATCCATCGGTACCGAGATACATCCTGCCTTCAGGGTCAAACACCACCTCGGTCCGGATCTCATCCTCATCCGGCACCGGTGCCCGCCAGACCATCCTGCCATCTCTTCCCAGACAGTACACATACCCGTCAAAACTCCCGCAGTACACCAGCCCCTGCCCGTCCACCACCGGTCCGGCAAAGAAATAGGCGTTATCCGGTGTGCCGAACGCCCAGCGCCGCTTTCCCTTCGGAGTAAAGCAGTAAATGGAGTCGGCGCTCACATAGATATTGCCATCCGGTCCGAGCGTCGGTGCCCCGGCCGCCTCATCACCGAGCTGGACCTGCCAGCGGATTCTGCCCTTTGCGTCCACGCTCACCAGCCTGCCCTTGTCCGTGGTCAGGTAGAGATTTTGGTCCTGCCCGATGGCAGGCGGGGTCCAAAGCTCATCCCCCAGATTTACCGACCATTTAAGTTTGCCCAGTGTATCCAGACAGTAGAGGCAGGAGTCCAGCGCCGGCACATAAACCAGTCCCTGCTCCACCGTTGCACCTGCATAAACCGGCTGCCGGACCTGAAAAGTCCAGCGCAGCTCACCCGCGGAGTTGAACGAATAAACTGTGCCCGACTCATCTCCGAGATAAACATTACCGTTCTCATCCAGTGCCGGTGCACCTACTACCGGTTCCAGCGTCGGCGCAAACCACTTCAAAAGCGAAGGCACCACCTCAACCGCAACAGGTCTGCTCCACTCCGAAGAAATGCCCAGCCGGTCGCGGAGCATCACCCGCAACTGATAGGTGCCGGGCTGGCGATAGCGGTGGTAACGGTAAACCTCGGTGCGCGAATTCACCGGCTCGGTCCAGTCCAGGGTCTCGCCATCGCCCCAGTCAATCCGGTACTGGACCGGCAGACTGACATTCTCCGGCGGCAGAATCGCCAGTTCCAGCTCCTGAGCTGTGTCCACCCGCATCGGGCACACCAGCGAATCTGGTGGCAGAACGGTCAGAATTAAAATCAGGCTCAAACTGCTCATATCACAATCTTAAGTCTGCAGGGTTGATTGTCAACAACTTGGGACAGTCAAACCCGGGTTACTGCTCCCGTTCCAGCACCTGTCTGATTTTAACAATATCGGCAGCAATCTGTGCCCGGAGTGCTGCCGGATCAGGAAACTTCTGCTCGGGCCGGATGCGCTCCACCAGCCGGACCGTCACCGGTGTGCCGGCAGCCACCTCACCCTGAAAATCAAGAAGATGGACCTCAACCGTTCTGCCGGTGCCGCCGAATGTCGGCTTGAACCCGATGTTCACCGCACCGGAAAACCTCCTGCCCCCGAACTCGGCACAGCCGGCATAGACACCCTCTGCCGGCAGCAGCTTGTCTGGGCTCACCGGTTCAACATTGACTGTGGGAAAACCCAGTTTTCTGCCGGTGCCGGTTCCGCGCACCACCCGGCCCAGGATCCCGTACCGCCTGCCCAGCAGTTCGTTGGCAAGCCGGATATGACCCAGCACCAGATGCTCCCGGATTCGGGTGGAGCGGACCGGAGCACCAAGATGCACCACCTCGGGAATGATCTTCAGCGGAATTGAATACCGAGCCAGAATTTCCCCGAGCAGCCGGACATCACCCCGGGCATGCTGACCGAACCGGTGATCCGCACCGATGACCACACCAGCCGGTTTCAGCGGTTTGACAATCTCCTCGAGCACAAACTCCTCGGGCGCAAGGTTCCGTATCCGTTCGTTAAAACCGATCACATGGACATAATCAACCCCGAGCTCAGCCAGCACCAGCTTTTTCTCCTCAAGCGGTGTCAGCAGATAGGGAAACTCCGGATGCAGCAGCTGCGCCGGATGGGGCTCAAAGGTCACCAGCCCGGAACGGGCGTTCCGGGTCTGCGCCTCCTCCTGGACCGCCTGGATGATTGCCCGATGGCCGAGGTGCACGCCGTCAAATCCACCGATGGTCAGAACCAGCCCGCCACTTCTATCCGGCATAGACAATCCTTTCCGGAATCAGCACCCCGGCCCGGCACTTCACCAGCGCCAGAAAATCCCGCTTTCGGGTGACCGCCACTAGCAGTCCGGTATCAGCCGGCATTGCCTCATTCCAGACCGGCCGTTTTCCCATAAGCAGCTGCTCGGCAATCTCCGGACCGACCTCCAGCCTGGGCAGATGGCTGAGCGCCTGCTCAACCGGCACAAGCAGGCTGGCGAGCTCAGCACCACCCGGCACCTGCTCCAGATTCAGACTGTCCTTCAGCATAAAATTGCCGACCCTGGTCCGCACCAGCCGGGAAAGGGTAGCTGCTGACCCCAGCGCCCGGCCGATGTCCCGTGCCAGCGCCCGCACATAGGTGCCGGAAGAAACCCGGACCGCAATCCGGGCAACCGGCGGCTCCCAGGCTGAAAGCCGGATATCATAAATATTAACCCGGCGTGTCCTTTTTTCAACCGGCATACCCGCCCGGGCCCGGCGGTAAAGCGGAACACCCGCCTGCTTCAGCGCTGAGTAGTCCGGTGGCACCTGCCAGAGCTCGCCCTGAAAATTGTCCTGGAGAAACCTGCTCAGCTCCTCGGCACTGATTGCCGGCACCGGCGCCTCCCGTATTACTCTGCCGGTAACATCATCCGTATCAGTTTCGATCCCGAAGGTAATTTCTGCCTCATACTCCTTCTCCAGCGCCATCAGCACCCGGCTGATTTTCGTTGCCTCGTTAACCAGCACCAGCAGGACCCCGGATGCCATCGGGTCCAGCGTGCCCGCATGGCCAATCCGCTTCGACTCAAGCACCGGTTTCAACCGTCTGATTACATCATAAGAAGAAATTCCGGCCGGCTTGTTGATATTCAGCACCCCGCGCACACCGCTACCACCCTGACCGGCTATTTATTTTCTTCATCTTCCGGCTCTGGCTCTTCCATCTCATCCAGCAGCCGGTTGATCCGCTGCTCCTGCGCCAGCACCTCATCCAGCGCAAAATGCAGTTCAGGCAGAAACTTCATCTTCAGACGCCGGCTCAGCTGATAACGGATGAACCCCCGGGCATGCTCCAGATGAGCAAGCGAGCGCTGCCGCTCTGCCTCATCACCCATCACCGAAAAATAGACGGTGGCATTCCGCAGATCCCTTGACAGTGAACATCTGGTCACAGTGACAAACCCAACCCCCGGGTCCGAGATCTGCTTCAGGATGATCTCCGCAACAATATCCCGGATCGCATCCGCCACCCTGCGCTCCCGATACCGCATACTTTATGCTAAACCTTCCGGCACAAAGGTCAACCTTCAACCTGCCACTGCTCATTCACCCACAGCCCGACAACTCTGACCCCGAGCCCCCAGGACTCCACCCGCCGGATCGCCCGCTCCAGCTGACGGCGCTGGGTCTGCTCATCAACCGGATTTCCCGCACAGTCATGGTGGGCAATAATGGCAACCAGTCTGGAGCCGTGCCGTTCAACCGAGATCTTCACCCGGCGCCGGATCGAACCCAGCAGCACCCGGTTTCTGCCCTCGGCAAGAATCTTCACCGGACCGGGCTCAGTGATATTATCAACATAATCAGCACCGGTATCCGCCTTCAGCCAGGCAATCACCGGCAACTGCACCCTGCCATCCATACAGTTAATTGCGGTCACAAACCGTGACTCTGCCACACGCTCCTCCTTTAAAAGGAATGGAAACAGTATACCGGCAATTCTGAAATGTCAAAAACGGACGCAGATTCAACCCGGACCCGAACCGAAACCAGACCCGAAAAGCCCGCAACCACCGCTCAGCACCCGCACCAGCGGTATAGGGAACTGCCCCCCAGACAGGACAAAAAGGGGTCCAATTCTCCAACACATTGAAATTTTTCAGCTTATAAAAACGGACCGCAGCGGGCATTTCTAAGTTATTAAAACGAAAGGTTTTATGGTGTCAGGCGGAAACGGTCGCGTGGAAACAGGCTTGCCTCCCGGACATTGGCAAGGCCCAGAAACTGCTGGGTCAGACGCTCGGCGCCGATCGCCAGTCCGCCGTGCGGTGGCACCGCATATTTGAAGATCTCAAGATAAAACTCAAAACTTTCCGGATTCATTCCGAACCGCCGGATGTTTTCCACGAGCATATGGTAATCGTGAATCCGCTGGGAGCCGGTGGTCACCTCCAGACCCCGGAACAGCAGATCAAAACCGAAGGTATACTCTGGATCATCCGGGTCCCAGAGGGTATAGAACGGCCGGGTCCGGCGCGGATAATGGGTAATAAATATGAACTCCGAATTGTGGACCTTCTGGGCATAGTCACACAGCTGGCGTTCCGCCTCCGGGTCGAGATCATGCATATTGCTCACATCCCGGTTGTAATCCCGCTTTAAGACCTCCAGCGCATCCCGGAAATGGAGATAGGGGATGGAGCTGATCTCGGGCAGCCGGGCTTCAAGCAGCTTCAGCTCCTCCGCGCAGTTTTCTGCCAGATTTTTTAACAGCTCCTTCAAGAACCGCTCCTCAAGCCGGGTCACATCCAGAAATGAGTCAATGAACCCCATCTCGTAATCCAGGGACAGATACTCATTGATGTGCCGGGAGGTGGCGTGGTCCTCAGCCCGGTAGACAAAACCGACCTCAAAAACCCGCTCATAACCCGCACCGACCAGCATCTGCTTGTAGAACTGCGGACTCTGGGCAAGATAAGCCTTCTGCTCAAAATACTGGATCGGAAACAGTGCGGTTCCGCCCTCGGTCCCGGCAGCGATGATCTTGGAGGTGTGCACCTCCAGAAACCCCTCCCGGCGCAGAAACTCCTGAAAGGTCCGCACGATCTCCGCCTGAACCCGGAAGACCGCACCGATCTCGGGATTGCGCAGGGCAAACGCCCGGTGATCTAAAATCATATCCAGCTTCAGATTCAGCTTCTTCTTTGACCGGCTGACCTCAAACGGCAGTGGTGCCACCGGTGCGACCAGCACCCGGATTGACTCCAGCTCCAGCTCACACCCCTGCCGCGCCTGCGGCTCGGGCTTCACCCGGCCCACGAGCTCAACAATTGACTCCCGCTCAATCCGGTCCAGACCGAACCGCTCCGGCTCACCGGTAACCGCCTGCGTCACTCCAGTGCGGTCGCGCAAAAGCACAAATGAGATTTTGCCCAGCTGGCGGATGTGATGCACCCAGCCCAGAAGCCGGACCTGCTCACCGATATGATTTGGCAGCTCCCGTGCCAGTGTCCGTTCCATACCCATCAATTTACCGATACCGGCGCCCGAGTCAAGAAACAGAGCGGGTATCAGTGTTTGACCCGGTCCGGATTCCGCCTATCATACAGCGATGCGCCGGTTTCTCTTCTTCGGAATAGTTGCCATTTTCTGCTTCCCCAGCAGCGGATTTTCTGCTCAGCCCGGTCCGGATGAACTGATCAAGGGAATGACGCTGATCCGGACCTCTGCCCGGTATTCCTACGACTCCCCTGCTGCCGAAACTGCCCTGGTGCAGATGAGGTTCAGCACCGGAATCAACTGGGTGGTGATTCAGCCGGTCTGGTGGATGACCGACACCGGCAAAAGCGAGATCTTCTGGCTGCCGGACAGCTCACCGTCTGACCGTGAAATCAGCCATATCATCCGCCTTGCCCGCAACCTCGGCATCAGGGTCTTTCTCAAGCCCCAGCTGCGCTGTCGCTCCGGGGTCAGCCCGCTTTTTCACAACCCGCCTGATACCCTCTGGTTCACCGCCTATCGCCGGTTCATTCTCCACTATGCCGAAATCGGGCTCAGAACCGGCTGTGAACTTTTCGCCATCGGCGCCGGACTGGACCGGACCACAGACGAAACCTGGGAAAGGGCTGAATGGCACCGGACAATCGCTCAGGTCCGGAAAGTTTTCAGAAAAGCCAGCCAGCCTCCAGCCCTGACCTATGGTGCGGACTGGCGCACCTGGCGCCAGATTCCGTTCTGGCAATCTCTTGATTATATCGGCATCAACGCCTTCTTCCCCCTGACTGCCGATGAACCGCCTTATCCGCCGCCTGAATTTCCGCCGGGTTCGGTTGACGGGCTCGCCTGGTTCTGGAAGCACAAATATCTTCCCGAGATTGAAAACTTCCTCAGCGGTCTTGACCAGCCCCGGCCGGTGCTTTTTACTGAAATCGGCTACCGGAGTATTGACCGCTGTTACCTGCAACCGGAAAATGATACCCAGAGCGGAAACTATGACCCGGTTGCCCAGCGCAACTCCTATATCGCCGCCTATCATGCGCTGGCGGGCAGACCCTGGTTTGCCGGCTGGTGCTTTTATGCCTGGCAGACCGACACCGGTGATGGCGGTGCGGGTAATACCGGTTATACCCCGCACAACAAAAAGGCGCAGGAGGTAATGAGAAAATTCAACGCCACCCTTGCCACCCACAGGGGGTTCTGTTTTCCCACCACCTATGATTCAACCTATTTTTACTCCCGGACCTTTCCGGCGCTGGACTCACTTGCCGGAATCGGTGCCAACTGGGTGGCAGTAAACTCCCGCTGGCTGATGCGGGACACCGGACCGGGCTGGAGCTATCTGAAACCGCTCTTCGGTGAATCACCTGCCGACAGTTCAATCCGGCTGGTCATTGATTACGCTCATGCCCGCGGTCTGAATGTGGCACTCAGCTGTTATCTTGCCTGCTCCACCCGGACATGGTGCGGTCGGCATAACCCCCAGTCCGATACCGCCTGGTTTTGGGCAGAATCGGTTTACGCCACCCATTGTGCAAGACTGGCAGAAGAAAAAGGGGTGGAGATGCTCACCATCGGTCTGGAAATCAATCAGACCCTGGACTCGCCTGAGGAAGCACAGCTCTGGCGCACGAAGGTCATCCCGGCGGTGCGCGCCTGCTATTCCGGACCGCTCGCCTACGGTGCCTCCTGGAGCCCGGTAAATGATTACTTCTGGGACGGGATTGACATCTGTGGTATCCATCCCTACTTTCCACTCGTGGAGACAACCGCCTATCCGGGCCGGTATCCGGATGACACCGCAATCACCCAGCAGCCGGACCTGGAGCAGATCCGGCGGAGAAGCCCGCGCTCCTGGGAGCGGTTGCGGATTCCTCAGTTAAATGAGCTTTATCAGCGGATTCACCGGCCGATCCTGTTCACCGAGATCGGCTACCGCAGTCTGGACAGCGCCGCCCTGGGCACTCCGGACACCTCCCATGCCTGGCATTCCGTCCGCCACCGGCTTACCACCAGAAGGCTGAATGCGGTCTGCTTTCCGGTTGACACGATGAACGGTTATATCGCCGGTGATTCAGGTATCATTCTCAAAACAACCGACAGCGGCAGAAACTGGAACTTATGCCCCTCCGGCACAAACAGGACAGTTTATGCGCTCAGCTTTCCCGCCCGGGATACCGGTTATGCAGTGGGCGAGTCGGGGGTAATCCTGAAGACAGTTGACGGCTTTGCCCGCATTCAACCGCTTTGGACCGGCACAAATACAACCCTCTATTCGGTCTGTTTTCCGGCTGATACCCGCACCGGCTATGTCGTCGGAGCTAACGGCACAATCCTGAAAACCACTGATGGCGGCAAAAGCTGGGAAAGAAAATTCTGCCTTTTACCCTCAGGCGAAACCCTCCAGCTGCAGCTGCGCGCAATCGATTTTGCCGGCAGACAGACCGGCTATATTGCGGGTGAACAGGGGACGATCCTCAAGACCACTGACGGTGGCAACTCCTGGCACCGGCTGGACTGCCCGGTAACGGTCCGGCTCAATGCGGTTGACTTGCTGACCCCGGATACCGGCTTCATCGTCGGTGATCAGGCGATAATGCTTCACACTACTGACGGTGGTGCCCGCTGGGAGGTTGCGCAGTTTCGTACCGGCTCCTGGGATTTGCTCTCGGTTTCGGTTCCGGAATACGACTCCGCCCGGTTTGCCTGCGGGACCGGCGGACTGATTCTCCGTGCCGGCTCTGCCTGGCAGTTTAACGGCAGTGTCCAGTACTCCAATGTTTATCTGCCCCTGCGCTCAATTCAGATCCGGCTGGTGAACCGGCAGGGGTATTATGACCTTGTCGGCTTTGCGGTTGGCGACTCGGGCACGATCCTCAAAACCTCAACCGGCGGCAGGATGCGGGTGGACTTCAATGAGCAGGCAAACTGCTATGAGGCTGCGTTCCGGGCGTTCTGGCGCAACCCGGAGCAACTTGAGCCCCTGCCCTGGTTTTACGGCTTCCACTTCTGGAAATGGGAAACCGACCCGGCACCGATGGACATTGAGCATGAACTGGTGATTGACGACTATACTCCGCAGGGTAAAAGGGCGGCGCAAATTGTCCACCACTGGTTCAGCCGGTAATCACCCTGCCCGCCGCTCCCGCACCAGATAAATCATCGGCAGGGAAACGAGCGTGACCACCCCTTTGAGAATCACATTTGCCCAGAAGATGCTCACCACAACCGCAAACGGCATCCTGCCGATAAAGGCAAGGGAGCAGAACAGCGCCGAATCGAGCGGCACGCTGACACTGTTGGACACCAGCACCCGCAGCCACTGGTGCCGCATCCCCATCCGGTTGACCCAGAGCTGATAGACTTCACCGTCAACCAGCTCCGACGCCACCTCCGCAATAATTGATGCAATCACAATCCGCCACACCGGTGACAGCACCATCCCGAACTCCAGTTGAGGTCCGACCTGCAGATCCGGCGGCAGCCGGGCAACCAGCCAGAACAGACCGGCCATCACGAGATTAATCACACCGGCGGCGACAATCACCCGCCGCGCCACCCTGATGCCCGCGGTCTTGTGCACCAGATCCCGCAGGGTAAAGGTGAAGGGGTAGATCAGTGTGCCGGCATCAATGCTGAAGCCGAAAAGATAGACAATCCGCAGGCTGGCGATGTCGGAAAGGATCTGGGCAGCGATATAGGCGGCGGTCACGAGCGCCACCCCGGCAAGCGCCCGCTCAGTCCGGAACTGACTCTCTGCGGTCTGGGTCAACCGGTTAAATTAAATGCCGGACAGCAGATGTCAACCTCTTTCAGCCCCTTGACATTATCTCCAACTCCGCTATCCTGAATATGATGGATATCATTTCGCCGGAAGAAGGTCTGAGCGGTGAACTGATTCCGGTCACACCGGAGCGGGCGCTCACCCCGAGCCAGATTGTTGCCGAACTGGACCGCTACATCATTGGTCAGGAGAAGGCAAAGAAGGCGGTGGCGATCGCCCTGCGCAACCGCTGGCGCCGGAGCCGGATTCCGGACCGGCTGCGGGATGAGATTCTGCCCAACAACATCATCCTGATCGGACCGACCGGCGTCGGCAAGACCGAGATCGCCCGACGTCTCGCCCGGCTCGCTCAGGCACCGTTTGTCAAGGTTGAAGCCTCCAAGTTCACCGAGGTCGGCTATGTCGGCCGGGATGTCGACTCGATGATCCGGGACCTGATGGAGATCGGGGTCAATATGGTCAGGGCGGAGAAGACTCGAGAGGTGCAGGCACGGGCTGAGGCGCTTGCTGAGGAGAAGCTGCTGAAACTGCTCCTCGGCGAGGAGGGGTTCCGTTCACCGGAAGCCCGGCACCGGCTTCGGGAGAAACTGCGCGCCGGTGAGCTGGACAGCCAGCTGGTCGAGATTAAAACCACCAGCCAGCAGTTTCCCTTTCCTGATGCCCTTGCCCAGCTCGGCGGTGAAGAGATTCTGATTCAGCTCCAGGACATCCTCGGTCCGGCGATGCCCAAACAGACCCGCCGGCGCAAACTGACCGTTGCCGAAGCCCGGCGCGTGCTGACTCAGGAGGAGGCACAGAAGCTGATTGATATGGAGGAGGTGATCAGCGAGGCGAAGACCCGGGTGGAGCAGAGCGGGATTGTGTTTATTGATGAGATTGACAAGGTGGTCAGCGCCACACCCTCGCCGAGCGGTCCGGATGTGTCGCGCGAAGGGGTGCAGCGTGACCTCCTGCCGGTGGTTGAGGGTTCAAGCGTCCTGACCAAATACGGCATGATCCGGACCGACCACATCCTCTTCATCGCCGCCGGCGCCTTTCACAAGGTCAAGCCCGCAGACATGATCCCGGAACTGCAGGGCAGGTTTCCAATCCGGGTTGAGCTTTCATCCCTGACCGCCCGGGACTTTGTCCGGATTCTGACCGAACCGGAAAACGCCCTGATCAAGCAGTATACCGCCCTGCTGGCGACCGAAGGGGTGAAGCTGACCTTCACCCGTGAGGCGATCCGCAGCATCGCCGAGATCGCCTTTCAGGTGAACTCCGAGACCGAAAACATCGGCGCCCGGCGTCTGCACACGGTGATGACCACCCTGCTTGAGGACATCCTCTTCGCCCTGCCGGACAAAAAGACCGAACGGGTGCGGATCACCGCCGGCTATGTTGAGCGCAAGCTCAAGGACATAGTTGCCAACCGGGATCTGAGCCGGTATATTTTATAATTATGAAAAAGGATCTGACCTCAATTGCCGATTTAAGTAAACAGGAGATTCTGGACCTGCTGCACGAAGCAGGTGCACTCAAGGCGGAGATCAGCCGTCAGGGGATTATTCCCATCGCCCGGGGCAAGATGGGTGTCCTGATCTTTGAAAAGCCCAGCCTGCGCACCCGGGTCACCTTTGAGCGGGCGCTCCATCAGCTCGGTGCAACCAGCACCTATCTCAGCCCCGCGGATGTCGGCCTCGGGGTCCGGGAGAGCGTCCCGGATGTCGCCCGTAACCTCTCCCGCTGGGTGAACTGCATCATCGCCCGGGTGTTTGAGCATGAGAAGATCACCCAGCTCGCCGAAAACGCCACCATTCCGGTCATCAACGCCTTAAGCGATCTCGAACACCCCTGCCAGATTCTCGCCGACCTGCTGACGATTGTTGACCACCGCGGTTCGCTCGACAACGTCACCGTCGCCTGGACCGGTGACGGCAACAATGTCTGTCACTCGCTGATGCTTGCTGCCGCCACGGTCGGCTTCAACCTCAATGTTGCCACGCCCAAGGGGTTTGAACCCGCACCTGCCATCACTGAGCAGACAAGAAAACTTTCTGAAAAGAGCGGGGCGAAAATCCGTCTTACCTACGACCCGTGTGAAGCGGTTACCGGGGCTGATTTCATCTACACCGATGTCTGGGCATCAATGGGACAGGAGAACGAAGCAGAACAGCGGCGTCAGATCTTTAGGCCCTATCAGGTGAATCGCCAGCTGCTCTCCCGGGCAAAGCCCGAAACCAAGGTCCTGCACTGTCTGCCTGCACACCGGGGCGAGGAGATCACCGACGAGGTCCTGGACGGACCGCAGTCGGTCGTGCTTGATCAGGCGGAAAACCGGCTCCACATCCAGCGGGCGATTCTCGCCCGGCTGCTGAAAAATGGCTGATCCCGAAATCCTGATCGTCGGTGCCGGTCCTGCCGGACTGACCGCGGGCATCTATGCTGCCCGCGCAGGCCATTCCACCCTCATTCTGGAAAAGGAGCTGGTCGGCGGTCAGATGAACAAGACCGCCACGGTGGAGAACTATCCCGGCTTTGCCCAGCCGGTCAATACCCTAGAACTGGTCCAGAACATGGATGCCCAGGCGCGCCGGTTCGGCTGTGCGATCGAAACCGGCGAAGCCACAAGCCTGAAACTCAACGGCACCCAGATTGAGCTCGAAACCACAATCGGGACAATTCGGCCTCAGGCACTCATCATCTGCGCCGGCACCGAACCCCGGAAACTGGGACTGGAAATGGAAACTGAGCTCACTGGCAGAGGCATATCCTACTGTGCGATCTGCGACGGTCCGCTCTACAAGGACCGGGAGGTAGCGGTGGTCGGCGGCGGAGACTCGGCGCTGGAGGAGGCGGACTACCTGACCCGCTTCTGCTCCCGGGTTCATCTGATTCACCGCCGGGACCAGTTCCGGGCGGCAAAGATTGTTGAGGAGCGGGTCCGGAGTAACCCGAAGATTGTCCTCCACCTTTCCCGGGTGGTGAGCCGGATTCACGGCACCCGCCAGCTTGAGGGGCTGACCCTGACCGACCTCAAGACCGGCACCAGCATTGACCTGCCGGTTGCCGGGCTGTTCATCTATGTCGGGCTGATCCCCGGCACCGGCTGGTGTCAGGGTGCGATTCTGCTGGATGAGGCGGGTTTCATCATCACCGATGAAAAAATGCAGACCGCTACCCCGGGCATCTTTGCCGCCGGCGACATCCGGAAGAAGACCGTCCGGCAGATTGCGACCGCGGTCGGAGACGGTGCCATTGCCGCCCAGTCCGCTCACGAATTTCTCAGCCACAGCCGGTAATCCTTAACCCTTTGACTTCGGACAGCAGTCTTTTATCATTGGGCAATGCGCATCGTCGGGTTTGTTCCGACCTCAATGATTGACTGGGACGGAAAGATCACCGCTGTTCTGTTTACCGGCGGTTGCAATTTTCACTGTCCGTTCTGTCACAACGGTCCGGTCGCTGATGATGACCCGGCACTGCCCTCCCTTCCGCTTGAGGAAATCATGATGAACCTCGAAAACCGGCTGGGCTGGCTCGACGGTGTCGTCATTACCGGCGGCGAACCGCTGATGCATCCGGAGATCTTTGAACTCTGCGCCACCCTCAAACGGCTGAATCTGAAGATCAAACTCGACACCAACGGCTCCTTTCCCTATCCGCTCAAGCGGGCACTGGCGCTCGGACTGGTCGATGCGGTGGCAATGGACATCAAGGCACCGCTCAACGAACGCTATGCCGAAGCAGTCGGCAGAAGCCTGCCCAGCCTTGCCCACCTCCGGCGCACGATCCGGCTCCTGATTGAATCAGGAATTGAGTATGAATTCCGGCTTACTCTGGTCCCCGGATTGATCAACCCCGAAGACATCCCGCAGATCGGAGTCGCCCTGCGTTCCGCAAGAACCGCAGTTCTGCAGCAGTTTGTGCCGGAAAACGCCCGTGCCGCCGGATACCGCCAGAAACAGCCCTATTCGCTCGCTCAGGCGGAGGCGATGCGCTCCGAGCTGGCAAAATTTGTCAGTGAGGTCAGACTCCGGGGCAGATTTGTCTGAAACCTCAGACCGAAAACCTGCTCAAATCCGCTGATTACCGCCTTGACCACCTGATTTCTGCTCACCGTCTGCCCCAGTTCAATTTCCATTGAGGTCATGATCCAGCTGCTCAGCCCGCAGGGGTTGATCAGCTCAAATCCGCTCAGATCGCTGCCGATATTCAGGGCAAACCCGTGAAAGGTCACCCCTTCCTGAACCGCTATCCCGAGCGAGGCGATCTTTTTCTCACCCGCCCACACGCCGACAAGTTTCGGTCTGGTTTCCGCCCTGATCCCGAACTCCGCCAGCGCCCGAATCAGGGCTGACTCCACCAGCTCGACAAACCGGCGCACACCCAAGAGTCCGCTTTCCAGTTTAAAAATCGGATAGCCGAGCAGCTGTCCCGGACCGTGATAGGTGATGTCCCCGCCCCGCTCAACCTGATACACCCTGATTCCCCGGCGCTCAAGTTCGGATTCAGTTGCAAGCAGGTTGCGCCGGTCCGCCCTTCTGCCTAATGTAATTACCGGCGGATGCTCACAGAGGATCAGACTGTCCTCAATCTCATTTTTAACCCGCAGTTCCCAGACCAGCCGCTGCAGCGCCACCGCGGCTTCGTAATCAATCCGGTCCAGTAAAATCAGATTAGCGGCCCGCACCCCTTTTACCATCCCGCAGGCGCTAACGGTTCAGAATGTGCACCGCCCGGCTGAGTAGTGCCTCGCCTGCTTCAAAAACAAGTTCGCTCATCGTTGGATGGGGATGAATCACCCGGCCCAGCTCCTCAGCGGTCAGCCCCAGCTCCACCGCCACCGCCACCTCGGCAATCAGCACATCCGCCTGAGGCGTCAGAATGCTCGCTCCCAGTATTCTGCCGGTCTTCTCATCCGCAATCATTTTACACATTCCTTCTGCCCGGCCGAGTGTAAGCGACCTCCCGACCGCACTCGCCGGCACCCGGCTCATCCGCACCTTTATTCTCTGCCGCTCCGCCTCCGCCGGTGTCAGACCGACACTTGCGAACTCCGGATCAGTATAAACCACCATGGGCACTGCCCGCGGTCGAACCGGTTTCCGGGCACCGGTCAACAGCTCCGCAAGCAGAATCCCCTCATACATCGCCTTGTGGGCAAGCAGCGGACCGCCCCGGACATCGCCGATCGCATATATTCCTTCAACACCGGTCTGGAGGTGGTTATCGGTCCGGATAAATCCCCGTTCATCCAGTTCAAGACCAAGCCGTTCCAATCCGATACCTCCGCTCAGGGGTTTTCTGCCCACCGCCACCAGAATCCGTTCCGCGGTCAGTTCCGCCATTCTCTCTCCGCTCTCCCAGCAGACCCGGGCGACACCACCTTCCGCCTCAGCACAGCTCAACCCCTTGACACCGAGCCGGAATTCAATCCCTTCCCGCTCCATCTGCCGCTGGAGCATCACCGCCAGCTCCCGGTCCGTTCCGGGCAGAATCTGATCACATACCTCCAGCACCGTCACCTTCACTCCGAACCGGTTAAAGATTGTAGCAAACTCCAGTCCGACCGCACCGGCGCCGACAATTATCATGGTTTTCGGCAGTTCCACGAGATTGAGCGCACTGTTGGAATCGATGATATTCCGGTGATTAACCTCCAGCCCGGCCAGGACCGCCGGCTCCGAACCGGTAGCGATGACAATCTGTTCAGCCGTAATTTCCAATCCATCATCGGCAGCGACCTCAACCGTCCTTTCGTCCTTGAGCTGTGCCTTTCCCCGCACCAGCTCGACGCCGTTACCTTTGAAGAGGAACTCGATGCCCCGTGCCAGCCGTTCCACGATCCGGTTCTTCCATGAACCCAGACTGACGAGGTCAATCCGGGGTGGATCAAAACTGATGCCCATCACGCGAGCCTCTGCGGCATTACGAATTACACCCGCCGCATGCAGCAGTGCCTTTACCGGAATACAGCCCCGATTAAGACACACCCCGCCGACCCGTGACTGCTCAACCACCACCACCTTCCGACCCTGGTGCGCCAGCCGGATCGCCGCGACATAGCCGGCAGGACCGGCACCGACGATGACCACATCCGCCGCTTGCCGCTTCACCACAGCGTCCCCTTGATCAGCTCTGATGCAATTACCAGCCGCTGAATCTGATTGGTTCCTTCATAAATCTGGGTAATCTTCGCATCCCGCATCATCTTCTCCACCGGATAATCCTTCATGTAACCATAGCCACCAAGAATCTGCACTGCATCGGTGGTAACCCGCATGGCGGTATCAGATGCCATCACCTTTGCCATCGCTGCCAGCCCGGAAATATTCTTGACCCCGGCATCGGCCGCCCGGGCCGCCTCGTAAACCAGTGCCCGTGATGCTTCAATCTGGATTGCCATATCCGCCAGCATCATCTGCACCGCCTGGAAGGAAACAATCGGCTGGTCAAACTGAATTCTGGTCTTGGCATACTCCAGCGCCTCATCGAGGGCACCCTGAGCAATTCCCAGTGCCTGTGCTCCGACCCCGGGCCGGGTCCGATCAAAGGTGCGCATCGTATGGAGAAATCCCAGCCCCTCCTTGCCCCCGAGCAGATTTTCCGCCGGTACCCGGCAGTCCTGAAACACCAGCTCTGCAGTTTTGGAACACCGGATGCCCATCTTGTCTTCGATCTTGCCGAATGTAAACCCCGGCGTGCCATCCTCAACAATAAAGGCAGAAAGCCCCCGCGCACCCCGGCTGGGATCGGTTGAGGCGATAACCGTGTAAATCTTGGCAACACTGCCGTTGGTGATGAACTGCTTGGTTCCGTTCAGGACATAGTAATCCCCTTCCCGCCGGGCACGCGTCTTGACATTGCTTGCATCTGAACCCGCCTGTGCCTCGGTAATGGCAAATGCCGCCAGCTCGCCGGCAGCCAGCCGGGGAAGATACCTTCTTTTCTGCTCCTCGGTGCCGGCAAGAATAATCGGAAATGTGCCCAGCCCGCACGCCGCATAGCACAGCGCCACCGCCCCGTCAATTCTTGACAGCTCCTCCACCACCAGACACATCTCCAGGATTCCGCCCCCGAAACCGCCGTATTCCTCCGGAATATAAATTCCCATCAACCCCAGTTCCGCCATCTCCTGCATCAGCTGGTGCGGAAACTCACCCGTCCGGTCCAGTTCCGCCCGAACCGGCTTGATCTTCTCCACCGCAAATTTCCTTGCCAGTTCCTTGATTTCCTTCTGAGTATCAGTAAAAAAATACTCCATCAGTCCACTCCTTTCTGTAACTTGCTTCTGACCTCCTGGACAACCTTCAACACCCCGGCTCTCATCAGGAGCGCAATCTGCCGGTAATATATGATATCCTGACCCATTGGATCAGGAATCTCCAGCTCCTGGTCCGGATATCCGCCCAGAAACTTCACCTTCGGCGTTACTGCTGGTGCCAGCCGGGAAATCCAGTCACTGTGCCGGCGCTCCATTACGAGAATCAGATCCGCCCATCCCAGTAGCCCCGGATCTACGGTCTTTGCCCGGTGACTGCTGAGTTCCAACCCCATCTCTGCCGCTACCTGCTGAACCGCCGGCGACGCCGGCATTCCGGTGATCGCTGCAATGCCGGCAGACTCAACCCGGACCGGAAAACCGGCAAGCTCATGGCGGAGCATTGCTGCTGCCAGCGGACTCCGGCAGGAATTACCCGTGCAGACTACCAGAATATTGAAAAATTTCGGCGCCGCCTGTTGCTCATCCATCTGGAATTCTATCTCTCGGCAATGTGCCGAAGCCCCCGGAAACCGATATCATGCCGGTATTGCATCCCGGAGAAATGGATTCGTCCGACCCCATAATACGCCCGCTGCCGGGCTTCGGGCAAACTCCGCCCGAGACCGGTGACCGCCAGTACCCGGCCGCCACTGGTCACGAGCCGGCCGTTCTCCATTCTGGTGCCCGCATGAAAGACCAGGAGGTTTTCCCCATCCTCAACCTCACCCGAGATCGGCAGCCCTTTTTCATATCTGCCCGGATACCCAGGACTCGCCAGCACTACACACAGCGCCCAAAGAGTGGATCGGAGGTAATCCCCCGAAGCTGCGTCCAGCGAAGCCTCAGCACACTGCCGGCATATCTCGGCAAAATCGCCCTCAAACAACGGCAGAATCACCTGGGCCTCCGGGTCTCCGAGCCGGCAGTTGAACTCCAGAACCTTGGGCCCGTCATCCGTCAGCATCAGCCCCGCATAGATCGCTCCCCGGTAATCAATACCCTCCTGAGCAAAACACTTCAGCAGGGGCTCAAACACCATCTCGACAATCTGCCGGAAAACTTCTTCTGTTACCACCGGAACCGGCGCATAGGCACCCATCCCGCCGGTATTGGGTCCCTCATCATTATCAAGCAGGCGCTTGTGATCCTGGGAAGGGATCATAAACCGCACCCGTTTTCCATCACACAGTCCGATAATCGAAACCTCTTCCCCGGTAAGATACTCCTCAATTACGACCGTTCTTCCCGCCGCTCCCAGCCGGTCCTCGCGCATATACCCCGAGAGCACTTGCTGTGCCTGCTCAAAACTCCTGGCAATCTCTACTCCTTTACCTCCAGCCAGTCCGCTCGCCTTGATCACCACCGGCAGTCTCCTGCCGCTGAGAAACCGGACTGCCCGTTCATAATCGTCGAACACCTCAAACTGCGCCGTGGGAATCCGGTAACGGAGCATCAGCCGTTTGGCAAACGATTTATCCCCCTCCAGCTGTGCTGCCGCTGACTTCGGACCGAAAACTTTCAAACCCTGCTTCTCCAGCTCGTCAGCCAGACCGGCAACCAGCGGTGCCTCGGGTCCTACAATCGTCAGATCAATTTTCTGTCGCCGGGCGAAATTCACCAGCGCCGGGATATTCAACGGTTCAATATCTACACATTCTACCAGCCGGGCAATTCCTGCGTTTCCCGGCGCACAATAGACCCGATGTCCGTGCCGGCTCACTGCCCAGACAATCGCATGCTCACGTCCGCCACCGCCAACTACCAGAATTTTCATAATATCTTTTTCAATTTAACGCTGATACCCCAAATGTCAAACCCTTTCATAAATATTATATTAATATGCTCTTGAGTATCACCTCATTTAAGCCTTTATAAAAAGGCAGGGGCGTAAGGAATACGCCCCTGCGGTGATTCACCCTGATTTTAGCGTCGCCACTGACTGCCGAACTTGCCGGTATGACGCACATCGTGCCGGAACATCGGCCAGTCACCAGGCATCAGCGTTCCCTGTGGTCTGCCGGCGATGGCATAAATGCCGCCGTTTTCGGTGGTAATGTAAATAATCCCGTAGCGGTCGATCACTGGTGAGGGTAAAATATCAACCAGCAGACGCCGGGGGTGTGGTTTGACACTCCCACCCCGGAGAACAGTCCGGGAGAGCATCGTCTCCCACTGCACCACTCCTGAACCCGCATTAACCGCCACCAGTTTCTCAGTTACCGAATCTACCGGTGAGAGAATATACACCAGACCGTCCGCAGTCAGGGCGGGAGAACCGGTAAGGGAAGCATTCGCCTGCACGAGACAGCGCCATTCCAAGCCGCCACTTGCATTGACCTTGTAAAGATAACCGTTATTACATCCGAAATAGATATTACCGCTCTGATCGATTACCGGTGAAGAGAGGATGTCGTTCATCGTATCACTGACATGGTAACGCCACGAAAATCCGCCGCTGGCTGAAAGTGCAATCAGGTCCCCCTGATCCGTCCCGAAATAGATATTACCCTGATTATCAACCGCTGGTGAGGAAGTAACACTCGCATCCGCAAAATAGCGCCACGACAGCGCCCCATCGGCAGTCAGACAGTACACATACCCGGAGTCGTCAATAACCACGACCCGGCCATCAGGCATCACCGCCGGCGAAGAATACACCTCCTCACTCAACGGATAACTCCAGACGACCGAACATCCCGTGCCATTATCCTGAAGTTTGTAAATCTGCTTTCCGATCCCGGCAACATAGATGAAATTTCCGTCCAGTGCTACTGAGGCGTTAACCGGTTCGCTGCCCAGCGTCTCGGGAAAAGCCCATTTCAGATTACCGCTTGCACTGAATGCCATCAGCTTCCCATTCTCATTTCCGATATAGACCGTGCCGTCTGTGCCCACTGCTGGCGATGCACAGAACTCCTCCCAGGTTCCATCACCAGTCTGGATGAAAAGCGTCTCTGCCTGATAGGCGTCAAAGGCAAAAATCCGGGCATCGGTCCCCCCCACTATCACCGCTGGTCTCATTTCTCTGCCGGTGTTGACCGCGCCCAAGGCGGGGGAGGAAACAAATTCATCAATCATCACCTGCCAGAGAACATTCCCCTCATTTACCACCTCAAAAACCTTGGGCGCCGAAGTATCGGAATCCAGCCCCAGTGAATCCTGTGCCACCGCCCGGACATAATAGGTTCCCGGCTGGCTGAAACGGATTGAATCCATTCCCCAGTGACCGCTCGGTCCCAGTGGCGTCCAGCTGGAAACCGTGCCGTCGCTGAAGATAAACCGGTAGCGCACCTTGTCACCCTGCGGGTCCGCTGCGCTGGCATAGAACCGGTAATAGGGACCATTCGCCACTCCCCGTGCCGGGCCCCTGACCACCGGCAGATAGGGGGCGGTGTTCTCCTGCATTGCATAAAACTGCTTTACCGGTGAAGTATCGGACATCAGCCCCTCTTGGTCCCATGCAACACACCGGATATTTTTGAAACCGCGGTAAAAATATCTCACCGAATCAACCACCGTATCACCTGAACCAACCAGCGGGCTCACCAGTCCGGTCTGCCCCTCATCCCAGAGAAATTTGATCTTCACTGAATCTCCGTCCGGATCAACCGCAACCGCCCTGAATACCTGCCACTCACCAACCCAGCCTGAATCCGGTCCCACCGGTGCCCCGACAACCGGAGCCCGGTTTGCCCCGAACCTTACCTCCACCTGCAGCGTATCTGACCACTCCGGACTGAAATCGCCTTTTTCATCCTTTGCCCGCACCCGTACCGCATAAATCCCTTCACTGCTCCAGCTGTGGCTGACAAAAACGGTATCACCTGACCGTTTCAACCCCGTGGTGTCGGCGCTGCCGTCTGCCCAGTCCCAGATGTACAATACCCGATCCTTATTCGGGTCGGTTGCCACACTGCGATAAACTCCACTATCCCCGGGACTGAGAACCACCGGGCCCGCCGGCTTTGCGGGAATTGATGGCGGTTTGTTCCGGCAGCCGGCGCCGGCGATAATCATTCCAGCCAGTATGATAATTACTCCCAGTTTTTTTACCATATTACCTCCTTTTCTCGCTTACTGAGATTTATTCATCTCTTTTAATCTCCACAAAAATTTCCCGCCGGATACGGTCAAGGTAACTTCTCAGCCGGCGGCTGAACTCCTGCTGGTACAGATAGTTCCGGATTTCATCCTGCATTTCTCCGAGCGTGAGCAGTCGCTCCGGCTGCTTCTCAATTACCCTGATAATGTGAAATCCGTGCTCAGAAAGAACCGGCTCGCTGATATCACCGGTATTTAGCTGCGCCAGAACCCGGTCGAACGGTGGCATCAAACCTTCAAGAAAAAACTCACCCAGATACCCGCCCTCCTTTGATGTTTCCGGATCATCAGAATAAATCCGTGCCAATGAATCAAATGGTACTCCGCTCAATGCGTAACTGCGAACTGTATTGGCTCTCCTGCGGGCACGAACCGTGTCCGCCCGTGTTAAGGGCACCTTGAAGAATATCCCCCGAAATCGCACCTGCCCGCTGCGAACTGCCTCCTTCTGTAAAATCCAGTAACCGGCTCTTCCCCGGACCGGAGGGGACAGCTGTCCCTCTTTTAACTGGGTTAACACCAGCTGAAACTCCGGCGCCAGTTCGCTCAAATTGCGCCACCCCCAGTCTCCACCCCGGTCCCGAGTTACCGCATCCTCGCTGAAAGAACGGGCAAGGGTTGCAAAGTCGCCCCCGCGGGCAAGCAGCTCCAGTACCTCCCAGGCACGCGTGCGAACAGCACTCTCAACTGAATCTGAGGGCTTGATCATAATCAGGATATGCGCCAGCTTCACCCTGCCGGGAACCCGGGCAATCGAATCCCGGTGCTCGTTGTAAAATCGTTCCACTTCAGTCGGGGAAATGTAAATCTGGATAAGTCCGGCCTTCTCCAGGAGACGTCTGGAAAGCAGATTGCGCCGGACCTCATCGGTAATCCGTTCCTTCAGCCGGCGCTCGGTCACCCCCTCCGCCTCCAGCGCCGCCTGATAATCCGCCTCACTCTCAAAGCGCTCTTTGATTGCGTTCAACTGCTCGTTAACCGTCTGCAGCAGCTCCTCACGACTGACCTCAATCGACTCCCGCTGTGCCTGCTGCGAAAGCAATGCCTCATCAATCAGCCGGTTCAGTGCCTCTGCCCGCACGGATGAATCTGGAGCAATGGTGTCGCCGGTCATCAGACGGAAGTAAACTGTCAGCTCCTGAACTTCACTCTCCAGAATCGGTCTGTCACCGACAACCGCAGCGATCCGGTCCGCCGTTCCTCCTGCTGCTAGTCCGACGAGCGCGACAAATAGCCAGCCCGCTATCCCATACCTGCTGGCAGCCTTTCGCTTCATGGCACCGTCCTGCTGTCTAACACATTTCCCGACTAACGACGGTACTCCTCCGGCTTAAGTACCACCTTCGCCCGCGAACGCAGGCTGGTTAACAGACTGTCAAGGACCTGCCGCCGCCGCTGTTCCTTGAGCCCTTCGGAAATATACATCTGAATCATCTCGTTCAGGGCAGGGTTTTCGTTCAATGTCTTTTTCTCCACCACCTTGACAATCTGATAACCCATCTGGGTCGTCAGGACGGGCGAAATTTCCCCCGGCTTCAGACTGAAAATCATTTCCTCATCGGCCAGACTCCAGCCCAGCGATAACGCTACACCTCTGGTCGGATACCCCGGCACATTGATAACCGAGGTGTCCATCGATCTTTCCCGTGCCAGCCGTAAGAAATCAGCGCCTGCTTTCAACTCCGCAAGGGTCTGCTCTGCGTAGCTCGAATCCGGCAGTACCATCAGCTGCATCTTCAACCCGGTTCCGAATTCACTCTTGTGCTGTTGAAAGTATTCCAGTACTTCGCCGGGAGCCGGCTCGGCACTCTCGGCAATCTGCCCTGCCAGTTCTGATGCCAGATACATCCTCTCCATCCAGGCAAGTCCGGAGAGCACCTTCTCATCCTTCAGCATCCCGCGCCGCACCGCCTCCTGCGCTAAAAGTGACACGGTGACCATCCGATCGAGAATTTTCGGCAGGTTCTGCTGATTTACCTCGGCGCGCAACTGTTCCGCCGCGTAGTCGACCTGAGGCACAGTCAGCCGATCGTTGTTAACCGTTCCCACAACCTTGCCCTTGGGCTGTTCCAGCCCTGCCGGTGCCTGATTGCACCCCAGCGTAAAGATAAAAACTCCTGCCAGCAGGTATTTACCCGAGATCTTCATTATTTTTTCTCCTTTTCTGATTTCAGGCGGTGAATCACCGCCTTTATTTTCTTTTCGTCGAGCTTTATCCGGCTCCGGGAACGCAACTCCTGCCGATACTCCTGCCACCGGCGTTCCTGCCGCTCCAGAAAGAGATTATTCCGAATCAGTGGCGCCACCGCATCCAGCTCTCCCGGATACCGGTCCCGGTGGGCTTCATAAAACTGCCGCACCTCTTCATCACTGACGGTAATTCTGCTGGTAATCACCCGGCTGTAAAGTGATTCGTATAGCAGCTTCCGGCGCAGCCGGTTCAACTGGTCCGCTACTCGGGGCGCACGATCCAGACCGCGATTTAATCCATCCTCGAACATCAGATCATCCTCAATTGCCCTTTTAATCGCATAGGTCCGCACCGCAGTATCCAGACCGGGAGGGAACTGCCGGGCAATATGAAGCAATCTTCCCACCTTCACATACTTGCTCGAATCCCGCACCGCCACCCAGATCTCCTGCTCGGCTTCGGTAATCGAATCAACCGGCTTGTGAAAAATCCGCAGTCCTGCCGGATTATATATCAGCCGCTGTCGCAATCGCTGAACATACTCGTTTGCCGCCTGCCGGCGCCGGGATATCTTTATCTGCTCTGCCAGCTGCTGCTTCGATTCATTAAAAGGAGGCGGAGGCGGCGCAACCGGCCGGCGGTCCAAAAGCTGAACAATCTGATAACTCGAATCAAAAAATACCGGTCTGGTCCACTCCCCGGTCTTTAACCCCAGGACTGCACTGCGCAACGGCTCCTCAATGAAATACTCCTGGATATATCCCAGATCGCCGCCGCGTCCCCGACTCGGGTGAATTGAGTATTTGACCGCCAGCGACTCAAAACTGGCGCCGGCAGTCAACTCCTGATAAATCTTCTCGGCGGTATCCGGACTCCGGACCGCAATTACCCGGCAGCGCACCTCATATCTCAGCAGATCATAAACCCGCCGGAGTTCCTGTTCAGTAACCGGTCTGGTCTTCTCCTCAATATCCGCAAACAGCTCATAAATCACCAGCCCCTTCTTCTCCAGTTCCAGCGGGAAGGCAACTATCGAATCTAGCCCCAACCGCTCCGCCTCCTGAACCATCAACTCGTTATCTATCAACCCCTCCAGCGCCTGATAGACCGCAGCTGATTCGTTTCCGGGCTCATACGATTTGGGAATTACCGCCATCAGCTGCTCAACGCTGATCGGTACATCATTAACTGATGCAACTGCCGGATTCTTACCGCCCCGGCAGACACAAAACTGCATCACGAATGCCAGTATCATTGCACTCCGTATTCCCATGATCATCACTGATCTAAATCTTTTCATCCTCCCAAACCCTTAACCCTGCCTTCCCAAGTCGGCCTCGGAACAAACCCGGATAAGGATACATTCCTCACTCTTGAATAACATTATTCTTTCCGGTTGCAAAGTCAATCCCGCACCCGCGTTCGCTCAGTTCAGCACAACAACTTTCAACCGCTCCACCTGCTTACAAAAAACCGTTCGGACATAGTAAACACCGTTCGGAACCGCCAGCCATACCGTTCGCATCCGCTCATTCTGTTCCCGGCTGAAGGTGCCAATGCGCCTCCCCCCACAGTCAAATAGCTCAATAATATCTGGTGCCCCTCCGTAACATTCCAGCCGTATCCCTTTTCGGCTCGGATTGTTAATTATCCTGACCATCCCCTGATTAATCTTTACTTCTCCCGCCAACTCTTCAACCCCAACCTGACTCACATAGCAGCTGTCAAGAATCCAGTTATCTGGGTCCGGTGTAATCCCGACCGGCTCCCGTAACATCCTGAATCGCGCGGTGTAAACCGAATCCTGAACATCCGCCTGCACCCTGATACTTTCCCCGAGGCAATTAACCTGCAGGGGAAACGGAATTACAAACACCTGCCGGGAATTAGTATCATTCTGTTGAACAACTCTCACTGCCACATCCCATGAATCCCCGGACCGCTCCTTGCTCCAGAAGAGTCGAAACTTCGGATACCCCCGATCATAAACCCACTCATCAAAAAACTGCCTCAGGTCCCTGCCGGTCTCCCGTTCTACTATCCGCCGGAAAATTTCAGTCGTCGCTGTCCCGTAACGGAATGAATCGGCGTAGGACCGCAATGCCCGGAAGAAAACCCCCGGCTGTTCCCATGCGGTGTCTCCGCAGACAAACTGTAACATCCTCAATACCCAGGAGCCCTTGCAGTAAATTATTCCGTAATTGTAAATCTCACTCCAGGGCGGATTATAGATCGGGAAATCCCGGCTTCGATGCTGAGTAAAATACTGCCGCGCCTTGCCGGCAATGTAATTCTGGAAATAGCTTCTGCCATTCAGGTGTCCCATGTAAAGGCATTCCGCCCAGGAAGCAAACCCCTCATTCAGCCACACATCCGCATATTCCTGATGGGTCACCATATCACCCCACCACATATGGGACAGCTCATGACAGATGATCGCCTCGCCCCCGCCGCCGATGTAACTCGGATGGAGCATCACCTGCGTCTGATGCTCCATTCCGCCCCAAGGAAACCCGTAATAACCCGGGACGAGCCCGAAACGCTCAAACGGATATGCCCCAAACCGGTCTGGTGCGGAGAAGTAACGCATCATATCGGGCACGAACCGGTAGCCGGTCCGGGTCGCAGCCGAATCCCTGGGCCACATGAAATAAACCAGCGGCACGGTATCGCCATTCAGGGTAGTAACAACCGTATCCCACCGGGCAAACCTTGATGCTGAAAATGTCATCAGATAGGTTGCAATCGGATAGGGATGGCGCCACCACCAGACCCTTTTACCGCCCGGCACGACCGTTACCGAATCCAGCATTCCGTTCGCACACCCCTGAAATGTATCCGGAAGGATAAGGTTAATCGCACAGCCCTGCTCCGCCTTATCCGCCGGCCAGTCCCAGCAGGCAAACCAGTAATGATTATCCCGCGGACAGCCGCAGGTCATCGCATGGGCATGGAGCACGGTTGGCGGCTGGGCAAAGAAAAATCCGATCTGGGGAGCGGTTGGCTCCCGGTGAAAGAATATGTCAACCACTGTTGACTCTCCCCGGGGGAGCGGCTGGGAAAGCCAGATGCGCAACACACCGGGTGCGGTATCAAACTGCACCGCCAACCCCTGATGTTTTACTGAATCACATACCAGCCCGGCAAAATCCAGCGTAAAACTGTCCAGCAGGCTGACATTACTCTTTATTTCCACCTGCTCGTGACAGCGGTAACCCGCATCGCTCATCGTCAGCTCAATATCCAGCCGGTAATGTCGCACATCAAATGAGTGGGAGCCAAGAGGTGTCGGGATGAGTGCCTGCCGGGGAACCGGGTGCAAAAACACAGGCTCAGACTGTGCTGGAACAAGTAAAGTCATCAGTAACAGCCACATTTTTTATCTCCTGTTTTTCAAACTATACTCAAATTAGAGCCGGATTGCAAATGCACCTGTTTGAAAGCACATCCTTGCCCCCTCTCAATGACTGGTTAAAATATTAGGATGAACATGAAAATGGTGGTTGCAGTTGCTTTGTATACCCTGTTACAGTCGTCAGTTTTGGCCCGTTTTCTGAAATCTCCTTACATCCAGAGTCTTACCGATTCTTCCGTCGTCATCTGCTGGGAACAGCTGGCGCCAACACCGGGACGCATTGACTACGGACTTACCCCTCAACTTGAGTTTACCAAATATGACACAAGCACTGTTGGTCTGCACCTGGTTCATCTTTCTCAACTTCTCTCGGACACAGTTTACTATTACCGGATAGTCACTCCGACTGACACATCGCCGGTCTGCAGATTCCGCACCCTGTCGATCAGCCGGCATGCGCTCCGCCTCTTGGTCTATGGCGACTCGCGCACCGACAGCACCGCGCACCAGGCAGTAGTGAACCGCATGCTCACCCTTAATCCGTTGCCCGCGATCCTTGTGAACACCGGTGATCTGACCGAAAACGGTTCTGACTCCTGCTATCAGATTTTCTTCAATATTACTGCGGGCCTCCTTTGCCAGACCTGCCTCTTTCCGGTCTTGGGAAATCATGACATCCGTAACATCGACAACTACTTCCGTTTCTTCGTTCTGCCCGGTAACGAACGCTACTACTCCTTCCGTTATGGTATCTGCATCTTCATCATGCTTGACAACTATTCGGAAATCCAGCCCGGGAGTGCTCAATATGAATGGCTGATACAGACTCTTCAGAGTGCTCAGCATGACACCACTGTCCGGCATAAATTTGTCATTCTGCACGAACCTCCTTATACCACCAATCAGGCCCATCCCGGCAATGAAGAGGTTCAGCGTTACCTGTGCCCGCTGTTTGAGCAGTTTCAGGTAACCGCGATATTTTCCGGTCATATCCACGCCTACGAGCATTCACTGATAAATGGTATCCACTATTTTACCACCGGCGGTGGCGGCGCACCGCTCCACACCCGCTGGTATGAACCGGCACCCTGGACGGTCTACCGGGAGGCAGTGTATCAATTCATGCTTGTCGATGTCAATGGTGATACTGTAATTACTTATGGTATCAGAGCTGATGGCACCGAATTCGACACTACTCTTATTTTCCAGCCTCAGGGCGTTAACGGCGCTGATCGTGAAAATTACTTTCGACCGGAATTGCAGGTGTCCAGTCCCGGTACCGGCGTTATCAGAATGAACCTTTTATCAGTCACGCCGGCGGTAATTTCAATTTATGATCTCCTCGGCCGAAAAAGAGCGGAATTTAACCACCCCTCAACCCCTTCCGGGCTCAACACCATTACCTGGCATGCTCCCGGCCCGGGCTGTTATTTCCTGATATTGAAAACGCCCGCTCACACCCGATACCGGCGTCTGACGGTCTTCTGATCCGTTCCTGGTTACTTATCCAGCAACTGCTCGGCAATCTGCAGGGCATTGGTCGCTGCCCCCTTGCGCAGATTGTCCGTGCAGATCCAGAGACTTAGATCATATTCGGTTGCACCCTGCCGCACCCGGCTGACATACACATCATTTTTGTTTCTGCACTGCACCGGTGTCGCCAGCTCGCTGTCCGCCTTCAGCACGAGGCCAGGGGCTTTGTTCAGAACATCCCTTGCCTCTGCCGGATCAACCCGGCGCTCAAACCTGCAGGTTACCGCCAAAGAATGCCCGACCGCAACCGGTACCCGCACGCAGGTTGAATTGACTTTCAATTCCGGCAGACCCAGAATCTTTCTGCTCTCGAGCACGGTCTTCTTCTCCTCACTGCTCACTCCTTGCTCATCAATACTGCCGATTGCGGGAATAACATTGTCGGCAATCTGACAGACAAACGGACTCCCGCCAGTATCCGGGTTCTGCCTCAGGGCAACAAACTCGGTCTCATAGAAAAACTGCTCCAGTGCTGCCCGGCCTGCCCCGGAAACCGACTGGTATGTAGCAAGAAAAACCTCCTTCAATCCGAACTGCTGATGCAGAGGATACAACACCACCACCAGTGGAATCGTGGTGCAGTTCGGGTTCGCAATGATATTCTTATGTCCCTTTAACGCCTCCGGATTCACCTCCGGCACAACCAGCGGCACATCCGGCACAAGCCGGAACTCGCTTGATTTATCAATCACCGGACAGAATCTTGCTACTTCCGGCACGAACTCCCGGGCAAGTTCATTCTCCAGGCAGAAAAAGGCAATCTCAAGACCTTCAAACTCCTCAGCCGTGACCTCCCTGACCTCAATCTCCCGGTCGCGGAACCGGATTATGCTCCCGGCACTGCGCTTTGAGGCAAAAAGGCGCAGATCGGTAATTTCGTAATCGGAAGCCTCGAGCAGCCGGAGCAGGGTTTCGCCTACCAGACCGGTAGCACCCGCAATGCCGATCTTCTTCATTAATATTACAATAAATTCCCTGCCTCCTTTTGTCAATTCTGAACCCAGTCCCGCCATCCGAGTGTTTTGACTTCATCAGTGCCAGAATCTAAAATAACCGGTGCGCCCTGCAGTCCCACTGCGCCAGCTGGCGCTGGTATTCCTCAAAATCGGCGCGTTCGGTTTCGGCGGCGGTGCCGGGATGCTGGCGCTGATCCGCCAGGAGGTTGTAGAAAAACGGCGCTGGCTTGATGATACGGAGCTGGCAACTGCGGTAGCAATGGGGCAGATGCTGCCCGGTCCGTTTGTCTCCAATTATGCAGAATACATCGGCTATCGTCTTGCCGGCATTCCGGGCATGGTGGTCAGCACCGTCGGTCTGCTTCTCCCGGGGTTTGTGCTCATTCTGCTTCTGGGTATTGCCTATTACCGTTATGGCAGTCTGCCAATCGTTCAGAAGGCATTTACCGGGATTCAGCCGGTAGTTGCCGGGATCCTCGCCTGGGCAACATGGACAATCGGACGCACCAATATCCGCAGCTGGCGGTCAGCACTGCTTGCCCTGATCTCAGCGGTCGCCCTGCTCTTCGGCGGCGACATTCTCCTGGTGGTCCTCGGCTGCGGTCTTTTGGCTATTTTCATTTCGGGAAAGCCGGCTCATTCGTCCCGGACCCTGCTCCTACTGCCCCTGCCGTATCTGATCACCGGCAGTCAGACACGCCCGGCGCTGCCCCAACTTTTCCGTCAGGCAGGGGAACTGGCACTGGTATTCTTCAAGATGGGCACGGTCATCTTCGGCGGCGGCTTTGCTGCCATTCCCTTTCTCCAGCACGAGGTGGTAGAACTGCGCGGCTGGCTCACTGCCCGCGAGTTCATTGATGCGGTGGCAATGGGGCAGATGACACCGGGCCCGGTTGCACTCATGGCAACCTTCATCGGCTACCGCGTCCTTGGAATTCCGGGCGCCCTGATTGCAACGCTGGGCACATTTCTCCCTTCCGCCCTGATGCTCTTCGGTCTGATTAAAGGTTACGATAAAATCAGAAACAATTCGCTGATCCGCTCATTTCTTGCCGGGGTTCTGCCGGCAATTGTCGGCATGCTCTTTGCCTCAACCGTTTTTATCGCCCGCAGTTCCTTTACCGGATTAATCTCTGTGACAACCGCCCTGCTCACGCTTCTGCTCCTGCTCCGCTTCTCAGTTCTGCAGCCGGTCTGGCTGATTATCGGCGGGGCGCTGCTGGGCCTGATTTCCTCTTGATTTATCCCGGATAATAGTCTAAAATTCATCGATGACCGCATCCCTTTTGTTTGTCTTTTTTTTAACACTCGCCGGTAACACGAATCTGCGGCTGATCGAATCCGACGCCCGCCACCTTGTGCTTGAATTCAATCCCGAGTCGGTGTTCATCGCACCAGACCGCAATGCGGTAACCGTCCCCGGAACCGTTCCTGTCGTAAAACCCGGTGAACCTGATCTGCCCGGGTTGAGAATTCTGCTCGGCTGTCCTCAAACCGGGGCGATCCGGCTCAGCACCGAGATTGAAAACCTGCAGGAATTTTCCGATGTCACCGTTCCGCCCGCCCCCGCACTCAGTGAAAAGCAGACAGCGACCTCTGCGGTCTTCACTCAGGACCGGTTCTTTCCTGAAAACTGGGCAGAAATTGAGACGGTGGAAACCATTCGCAACATCCGCGTCGCCCGGCTCCGCCTCAACCCGCTCCGCTTCAACCCCATTCGGAAAAAACTCCGCACTGCCCGGCTGCGTGTAATCATCAACTTCACCGAACCGCCGAAGGATAATTATGCTCCGGATCCGCTCGATTCTCTTCTGAGCACCACTATGATTAACGGCTCTCAGGCGATAAACTGGAAACTCCCGCTTGCCCCTGACTCAATAAACTTCTTTACCCGTTTCAGTCAGTGGTACCAGGTCCGGACCGAAACCACCGGCATCTACCGCCTGACCTACACCCAGCTCAGAAATGCCGGCATCGAGCCCGCAACCATTGACCCCCGCACCATTCACCTCTTCACCCTCGGACCCCATCCGCTTAACGGACCATATCCGGACACCATGATTGAACTCCCGATACTGGTGCCGGGTGAAACCGATGGCAGATTTGACCCGCAGGACCATATCATCTTCTATGCCCAGTCGCCGTCATGGTGGAACGACTCGCTGACCCGCTGGAGGGAAAATTACTATACCCGCTACCAGACCTTCTGGCTCACCTGGGGTGGTGATAACGGCAGAAGAATGGAGGCAATTGCGGTCGGAGCGGAAGCACCGGTGAATCGTGCCCGCACCCGGGTCCGGCTGGAACAGGACCTGCTCTGTCCGGCACGGGGCGGTCTGCTCTGGCTCTGGGAGCGCTATACAACCGCCGGCGAACCCTATCACTGTCAGCTCATCCTTCCCGGGCGCGACACCATTAAAAGTCTTGCCGTCCGCTTTTATGGCAAGAGTGAACAGCCGACCGCATATCGGGCGCTCATCCGTCTTAACGGGGAACTGCTGGATACCGTGGCGATCATTGCCCAGAGCCGCGGCTGTCCGCCCAATACCTTTGTGTTTGAAAGTCTGCCCGGTCCTGCCGCCGCCTCCAGCCGGACCATTGACACCCTGACGGTGGAACTGCTCAGTGCGGGCGATGTCTATCTTGACTACATTGAAGTCGATTACCTCACCCGGCTGGAACTCAGCGCCCAGAATCCGGAACTCACATTTTACACCACCGCCCCGGTCCAGCTCAGTGTCGCCGGCGTCGATCCGGCAACCATGATCCTTGACATCACTGACCCCTGGCAACCCCGGTGCTTCACCGGCATCACCGGTAACACCGCTTCCCTGCTCCTCACCGCTTCCATCAACCGCATCTTTGCCGCCCGCGCCACTGCCTTCCGCGCACCTCAACTCCAGCGGCGCAACCCTGGCAACCTCCGTCTTCCGGAAGAAACCGCTGACTACTACATCATTGCTCCGGACCAGTTTCTGGCTCCTGCCCGGCTCCTGGCGGATTACCGCAGCGGGAAAATACCCGGCATTGCCAACGGCCGGGCACGGGCGGTTGCCCTCAGCCAGATTTACGATGACTACGCCTTCGGTATGGAGGAGCCGGGGGCAATCAAGGCATTCCTGCGGGCAAAGCGCCCCGCCTACGGACTGCTCCTCGGCGATGCCACCTATGACTACAAAGACAATCTCAAACTCAACCCGCCGCCCGGTGTGCCCGCCTATGAGATCGGCTTTGACCTTGATTACGAAGTTTACAACGAATATGTCCGGGCGCTTGATGCCTGGTATGCCGACTTTGACGGCGAAGGGTCGGGCCCGGACATGATCCTCGCCCGTTTCACCGCCCGCACCCCGCAGCAGGTCCGCCAGTTTCTGGAAAAGCTCCGCCGGTATGAGACCCAGCAGCCTGATCTCTGGACCCGGCGCTTCCTCCTGCTGGCGGATGATGAATTTCTCGGTGATGTCAGCAAACCCGAATCATTCGCACATCTCTATAACTGTGAGAACATTGCCGCCCTCATCGGCGAACGGCTGGACATCGAAAAACTTTACCTCACGGAATACAAACTTGAAGGTCCCAATTCCAAACCCCGTGCCGGTACTGAACTCATCCGCCTGCTCAATCAGGGCACACTCCTCTGGTGCTATTTCGGTCATGGTGCCGGCTTCCAGCTGGCACACGAGCGGGTGTTTCATATTGACGATGTCCCCCGGGTCCGCAACGCCACCCGTCTGCCGGTCGCCTTCTTCGGCTCCTGCGGAGTCGGCAGATTTGAAGACACCCGCTACGAATCAATTGCGGAAGAGCTGGTGCGCAGTGGTGAAGGCTGTATCGCCACGATGGGTGCATCAAAGGCGACCTACTCCGGCGGTAATGAGGGCTTTGCCCGGATCTTTTTCTCCAAACTGCTGGAAAATCCGGCTCAGCCCATCGGCGCCGCCTTCTATCCTGCCTGGCTCACCTACAACCTCTATATCCTCTTCGGCGACCCGACCCTGCGCATCCACCTGCCCGCTGCCACCGGCACCATTGCGGTTAATCCGGAAACCCTGAACCCCGGTGCTGTGGTCAGCTGGTCCACAGCATCGGAAATGAGCGGATGGTTTGCTCTCCGCGCCACCGAAGCCTGGCGCCACCGTTTCTACCGTTCAACGGTTGGCAGCGCCAGCTATGATCTGCCCGCTGGGGAAGTCTTCCGGCTGACCGGAAGATTCCGGGATTCAATTACCGGCACATTTATCGTCCCCCGGCTTGATTTTCCGGACACGGTGGTTGTGGACAACGGCTGGTACGCCCGGCTGCGCAACACCTGCCGGCTCACCGGTCTGGTCTGGAACGACACAATCCTCAGGGCGCTGATCTCCGACTCCCTCTACCTGAGCCCGGACCCGGTCCAGATTGCCGATTCCCAGCCACCCGAGATTTTGCTCTCTGCCGACAATAACCTGCTCCGTCCTGGTGACACGACCCGGGTGCCGCGCCGCTTCCGCCTCAGCGGCAGACTCACCGACCCGGCAGGGCTCCTTTTAATTCCGAATCTGGAAAAAAGCCTCAGTCTGTTTATCAACGACCGCACCCGCCGGGTGGAACTTGCCGACCTGTTCCGCTACGACGATCAGCGGGGCAACTCCGGCACCTTCTCCCTGCCGGTTGAACTGGACCAGCCGCTGGACTCGCTTGTCCTGACCGCCACCGACAACTGCCTGAACACCCGCACCGCGGTCTATTTTCTGAAAACCGATCTTAGGGAAGAGCTCCGGCTCGACTCCTGTCTTGTCTACCCCAATCCGGTTGCGCGCCGGGCATACTTCACCTTCATCCTCTCCCGGCCTGCGACCGTAACAGTTAAAATTTACACCATCGCCGGCAGACTGGTGCGCATTCTCGGTCCGGTCGAATGCCCCTTCGGCTACAACCAGATTGAATGGGACGGGCTGGACCGCGATGGCAGTCCGCTTGCCAACGGCATCTATCTCTACAAGATTGACGCCCGGGCTGGTGACCTCTCCGGTGCCACGCTCCAGATCCGCTCCACCACCTATCGGGACAAATTCATCGTCCGCAACTAACCTTCCGCCGGATAATACCTTGCCGCTCTGCCCCTGCCCCTCAGCACCAGCCGTCCCTTCTTCACCAGTCCGGCAAGCACATAGCCCGCCTGATGGGGTGAAACCCGCAGCAAAGTCCGGACAATCTCATTGGTGACGAACCGCTCCTCAGCCCGGCCCGGCAGTTCCTGCAGATAGTTCAGAATTGCGGTCTCCGCATAAGCCAGCTCTGCCCGGTGAAACGGCAGATAACTCAGCGAACGGCGCAGCTGGGCATATACCATCTTGGACAGCCGGTAAACCCGGCCCTTCTTCTCCCCGAACTGCTCCAGCAGCCCGCGGTTGACCATTGAATTCAGCACCTCATACGCCTCCCGCTCGGACCGGCAGATAATCCGGCGCGCCTCCGAGGCATCCACCTCCCGGTTCCGCTTCAGCCAGTTCAGAATCAGCAGGTCCGGCAGTCTCAGCTCCCTGCCCTCCTGCTGACAGCGGACGACAAACCGGGCAAAGGTCTCATCCAGCCTGCCCTCAGCACGGTCAGAACGGATGGTCACCCGCACGAAGTCTGCGCCCGCCTCATAATTGGGCGGTTCCTTCCCGTAGGACAAAAGAACCTGAAACATCCGCTTTACCCCCATCCCCGCCCGTTCCACCAGCCCGATCCGCTGCAGAATCTGTGCCAAGAGCGGGTTGCGGCTGATCGGCTCATGGCCCACGATATTTTCTGAGGACACATCGGACACAAACCCGCCCGGCGATGAAATTTCCAGCCGGTCCGGATACAGCCGGACATAGACCGGACTCAGGATTGAATAATCACGATGGGTAAATGCGTTCAGCAGTGCCTCCCGGCAGACCTCAACCGGATAGTCGGGAATTTCAAAGTGGAACAGCCCGATCTTCAAGGTGTAAATTCGGTTGTGCGGCTCGATCGCCTGCCACAGCTCATCAATCAGCGCCAGCAGCGGCTTTCCGGACTCAACCCGGCGCTCGTATTCCACATCATTCTTCATCTGCAGGAAGATCACACCATGACCCGGCACCAGCCGGTGCAACTCCTCCTCCCGGCCGCAGAGCAGCAGTCCGGCAACGGTCAGTTTCCCCTCCGGACCAATCGCCCCGATACGGGTCAGCAGTTCCTCCGGGCTCTGGGCACACTCCTGAATCCGGGCGCTGACAATCCGGCGCAAGCGTTCAACCTCAATCGGGTCCACCGCCTCAATACCGGATTCCAGGACCCTGGCGGTAAAATCATCTGCCGTCACCATATCAACTCCAGAACCCCTTTGATTCCCGCACCAGCTTCAGCTTCAGCGCCTTCCACCAGCTCGTCCGCTCCTGATACCAGCGCACCGTCTGCATCAGCCCGGTCTCAAAATCAACCTTCGGCTCCCAGCCCAGCTGCCGGATCTTGTTTGTATCCAGCGCATACCGGAAGTCATGGCCGGGCCGGTCGGGCACAAACTCAATCTCCTCCTCACCCTTGCCCAGCAGTGCCGCAATCCGGCGCACCACATCAATGTTTCTCCGCTCCGCACCCGCCCCCACATTGTAAACCTCACCCGGCACTCCCCGCAGCAGCACCAGCTCAATCGCCCGCACCGTGTCCTCAACATAGATCCAGTCCCGCACATTCTCCCCCTGGCCGTAGACCGGCACCTTTTTGCCCTCAAGCAGATTGGTTATTGCCAGCGGAATCAGCTTCTCCGGATACTGATAGGGTCCGTAGTTGTTTGAGGGCCGGACGATGTTGACCGGCACACCCCAGGTGCGGAATGCTGCCAGCACCAGAAGATCCGCTGCTGCCTTGGAGGCGGAATAGGGGGAACGGGGCTGAAGCGGTGACTCCTCGGTCCAGCGTCCCTCAGCGCCCAGTGAACCGTAAACCTCATCCGTCGAAATCTGGATAAACCGGCTCAACCGCTTTTCCCGGCAGACATCCACAAGCACCTGTGTGCCAACGATATTGGTCCGGATAAAAACCGCCGGCTCAACAATTGAGCGGTCAACATGGGTTTCAGCGGCAAAATTAATGACCGCACTGCAGCCCCGGACTGCGGTATGCACCGTCTGCGGCTCCTCAATCCGGCCGTGAATGAACTTGTAACGCAGTTCACCCGCCACCTCCGCCAGATTTGCCGGATTACCTGCATAGGTCAGCGCATCCAGGTTCACCACCTCCCAGTCCGGATGGGCTTTGAGAACATAGCGGATAAAATTGGACCCGATAAATCCACACCCGCCGGTTACCAGAATCTTCATCCCTTTCTCCTTTCAGATCCGGAACGGACTGTCCGAACAGCCCTCATAGCGAACCTCATCCACCTCCTCACCGCCGCCTGCACCGCGGTAAAGCCGGTCCGGAAAATTCAGCACCCTGCCCGCAACATTTCCGATATTCTTATATCCGTGCACCACTCCGGGCGGCACCAGCAGTATCCCCGGACTGCCTTCGCCCAGCTTCAGCTCAATCCGCCTGCCGGCAGTGACCGAGCCCGCACGGTTGTCCCAGAGCACCACCAGAAAATCGGACGGACCGGCAAAGACAAAAAGGTCGGTCTGATACCGGTGCTCATGGGGTCCGCGCACCACGCCCGGCAGGGTTTCGGAAACATAACCCATCACCGGCTGATGCACCGGACCCGCACCGCCGTCAAACCAGTCCTGCCGGAAAACCTCTGCGAGCCAGCCCCGGCGGTCGGAATGCACCACCAGCGGTGCCAGCCACACCCCTGAAATCTCCAGCTCCTGAAACCGGGGTCTCACAGCTCCACCTCGCTGGAATCGGAAAGGAGCAGTTTCGGACTGGCACCGGACTGACCACTGGCTCGGACCCGCACCTCCCTGCCCAGCAGGCTCTCGCTCATCCTCCGCACGCCGGAGATCACACACCGTTCCAGAATCACCGAATGCTCAATCTCGGAACCGGAAATCTCACATCCGGCACCGACCGAAACAAAAGGACCGATCCGGGAGTGATCAATCCTGCACCCTGCGCCGATGACCACCGGACCCGAGAGCTCGCAGTTGCTCAGCCGGGCGCCCGCCTCAATCCGCACCGGACCGGTAATCCGGCAGTTGGCAACCGTGCCTGAAATCTCCTCCTGGCCCAGACTCGCCAGCACCTGCCGGTTCGCCGCCAGCAGGTCATCCTTCTTGCCAGTATCCAGCCACCAGCCCGCCAGCACAATCGGCAGTACCCTCCTGCCCTGCTCAATCAGCCCCTGAATCGCCTCGGTGATCTCCAGCTCCCCGCGGGCGGAAAACTTAAGCTGTTCAATCACCTGATGAATCACCGGGGAGAAGATATAAACTCCGACCAGCGCCAGGCTGGATGGCGGCTCTGCCGGCTTCTCCACCAGCCGGACCACCGTTCCGTTCTTCAGCTCTGCCACTCCGAACCGCCGCGGGTCGCTGACCTCCTTGAGCATGATCACCGCATCCGCACCGCCGGACGAAAAAAGTGTCAGCCCGGGTGCAAGCCCGTCCTGAAGCAGATTGTCGCCCAGATACATCACAAACGGCGCCTCCCCCAGAAAATCCCGGCTCACCTTTACCGCATGTGCCAGGCCGAGCGGTTCATCCTGGCGGATATAGGTCACCCGGAAGTTCCAGCGCCGGCCATCACCGACAAACTCCTGAATCTGCGCCCCGGTCTCAGGGGAAACCACAATCCCGACCTCCTCCAGCCCGGCAACCATCAGATGCTCAAGCACATAGGAAAGAATCGGCCGGTTTGCCACCGGCACCAGCTGTTTGGGAATCGTCCAGGTCAGGGGCCTGAGCCTTGTCCCCCTGCCACCGCACAGCACCAGCGCCCGCATCAGCATATCTTTATTATCCACCCGCTGTCAATGACTGTCAAGCAAAACTCCTGAAACCGCCCTGATCCGCACCTGCTTGACATTCCCAAGTCAAAATACTATAATTAGTTATGCCGATCAGAGAATTTATCTGCTGCTCCTGTGGTCATCAGTTTGAGGAGCTGATTCTGAGCGCGCGCGATGAGAAGAACCTCGTCTGTCCCAAATGCGGCAGTCACAAACTCAACCGCTGTTTCTCGGTGTTCGGTGTCTCTGGAGCAGAGAAAAAGGTTAAAACCACCGGCTCGAGCTGCAGCCACTGTTCCAGTCACAACTGCAGCTCCTGCGGTTAAGGAGGAAAATTATGACAATTAAAAAGGCGGATCTGGTTGAAACCATTGCCCGACAGATGGCACCCGCAGTTACCAAGCGGGATGTTGCCCGGATTGTCCAGCTGTTCATCGATGAACTCTGCCGGGCACTCCAGGAGGGCAACCGGGTGGAAATTCGCGGGTTCGGCGTGCTGGCAACCAAGGTGCGTAAACCCAAGCTCGCCCGCAACCCCAAGACCAAGGCACCGGTCACCGTGCCCCCGCGCCGGGTGCCGGTATTCAAGGCTTCGCGCCTGCTTAAAGCCAGTCTGGGCCAGGTTCAGCAATAAAAAGGAGCGGAAATAATGCCCTGTGGCAGAAAACGGAAACTGCGCAAGGTCAAACGGCACAAGTTCAAGAAAAGACGCAAGGCACTGCGCCACAAGAAGAAAATCCGGTAATTCCGGGCGCTGATCCGCGCTGAAACTGTTTTCTGTCCGGCTCCGGACCCGGCTGAAAACCCTTATTGAAAAAGGTCGGGCATTGACTTGACCTGTCCGCTCAATAAACTGAAAACTGCACCATGAATTCCAGCGGGAAAGCCGCACCCGAATCGACGCCGAACAGCGCGGTGGTTGTTGCCCTGGAACTGCTGTTTCTCCTGCTCATTATCGCCACCCTGCGCCTGGTCTTCTCGCCGAGCTCCACCGGCGCCACCACCGTGGTCATGGTCTGGATTCTGCTCACCCTTGCCTCCTATCTGGTCGGCGAGTTTGAATCTGCCACCCGGATCAACTACGGTCTGACCACCCGCACTCAGGCGGCATTCGCCCTTACCTTCGTTGCCTACGGTATCGTCCACCACCTCTGGTCCTGGTGCGAAGAGCTTACCATCGCCTTCTGGCTCGCCTTCTGGACCTACCTCACCTTCATTGCCCCGCTTGTTGGGATTCTGATCCGCCGGCTGTTTCCCCAGCCGGTTCTGCTCGTCACCGACTTCAACCAGGACAAAAGGGAACTCCTCCGCTGGTGGGGTCTGGACTGTGCCGAAACCATCCCGATTGACGCCCTGCCGGAATGGCTCCACGAGAACGCCGAACCGGTGGGCAGGGTCAGCCGCTTTCAGCTGATCGTGGTTGACACCACCGACCTGCGCACCGAACAGCTGGTTTCCACCCTTGCCCCCCGCTACTTCATCGACTTCATCGGCATCCGTGCCTTCCGGATGTCCGCCTACCTGCTCGGACCCCATCCCCGTCTGCTCGGACCTTTTGCCCACGAAGGCATCGCCCGGCGGCTCAAACGCCTGATCGACATCTTCATCTCCGCAACCGCCCTGCTGGTGCTTGCCCCGCTCATGCTCCTCATCGCCCTGCTGATCAAGCTCACCAGTCCGGGTCCGGTCTTCTACCGCCATCGCCGGCTCGGCAGAAACATGCGCCCGTTTGCAGTCCTCAAATTCCGCACCATGTTTGTTGATGCCGACCGCCGGCTCGAACAGATCCTCGCCAGCGATCCGGAGAAACGGGCAGAATTTGAAAAGACCTTCAAACTCAAAAACGACCCCCGGGTCACCTCAATCGGCAGAATTCTGCGCCGCACCTCGCTCGATGAACTGCCCCAGCTCCTCAATGTCCTTGCCGGCGAGATGTCGCTCGTCGGGCCCAGGCCGATCGTGGAAAAGGAGATCCAGTACTATCAGGACTACTCCCTGCTCCTCTTCCGCGTCCCGCCGGGCCTGACCGGTCTCTGGCAGGTCTCGGGCAGAACCGACACCACCTACGAAGAACGGGTGAAACTGGACACCCGCTATGTCCGCGAATGGACCCTCTGGGGCGACCTGCTCATCATCCTCAGAACCATCCCGGCGGTGCTTGCCCGCAAAGGTGCCTACTGAAACCGGAACCGCTTGACTTCTCCTGCCCGCGGGTAAATAATTATCCTGCAAAAAACCATGATTTTGGAACCGCCTGACCTGATTGCCCTGCGCCTTGCCGAAACCCGGCACTACCTGTTTGACCATCCGGACCTCAGCAATGCCGGCTTCACCATCCAGACCTACCGCGCCCGGCTCGCCCGGCTCAGTGAAACCGGACTCCTCCGCGCCCTCCACCTCACCCTGGTTGTCCCGCCCCTTGCCGGTGGCAACTGGGCATGGGCTGCCCTGCTCGGCAGAGCCCAAGCCCCGTATGAAACCGCCCATCAGCTCACCAGCCGGCTCCCCTTTGTCAGCGAAATCCTGTTCAACGCCTGCTTCCCGGCAAACATCGGACCCAACCTCGCCCTGCTCTTCTTCTCCCGGGATTTGGAAAACGAGACCCGCTTCATCCAGAACCTTCCCGGACTCCGGGAACTGGAGGTTTTCAAAATCCGGGAATACTCCTATCCGGTCTCCCTGCCCCTCTCCGGCGAGGAAAAGGCGTTCATCCGCTTCTTGATGCAGAACCCGGATGCGGATGCCCAGACCATCTCCGCCCACTTCGGCCAGAGTGAAAACTGGGTCCGGGCAAAACTGGACCGGCTCCTCTGGACCGAAGAAAACCGCTCCGGAATCTTCCGCATCCAGCCCGCAATTGACTGGTCAAAAGCGGAAAACTTCGGCCATTTCCACTTCCTCCTGCAAACCGGGCACCGGCCTGAAGAGATTGCCCGGCTCACCGCAGAAAACGGCTTTCAACTGGTGATGTCCGGCAGACCGCTCTCGGGCAGATACCTGAGCCTTGAGGCTGATATCTGGGGCATCCCCGACCTCCTCAACCGGATCGACCTCCTTGAACAGCTCAACGGAGTCCGGGTTGCCGCAATCCTCTACAACCAGGAAGTGGTCATCAACACCGCCTGGGTGGAAAAACTGCTCGGCACCTGAAACCCCACCCTCGGGGGAACTGCCCCCGGACCGGCACGACGAGGGGTCCTAAATCATAACTATTTGCAAAAATGCAACTTAAAAAACAACTGACTTCAGGATGTTAAAAAAATCCTTCCACCAGGGCTCTAATTAATAAAATGGGCAGAAAACCGGCAACAGCCTAACGGACCCTGAAGAAAACCCTGCCCTCAGCCACCAGATTACCGCTCTTCTGCAGCGCCAGCGCCTCCATCGCCGATCCCGGCACCCGCACCCCGGCAAAAGTGAAAATTCCGCCCAACTCCCGCAGCCTCGAAACCCGGGCATAGGCTGAACCCAGCCGCTCCGGTTCAAAGACGCCCAGCTCCTGAATTCTGTCCTCAATTTCGCCCTCAATTCCCTCCTCAACCCACAGCAACTGCATTGAATTTCCATCACTTATCACTATACCCTGCTGTCTGAAATCCCCGGCAGTCTCTGCCATTATTTCCCGGAACCGCTCCCACGAACCCCACTCCTCACCGGGACAGGGCACAAACAGCACCGGCTCATGCACCGCTTCACAAGGTGCCTTATACTCATTCACCCACACCCCGTCCAGCTCAATATGGCGCAAACCCAGCCTGAAAACCTGCCACTTCATCCGCTCCAACAGAAAAAACTCATCTGCCGGGGTCCGGTCCTTGGCTGCACCCACAACTGCAAACCCCGCTTTAGTATAGGGGTAAATCCGCTCAATCCCGGGCTCATACAGCCGGTTCAATACCCGGTATTTACCGGTTCCACTCCGCTCTGCCATTATACCTCCTTTAATATACCTGCACTATATTATGACATTTTTGCCCCCTTTTGTTTGATGCCAGTTGCAAAACCCGCCCATTCCAGCCTGACCGCACCCTGTTATGCTGTCATTCCGAGCGGAGCGTCAGCGGAGCCGAGGAATCCCTTCAACCGATCTCTCCACTCCGTCCCTTACCGGTCATTCCGAGCGGAGCGAAGCGCAGTCGAGGAATCCCTCTTAATCCGCTAAAAGGGAAAGCGATTTCTCCGCTCCGCCCTTCGGGCTCTGGTCGAAATGACCTTCTCTTCTGTCATTCCGAGCGGAGCGAAGCGGAGTCGAGGAATCCCTTTTTCCCACCGGTCATTCCGAGCGCAGTCGAGGAATCCCTCTTTATATCATCTATTGACACCGGCTTCCAGATACATATAATTAACAAAATTGTTAACTGTCTATGCCTGAAGCACCAGAACCCCTCCTTGTCCGGCTCAGCCGTCAGCCCTTCTTCACGATTGAGGACCTGCGTCAGCTTACCGGAGTCAACCCCGCATCGGCCCGGGTCCTTGCCACCCGCTACTGCCGGCAGGGGATATTCCTGCGTCTGAAACGGGGTATCTACACCCTGAGTCATAACTGGGAACGGCTCTCCACCGAAGAACGGTTCCGGATTGCCAATTTCCTCCAGGTTCCCTCCTACATATCATTCCAGACCGCGCTCAGCTTCTATCAGCTCACCACTCAACTCCAGCGCGACTGGTTTGAAAGTGCGGTCCGGAAAAGAACCGCCCGGTATGAAATCCGGGGCGTCAGCTTTGTCTACTACCGCCTGGCACCCGGCTACTTCTCCGGATTTGTCCGGCAGAACGGCATCTTCATCGCCACCCCGGAAAAGGCGCTCCTTGATGCCCTCTACCTCCATTCCCTCGGCAGATACCGGCTTGACCTCAGCGCCCTGGAAACCGGAAGGATCAACTGGCAGTTGCTGCACCGCCTCAGCCGGAACTATCCGCTCAAAACCCGTCAGCTCATCAACCGCCTATGCAGGAGCTGATCCAGCAGGAAAGGTTTGAAATTGAACTCCTGGACCGGCTCAACAGCCTACGCCTGCTTCCGTCCCTCATCTTCACCGGCGGCACGATGCTCCGTCTCTGCTACGGACTGGAGCGCTTCTCAGTGGACCTGGACTTCTGGGTGCTCAGGCGCCAGCCCTATGCCCGCCTGTTTGACCGCCTGCGGGATTATCTGGGACAGTTCTACACCCTGACCGATGCCCAGAACAAATTCCACACCCTCCTTTTCGAAATCAGGTCGCCCGCATATCCGCGCCGGCTCAAGATTGAAATCCGCAAACAGCCGAAAAGGGTTGGCACCGAGCTGGCAATCGCCTACAGCCGCTTTGCCACCACGCAGGTCCTGGTCCGGGTGCCCCGGCTGCCGGAACTGATGGACGCCAAAATTACCGCATTTCTGGAACGGCATGAAATCCGGGATGTTTATGACATTGAGTTTCTGCTCCGGCGCGGTGTGCCCCTGCCGGATGCGTCCGCAACCCTGAACCGCCTCCTCCGGGGTATTGAACAACTGCCCGCACGCGACTACCGGGTCAAACTCGGCTCACTTCTACCTCAGGACCTCCGTCAATACTACAACCGGGAAAACTTCAAAACCCTCCGTCAGGCGATTGTGGCAAAGCTTCAGGCCGGTTAAACGCACCACCCCTAGAACTGAGCGGTCGCCCGCTCCAGCCGGACCCCTTCAGTTCAACCCGGCACAACCTCCCCTTCCGCCATTCCGTTAGTCTTTTTCCTGTCATCCGGACGCCACTTTTCCCGTCCTTCCGCGCCCCTCCCTTCTGTCATTCCGAGCGTCTTCTTTTCTTTTTCTGTCATTCCGAGCGAGCCGAAGGCGAGTCGAGGAATCCCTCTTAATCCGCAAAAAGGGAAAGCGATTTCTCCGCTCCGCCCTTCGGGCTCTGGTCGAAATGACCTTCCCTTCGGTCATTCCGAGCGGAGCGAAGCGGAGTCGAGGAATCCCTTTTCCCCACCGGTCATTCCGAGCGCAGTCGAGGAACCCTTATCTCAACAGAATGCCCTCCGGCAGAAATCAGAACACCTCCGAACCACCGCCCGCAACTGCCTCAGGCGGACATCACAAAAACGAACAACGGAAAACGGCGCACGGAAGACGGGCTGGTTTCAATCCTTGTTTTGCTGGAAGTGGTGTCATAACCGCATATTCCACACCCAATAGATTCAAATTCTCATCAGTTTCAATCCTTGTTTTGCTGGAAGTGGTGTCATAACCCAAGGTCTGACAACCCTACTGTTTGACCGGACTGATGTTTCAATCCTTGTTTTGCTGGAAGTGGTGTCATAACCCGATGACACCGATGACACCGATGATGTGGGTTTTCGTTTCAATCCTTGTTTTGCTGGAAGTGGTGTCATAACATTTTTACGCACGACAAAGGGGTTGTGTCTCTCAAGTTTCAATCCTTGTTTTGCTGGAAGTGGTGTCATAACCTGGTGAGGTGAGGTATGTTCTGGAAATACAGCCGCCGTTTCAATCCTTGTTTTGCTGGAAGTGGTGTCATAACGGCATGTCCTATGTTCTGCCGGTGCCGACCCGGGAGTTTCAATCCTTGTTTTGCTGGAAGTGGTGTCATAACATGGCGTCAATCAACGAACCGTCGGTATCAAAATGTTTCAATCCTTGTTTTGCTGGAAGTGGTGTCATAACCCTTGACTATGACACCAGAGCAATTTTGAAATTTTGTTTCAATCCTTGTTTTGCTGGAAGTGGTGTCATAACTACCCGCATAGGACTTGACAACCGGCAAAAGTTTGTGTTTCAATCCTTGTTTTGCTGGAAGTGGTGTCATAACCTCGTATCTAACATTTGGGGGTAAAATGTTATAATTAGTTTCAATCCTTGTTTTGCTGGAAGTGGTGTCATAACTATCATATCTTGTTACACCGATTCTATATTTGTAAAGTTTCAATCCTTGTTTTGCTGGAAGTGGTGTCATAACACAATATCCGGACTTCAAAACCGCCCGATTCATCCAAGTTTCAATCCTTGTTTTGCTGGAAGTGGTGTCATAACCTTGACAATTTGAGTATTCATTTTTTCTTCATTAGGGTTTCAATCCTTGTTTTGCTGGAAGTGGTGTCATAACTTATCGGCTGGCACTGGGCGACAAACTTGAACTGAAGTTTCAATCCTTGTTTTGCTGGAAGTGGTGTCATAACCGTCCGATTCCGACATCCAGCCCGGCGGTTTTCAGTAGTTTCAATCCTTGTTTTGCTGGAAGTGGTGTCATAACGTGAAACAACCCAGCCCACCGGTGCGGCGCAGTCCGTTTCAATCCTTGTTTTGCTGGAAGTGGTGTCATAACTTCCAGCGTGTATTCGCCATCAGAATATGTCAAGACCTGTTTCAATCCTTGTTTTGCTGGAAGTGGTGTCATAACTCTGCTGGCGAATGTCTGCACGCTGCCTAATGAAAGTTTCAATCCTTGTTTTGCTGGAAGTGGTGTCATAACGGCGGTGGCAGAGCCCGGGTGAGCCATGAGAAATGCGGTTTCAATCCTTGTTTTGCTGGAAGTGGTGTCATAACTGTCAATATCATCTTTAGCACTTACCCTTTTACCAGTTTCAATCCTTGTTTTGCTGGAAGTGGTGTCATAACCGTTTGTAGTGATATCCTTAACCTGTTTCAGAGAGTTTCAATCCTTGTTTTGCTGGAAGTGGTGTCATAACATTTTTTAGCCGTTTCTCAAATTCAAATTTGCTGAGTTTCAATCCTTGTTTTGCTGGAAGTGGTGTCATAACTGGAAAATGCCAATTCGCTTCTGGAAACGAGCGAAAGTTTCAATCCTTGTTTTGCTGGAAGTGGTGTCATAACGCTTGAAAGTCAGGAAATTTACCGAGATTTGTTTGTTGTTTCAATCCTTGTTTTGCTGGAAGTGGTGTCATAACTTGAGTTCTCTGGTATTAATCCGATAAAACTCTCTGAGTTTCAATCCTTGTTTTGCTGGAAGTGGTGTCATAACGACTATTTGACAAGATTGACAAGAGTGACCAAAAATGTTTCAATCCTTGTTTTGCTGGAAGTGGTGTCATAACAAGATACCGGCTGATTTTCACCTTGACAATTGTAACAGTTTCAATCCTTGTTTTGCTGGAAGTGGTGTCATAACCTGATAGCGTGCAACAGATTTTTGAGCCAAAAAGTTTGTTTCAATCCTTGTTTTGCTGGAAGTGGTGTCATAACAGCACTTTTTTTCTATGGTATGAATTTTCCGGCGGTTTGTCAAATTTCTGTCCGGCTCTTTTTGCTATTTTTGACCCCGCAAAAAGAGCTTTTTTGACCGTTTTTTGCCCGCTTGTGCAGAGTTCCGTCATCACAAGTTCCATAAAATCAGCAACCTGCAACTCCATGCCCTCAGACGCAAATATTTTTGTAACAGCAGTCTATACAGCGGGCAGTGTGCCGGGTCGCCTCCGGATACCTGCCCGTGCTGATAATCCGGAATATCTCATCAATGACACCGGTAATGTGTTCATAGTCCTGCTGCCGGTAAACCACCTCACACAGTTTCGCCCCGCTGCGGACATAGCAGATGTACCCGCGGCTGACCGGCTGCTGGTAGGTCTCGGCAATGAGCATGCCGTAAAGCACCGACTGGTAACGGTGAGTTTTGAAAAGCCATTCCCGGTAATCGGTGTATTTGTAGTCCAGCGGCGCCATCGTGCCATCAGCCAGCGTCAGCACCTCATCAACAATGCCCCGCACCCGCAGCCGGCGCGATGCCAGATAGACGCTCAGCTCCTTTTTGACACAGCCAATCTTCTTCCGCAGATAGTCCGGATTGCGCTTCTCCCGTTCCTGATGGAGCTGTCTGCCCTTCATCACAATGTAGCGGTTCTTCTCGTGCTGGGGAATCTTCAGGCAGTGCATGAAGTAGGTAAAGCGCGGACAAAAGAGGTGTTCAATAATCTCCGAAGGGGTAAGCATCGGCGTGGATTCGTCATCTGCCGGTGATAACTCCAGCAGTTCCTCGCTCATAAAAACAGCGCCTTCACCTCGTCACTTACCAGTTCCGGATCAAACGCCCTGCCCAGTAATCTGACCTTTCTGAAATCCTCCTCACACATCGGGAAAATATAGACCGAATCGGTCTCGGGATCAATGATGTCTTCGCAGATGACCCTGAGCTCCTCAATCTGGGTGCGGTTGAGCCTGCCGAGAAAGGCGCTTTTCTGCACCCGGTAGAGCCCCTTGTTCTTGCAGGCGCGGGCGATGAGGCTGCGAGTCCGGTTACTGGTGATGTCGTAGACCACCCAGACAAGATTAATCTGACTCATCTTCCCTTCCCAGGAGCTGGCTGGCAATCCGGTGGCAGTCAAGCTGAATTATGTCCTGGCGGCGGATGTTTCTGCCCGAGTAGCGCACCGGCTCGTCCAGAAACCGGGTAAAGGCTTCGATCAGCACCGCCCTGCCCTCCTTGTTCAGCAGCATGCCGTTGTGCAGCCGGTCAAAGTACTCCTTTAAAACCTTCCGGGCAGCAAACAGGTTGACCACCACCTCCTCAGCCCAGACCCGGTAGTTCTCAATGATGTCAAAGACCAGCGACTTCTTGTTGTAGTTGTCGGTATGGAGAATGCCGACATAAGGGTCCAGTCCGGCGATGACGCAGGCGCGTTCCACCCGGCTGTAGAGGATACCGTAGGCATAATTGAGCAGGGCGTTGAACTCATCCTTTGCCGGATTGCGCGACCTGCCCTCAAATTTGAACTGCTCGGGCATGAGAAAGGAAAGCGCCTCAAAGTAGATCCTGCCCGCACTACCCTCAATCCCCATAATTGTGCCCCGGCGCTCCTCGACGGTGCCGGTGATTCCCTCAAGACTCTGCCGGCAGTTGCGCAGTTTCTCAATATAGGTGGTGATCTCCGCCGACTTGCGGCTGCGGGTGGTGCGCAGCCGTTCCAGCAGGGCGATCTGACCGTCGAGCTTGCGCCTGACCCAGGCGAGTGCCAGCTCCAGTCCGGCATCAGTCTCCGCAACCCCGAGCTGCCGGCGCCGGATTTCGGTTGTGCTGCCGAACCGGCTGTGCCAGATCCGGGCATAGGGCTCGCCGTATTCGTCAACAAAGACAATGTCAATATTGTTCTCGATCGCCAGCTTGAGCGCATCGGTGGTGATCGTGGCGGCGGTGGCGATGATGATTGAGGAGACCTTCCGGACAGAGATCTCAGTAATCCGGTCCTCACTCCTCACCCGGAACAGCTCGCCGTTTTTCTGGAGAAATGCGCCCCAGGTGTTGATGACCAGATTCATCTACAGCCTGCCGATCGTGCCGAAGCCCCGTGATACCGACTTGCCCAGCCCGAGGAATTCGGGAATCTCAAAGTTGACCCGGAAGTTGCCCAGAAAGCCGAGCATCGGTGTGCCCTTGAGTGTGGTCCGGACCTCGCGGATGTTTTCCAGCTCAGCGGTCAGGGGTGCGGTGACGGTATAGCCGAGCCCTTTGGCAACCGAAAGGATGTTACCGACCAGAATCCGCTCCAGCAGCTCACGCCGTGCCTGCGGACTGCCGGCACAGACATAGTGCTGATAGTTCTGCTCATTCAGCGCCAGCCAGGGGGAGAGGAAGGTGTAGGGCAGAAGCTGAGGTGCGGAACCAAATTCTGCTGAATAACTGAAAAGCGACTTGGTAACTACCTCTTGCCAAGTACTATCAATCACCAGCGCCTGTACTTTCTCAAATATCTTCTTTACTACCTCAACCCCTTCATAAATCCCGATTATTATTATGTCATTGTTAATAACCTTATACTGAATCACCGGATAGCGGTAGAGCAGTCTGCCGTCCGGTAGATGATGGTGAACTACAGGATTATCCCGGAAAAAACTGGCGATGTAACCCCGAACCTTGCGCGCTGCCTCCGGACTCAGTTTGTCATTAATTACCAGCTTGAGCAGCAGCGGTTCGATCTTCATTGTCTCAACCTCATACGATCAATGTCCCGCGCTCGTCCTTGATTATAAACCCGGTATCCGGATGATAGTAATTTCGCAGCTGACTCCGCCGGACATAGCCCAGTTCACCAACCATTTCCGGCAGGTTTGGAATATTGCGCGGAACCGAAATTACATACTGATAAAACAGGGATTTTATCTCCAGAAACCGGCGGTAGCGTTCATACGGATCTTTAGTTTCTTTCAGACGCTGGTAGCATTCCCAGACCTGCTCTGCCTCCTCGTCTTGTTCAATAAATACATCAAATTTATAGGGCTCCTCCTCGATCAGCTGAAAATTGTCAACCGCCGGTGCCTCATCGGTTGAATCGTATTTAAGGGCTGCCACAGCATTCAGGAGCGCTGCGGATTCGTATTGCGACTTGCGGCTCTGGACTTCCAGGTAATAGCGGTCGATTAAATCGTCAAAGTCCTTTTCGGCAATCTGTTCACAGCTTCCGATAAGCTGCTCGGTAATATTAAGCAGGACCGGATCATATATGTAGGTACAGTATTGACGCTGCTTCTCATCTGCCAGTCTGACGATATAGACATCACCCTGACGGGCGGCATTCCGGTTACACCTGCCCGCCGTCTGATTGATTGAATCGAGCGGTGCCAGATCACGCACAACAACATCAAAATCAATATCAACCCCTGCCTCAACCAGCTGTGTGGTAACCGCAATCTGGGGCCTGCCGGCACGGTTTTGTTCCGCCAGTTTCCTGATCCGCTGGAGGCGATCTTTCGGGGTCAAATGAGTTGACAGATATTGACAGCCTGCCACCCCCATTGTCTGCAGTTGTGCATACAACTTCCGGGCAGCGCTGATCGTATTCATAATCAAAAGATAACTGCGATCCGGTTCAAATATCAGCCTGTCAGCCAGTTCCTCGATCGTCTGAATCCGGCTGATGTCAAAATGTAATCGGACACGGTCGAGCACCTTGAAGTACCGCGCCTTGTCATTGATTAATGACCGCACCTCCTGCCGGGCAAAAATCAATGGTTCGGTTGCGGTAACAAAAATAATATTGACATGATATTCAGCCACCAGCCGCTCCAGAAGATGACGGATCAGGCGCCAGTATCGCACCGGAATTGCCTGCACTTCGTCAAGAATAATAACAGAATTGATCAGCCGATGGAATTTCTTGAGTGCGCGGTTGCGGTTGGTAAAGAGCGTATGAAACAGCTGGACAAAGGTGGTGATTACCAGTTCTGAATTCCAGCCCTCGATCAGCATCTGAGACTCGTCAACATCATACTCCCTTTCCCCTCCGCCCTTGCGGTAGTAAATATCGGATAAATGGTGGTGCTTGAGCAGGATATCACTGGCAGGCGTAATTCCGTTTTTCTCAAGAACCGTCTCCAAAACATTGGCATTCTGTTCAATAATGCTCAGATAGGGTAGGGCGTAAATGATCCGCGGCGGATTACCGGTTTGCTCCTGAACTTGCTGCCGGAGCCGGAGCGCAAAGGCAACTGCTGCCAGTGTCTTGCCCAAGCCGGTAGGAAGATTCAGAGAGTAAACACTCGCGCCCATCTCGGGCTTGAAATTGATCACCTCCTGATATGCCGACTCCCGGAGCTGATTCATGGGCGATGACGGAAAGGTAACTGAACGCCGGTAGCCTTCAATGATATTTTCCAGTCGCACCCGGTTCCGGTGGAATACTTGAGGGTATTTGACTACTGCTGCGCTCTTATCTGCATCTATGAGTAAAGAATAAATCAGGTTTAATTTTATGTAATTATTGACATCAGCCGAGTCTTGACGTAACCGTCGCCACGCTCCCCTCATCCGACCGCCGAAATCATCAATCCAGGAACGGATCTGCTCTCTGCTGAGCTCAGCCTTAAGCCCACCATTCTGCAAATGCCGTACTAGCAGCTGAAAGTTCGGTTCCGGTATCGCCTCCAGCTGACATGTGAGCAGTTCCCGGTCTTCATCATCAAACAACAGTTCATCGGCAATATCCCGCAGATCACCATGATGACGGCGGACCGCAATAAACGAAAAAATCGCCTCCCGCTCCGTTGCAATCTCGCTGACAAGATAGTAGGCGCAGAGTGCTGAAAACAGACCATGCTGCGAACGCCGGCTGGGTACCCGGCTGGTGCCGTCCTGCCTCAGATATTCCTGGAAGAAACTGGTTGCCTTGCCCAGATCATGAACCAAGGCATTGATCATGACAACTGGCGCCAGCCACTGACGGAGCGGTTGTGGTTTTTCACCAAGGAACAGCTCCGCCAGTTCCGCAGTCAGTATCAGATGCTGCTCAAGGGGAATCCCCGGATGAGAAAGAAGTCCGGAAGAAGGTAATGAGCTCTCCATTGTTCAGTTGCCAGCATTCCCGCACATTTGCCCGGATCGGCTTACCATCCAGCTCGTAAATCACTTCATCATACCGCTCAACCACCCGGTCAGTATTCATTATCAGCGGTATCTTTTCTTTTATGTATCTTTTCCCCGTTTCCACCACCAGACCATCCGGCACAAGATTGCCCGCAGTTATCGGCGTGCTGATGTCCACCGGTGTCTCCGGCACAACTCGCTGTACCTCAAATTCGTTTCCGAAGCCAAAGTCAGCGAGCAGTTCGCTTAAACCCAGTGCCACTGTGTAAACTGAGCGGTGCTCCATGATCAGCTGCTTCAGATCCTGGTAAATCTGCGCGTCCTGATGGGCAAAATAGATACGATAGCGGGGAGACTTTACAAATTCGGTGCGGATCTGAGTGCGGACTTTGGGTGTCCAGTCCCGCTTGGTATCAATCAGGTTGATGCCCATGCGTATCTTTCTTACCGGGTTGACTATTCTGACCCCGAGCAGGCACTCCGGACCACCGAAGAGTTTCAGATGCTGATTGGTTTCCTTGGTTGTACCGTAGATTGCGCCCAGCATGCCCGCGATGGTGGGCGGCGGGGGAAAGGGAAATGTCAATGGTGAGGTGGTGGTGTAGAACTTGCGGAAGTGAGCAAGATCACCCCAGACATCAAAAGCCAGAACCTTCATAACCGTCGGCTCAGAATGCAAACTGCTGAATGTTTATTTTTTCATTCCTCAACGCCGTGGCGAGATCCACCGGCTGTCCATCTCTTACAAGCTGCAACCGGTCGTCGATCTTTATCCGCACCTGCTCAATAATGTCATTCACCGCTTTGATTGCGTCAACCAGCTGTCCAACCTCCAGTTTCAGCTCGCTGACATTCCGAATCGCCTCGTCCGCTTTTTCCGCACGGATGCTGAGCCGCCGGTCAAGCTCACCGATGAAGTAGTTATTGCCAGGCTTGTAGACGATCTGCAGCAGCAGGCGCGGATTCTGACCAAACTTGGAACCGGAAATGAGGTTCTTGGTACCATGCCAGATCGCCTCAAGCATTAATTCGATATCATCGGAGGTTAAGGGGATCTCCTGGGTACTCGCCGCGGTTTCGTTGACAATTCCGTAGAAGGCGATCAAACTGTAGGGCAGAATGTAGCGTTCAGTAAAGGTACCCTGCTCCTTGCCCTCGCCCGAAGGTATAACCGTCGTGCCTTTGACATATGTGAGATCAACCCGGTGCAGCGACCGGCCATATTTGAACTGAACCGGTCCGGTGAGCGTCATCCGGTCCTTGCCTTCAACTGCGGTGGTCGCACCAAAGAGACGCAGGTCAATGCATTTCTTCAGCAACTCCTCGTTGTTTTTAAATTCCTCTAACCGCTCCTTCTTGGTTTTCCTTGTACCACTCTCGTTCAAAGTTTCGCGGATAAAAACCTCCTGCTTTTTGTATTCGTAAAGGTAGTCCCGGATCGTCCGCTTCAAGCGGACATCAGTAACAAAGTTTATTCCGGTCTCCTCATCAATCCGCGGCTTGTTTTCGTCGTTGGGATCGCCATTGGGATTGGCGTCAACGACATCGTAAACAAACAGGATCTCCGAACGGTTTTCAATTGTTTTATCCATTCTGTTCCTCCTTGGGATAAAGAATTTTTGCTACATCCTCATAAAGGTTCATGCCGCAGGCGAAGTAGAAGTTGAGTTCGTCGCTGGGAATATCCCAGTTTTCACCGGCTGCTAAGAGATAGCGCGCAGCCTCTGCGGCAATAAGCCTTTTGCCCTTGTCAAAGGACTCATACTCCTCCAGCTTGTTTTCCACCCTGGGCAACAACTCCCGGAAATCCCGCTCATTCATCCTCAGACCTTTAAGGTACTTGCGGAATGGAGTGGCTTTACGCTCAGTATACTGCCTATTCAGCAGCAACTGAGTTAATGCCCCGAGCAGAAATACACCCCGCTTTGCCGGCTGTCCAAAGACCGGGCCGTAACGGCTGAATAAAGGTTCAAAGATACTCTGATTCATATCTTTTGCCTCCTGGAATTTAAGCACCGACCTTTTTATCAGAAAAAGCAGCGTCATCAGGCCATCAGTTACCCGCTGCCTGAAATGACGGTCTTCAATAAATTCCTTCCGTATGGCAGGCATCAGAAACCGGAACAGAAACCCGGGCGCAATCTGCCGTTGTTTGAAGACGCTTTCTGTAACGGTGAGAAAATATTTGTCAAGGTCATTTTCCCGCTTCTCCTCGCTTGATTTGCTGAAAAATATCCGGATCCGGGCAAATGTAAACTCCTCGCCGAATATATTTTCAACCGCATCCTTGGCATCGTAAATCTGCCGGATCTGAGATGGAAATATGTCCTCGAGCAGTAGCAGAATCCGTTCTGCACTGTTTTCCTTTCGGAGAAACAGTAGATTGACCGTCAGGATATCCTGCTGTTCCTTAAGCAGATCAAGGATCTCCCGCTCATCGTTGGTGAGTCGCCTTTTAACTCGGCGATCAAGGGACACATTTTTGCCCGAAAATACAAGGATATCAATGATATCGCTGCGGGTTTCTGGAGTGCCAATGATAAAATTGGGAATCAGCCAGTAATCGAAACCGTAGAACTTGAAGACAAGATTTTGCTCAACGAACTTCCGACCCTCCTCCAGATCCAGTTTGCAATCCTCGCAGACCGGAAAGTTTTTCCAAGCGGTCTTCTGGTTAAATCCGCCCGCAACGAATCCCGGTTTGTCGATGGTGTAAAAGGTAAATACCCTGGGGTCACCCGTTACTGACTTTTTCTCCCCACAGAGCGAACAAATTTTATCCTCTGCCACCGCTTTATCGGTTGCCGCTCTGGCATTTTCAATCAGCAAATTGCGAAACTCCGGGAAATCGCCTACATAACGCCAGCTCCCCTGATGTTTAATCTTCAATGTTAACAGACGATTCTTTTCCTTTTTGGGTAGAGAGGTGTTATACTGATTGATGTCATCCATGATCTTTTCGGCATTGCTGTTGAGCAACCCACCGATCGTTGTGAGTAGAGAAGAGCCCGTATGCTTGTTGAAAAAGGCAAGCAGTTTTTTGTAGAATGTTTTCTCCGCTTCTGTCAATTTTGATGTCGGTGAACAGTCCGGTCCGTTAGAGCTCAACCGCCGGTAAAGATAACTTGCTGTTTTGCTGACATCAAAATCCTCAAGTTCTACGCCGCAATACCGGTTATTATCTAGATCAATTTTGATCAGCAGAACCTTGCCCTGCTTAAACGGTTCCTGAATTAATGTCGTCAGCTTTTCTGACTGTTCTTTTTTGCGTAACCAGTTGCCAATTTGTCTCACTGCGGAAATCATCTTTACCTCCAAAGGTCTCGGTCATTGCGGTATTTATAACCATCGGCGGTCAACTGTCAAGAAAAGAACTTTGCCCTGCCGGGGTTGCCAGAGTCGTTTTTCTGTGTTATTATTTGACGCTATGAATACAAGCGAAGCGATCCTCAATGGCCTGAAGGAGGCAATGGTTGCCGAGCGGACCGGCATCGAGTTCTACCGGACCGCAGCTGAGCGCACCCGGGATGAGCAGGGGAAAGCGGTTTTTCTCCGGCTTGCCGCCGATGAGCAGAAGCATCTGGAGTATCTGCAGGAGCAGTACCGACATCTGTTGAAAAATACCGTGAGTCCGGTGAAGCTGGAGCTGCCCGTGACTGACACCACCGGCGCGAGCCCCATTTTTTCGCCTGAGCTGAAAGCCCGGATTAATCAGGCACACTGGGAGATGACCGCCCTTTCGGTCGGGCTGGCACTGGAGCAGGCATCAATCGCCCGCTACCGGCAGCTGGCAGCAGAAGCGGAAGGGGCAGAGCTGCGCCGGTTTTTTGAGTCGCTGGTGCGCTGGGAGGAGAGCCACGCCGCTGCCCTGCAGCAGCAGTTCAATCTGCTGCGCGAGGACTACTGGCGGGAAGCCGGTTTTGCCCCGTTCTAACGGCTTTTGGGTGCGCGGGCGAAATCGGAGATCAACTTGTTGAGCCGGCGCTCAATCTCGGCGATCTCAGCCTGAATTTCGTTCCGGCGGGCGGAGCTGACACCGGCGCCGAGTTCGGCGATCCGGGAGTTCATCGTCCCGAGCTCACGCTGGATCTGGCTCATCAGGTTCTGCTGTTCGGAAGTAGGTTTTTCGCCCAGGACCTGTGACCTGACCTTTTCGTAGCGGGCACGGACCTTTTCCACCCGTTCCCGCAGTCGCATCAGCTCTTCATCACCGGTCCGGACCTTCTGGCTGTCTGACACCCGCTTTCCGCGGAGTGAATCCTGAAGCTGGACTGCGGGTTTGACCCGCACCGGTTTTCTGGCGGCGGTCTGCTTCTTTTTACCGCTGAGAAGCACGCCCATGATGCCGGCAAGGGCGATGACGAACAGAACTGCCGCAAAGATTATAATCCGCGGGTCGGGTCCGGTACCGCGGTGGAGGCGCCGGACTCGCAGCTTTTCTCCGCAGGCAAAGCAGCGCTCCTGTCCGGGCTGAACCGGTTCACCACAGTGGGGACAGCGCATATCACACCTCGTTGTCCGATTGAAAGTTTTCACTCCTGTCCGGCTCAACCGCCTGCGGAATCATGCTTATCCTGTGGCTGTGGTATACGGGCAGTTGCCTGTGGGCAGCGGCTTTTCTGATTTTGTTTCTGATCACCAGACCGCCAATACCGATGCCGAAGAGCAGGCAGCAGAAAAGGATAATCCGGAGATTGACCGGGTTTGCCAGATACCGGAACCGGCGAAACCGGAAATCGGCATCACAGGCAAAGCAGCGGATCTGCTTCGGGTGAATCGGTTCGCCGCAGTCCGGACAGCGCATTTTCAGCTCCGAAGCAGGGCTTCAATCTCCACCTCAGCCAGCACCACCGGCACGCCGACGCCGAGCCGCTCCAGAATTTCCGGATGAATTTCACCGCCGTAGCCGAGTGCAACACCGGCAGGTGAAATGATGGCTGCGGACCTGCCGGCGATGAAGGGCATCCGGTCATCAGGGGTGAGGTTCAGCTCCCAGTCCATTTCCCGGAAGAGCGCCTCCAATACTTGGCGCAGCTCCGCAAAGCCGGTTCGGGCATCGGCAATGCCGAAACCGAGATGACGCCGGCTCCGGGCACCCGTTTCTGCCTGAGGCTCAATGGTAAAGATGTCGCCAATTTCAAATATCTTCTGAGGATAGGGCTGGGTGGAGTTGAAACTGAAGGTTTCCATGATCCCGGCAAGGAGATGGCGGCGCAGAATCCGCTGTTCAACACTGATCGGATTTTCCAGCACCACGGTCCTGCTGTCGTCCGCGATGCCCAGTTTTGCAAACTGTGCCTCCGGGCTGGAGAGGTTGAGGCTCATAATCTCAATAAACCCCAGACCGGTCATGACCCGGCGCACCAGGGCACAGAACTCCTCCAGCTGGCGGGGCTGGCTTGCGGTGACGGTGGGCAGGATTTCAGGCTTGAGCCGGTGATAGCCATAGGCGATCGCAATATCCTCAATCAGATCCCGGGTGTGCATCACATCGCTCCGATAGGGCGGAACGAGCACCCGGATTTGCCGATCGGAGAGCGGCTCGGCGCCATAGCGCATCCGCCTGAGAAGCTGAGCCGCCTCGTCAGTATCAAGGCTGATCCCGATGATCTTCCGGACTTCAGCCAGCTCCAGGACCATCGGCTCGGGGCTCATTTCCGGGGTGTTCCAGACCCTGCCGTCCGGATACTGGACCTTAACCCGCTCCACCCTGCCACCCAGATCAGCAAATACCGCCGCAATCACATTCAGGGTCCGGCAGACCGCATCCGGCTCCGGTCCGGTGACATCGATGAAGATGTCGGCAGTCTGCGGGGTCACTCTGGTCTGTTCGCTGTTGATGATCGGCGGCATTGAGAGCACCCGGTTCTTGGAGTCGGCAAGCAGGGGATAGAGTGAGAGTCCATCAAGCAGGTGCCGGTATGCCTGACCCTTGGGATGGGTGGCAAGAATTTCCTCCGGGGTCTGGAGTGTGCTTCCACCCAGCGGAACAAACCTCACTCCATCCGGTCGAACCGGCTGATAGACGATATCCGGCGTGATGGTGTTCAAATCGTAGATGCCGATTGATGCCCGGCGCCGGTCCCGTCCCAGACCCCAGTGCAGATTCTCCTGCAGGTCCATAACAACGCCCACCAGTTCATCATCAAAACGCAGCCCGCGCACCACCGCCGAGGCGATGAAGGGTCGGACTTCCTCCAGCCCGGGCTTGACCCACACCAGAATACCCGAATCCGGAAACCGGTATTCAGCCAGTCCGGTTTCAATCCCGAGGTAGCCCTTCAGCGCCCTTGCCAGTCCGCAGACATCAAACAGGTCCGGCCTTGCCGGCAGGAGGTTGATCTTCAGCGCACCAGTCTGGCTGTCAATCTCCTCAATATCACAGCCCAGCTCTGCCAGCACCCGGGCAATCTCTGCTTCAGAAAGCGTCTTACCCATCAGCCGGCACAGCAGTGCCGGTGAAATCGTTACTACCGGCACAGCTTTGCCTCCCGCAGCCAGCTGATATCTGCCCAGTATAATTTTCTGATGTCGGAAACTCCGAAGCGGAGCATCGCCAGCCGTTCCAGCCCCAGACCCCAGGCGAGCACCGTTGCCCGGCAGCCCAGAGGCAGGGTCACCTCAGGCCGGAAAACACCTGCACCGCCCATCTCCACCCATCCAAGCCGGCCGAGGTTGGCAAACACCTCAACGCTGGGCTCGGTATAGGGAAAGTATGAGGGACGGAACCGGACCTCAGTTGCCCCCATCTTGCGGTAGAACTCCGCGAGTGTCCCGAACAGTGTTACAAGGCTTGCCCGCTCGTCAATGATGATGCCGTCAATCTGGATGAACTCGGGCAGATGGGTGGCATCCATGTTTTCCCTTCGGAACACCTTGCCGATGCAGAACACCTTGCGGGGCGGAACGGGGTTTTCCGCCAGCGCCCGGATGGTTGCGGCGGTGGTGTGGGTGCGCAGCAGCAGCCGTTCTGCCAGCCCCTTCTGCCACCGGTAACGCCAGCCGCGGGAGCCGGTCTCACCGCCGTTCTCATGGGTCTGTGCCACCCGCGCCACCAGCTCCGGATCCGGGAGTCTGCCTGTGCCCGGTGTTGCCAGATAGAATGTGTCCTGCATCTCCCGTGCCGGATGGTCCTGAGGCTGAAACAGGGCATCAAAATCCCAGAATGCGGTCTCAACCACTGGCGAGGCGGTTTCCTCAAACCCCATCTCCAGAAACGCCCGCCGCGCCTCGCTGATGATCCGCTGCAGCGGGTGCTCCTTGCCGGGATAAACCTCCTTTGCCGGCAGGGTGACATCATAGCGCCGGAACCGGACCTGACGCCATCTGCCGGTGGTGATCAGCTCCGGAGTGAGCTGGGTTACTTCAGCGGTCGGTTCGCCGCCTTCCGCCTGCTTCTGTGCCGCACCGACTCCTGCCGGAGTCAGTTTCAGCTCCCGCTCCACCCGCTGCCGGATGCGCACCAGCTCCTCCCTGCCTCTCAGGAGTTTCACCGCTGATTCAACATCAACCCCCGCAAGCCGCTGTTTCAACTCGGGCACTGTGATCCGTTCCTTAACCTGCTCCAGAATCAGCTCATCCGGCTCCCGGACACCGGCAAGCGCCTGCCTGCCCTTTTCGGTCAGAACCAGCCGGTACCGCTCCCGGGAAAACCAGCCCCTTTTTGTCAGCCACTTAACCTCGGAGCGCACATCCTCCTTGCCCAGAATTACCGGCAGCCGGCTGAGCTCAACTGCCGGGATTTCACCCAGCTTCTCCAGCGCGGTCCGCTCCGGCAGTTTTCCGCTCCATTGGGGACCCGGGATCAGCTCTTCAAAGGTATGCTCAATAATCTCCACCAGCCCGGACTCCTTCAGCTTCACCGCCGCCGCCATTACCAGCGACTGATCGGTTTTCAGCCGGTTTACCAGTTCAGTGACAGTCAGCCGGTTTTCCGGCGCCTCAAGCAGAGCCCGCAGCAGTTCCGGCTCGAGGTTCATTTCTTCAGCTGAAGCCGGGTCAGAATCAGCTCCTCCAGATCCGGCCTGGACTTCTCCTGGAGCCGGTAGCGGACCCGGATCACCGGTTTGTTGGTTTTGATCAGCCGGCTCAGATCAATCGGGGTTCCGCTCACCACCACCTCACACTCCGCCCGGTTGATCGCCTCTTCCAGCTCTTTCAGCTGTTCCGGTGAATAGCCCATTGCCGGCAGGACCCGGTCCAGATGCCGGCTCCGCTCCAGCTCTTTTGCCAGCGTTCCCCGCGCATAAGGTCTGGGATCGATGATCTCCCGGGCGCCGAACCGCTCCGCCGCAATCCTGCCCGCACCATAGGGCATCTCACCATGGGTCACGGTCGGACCGTCCTCAATCACCAGCACCCGCCGGTCCAGGATCCTCTCCGGATCATCAACACTCAGGGGGGAATCGGCATGGACGATCACCGCCTGCGGATTGACCTGCCGGATCTGCGCCATCAGGCTGGCGATCGCCTCCGGTGTCGCGGAATCCTCCTTGTTGATCACCACCACATCCGCCATCCGCAGATTCACCTCACCGGGATGATAGGCAAGGGTATGCTCCTGGCGCAGCGGATCGGTGAGCACAATCAGCAGGTCCGGCACATAGAACGAGATCTCGTTATTCCCGCCGTCCCAGACAATGACATCCGCCTCCTGCTCCGCCTGTTTCAGGATCTCCTGATAATCACAGCCCGCATAAATCACCATCCCCTGCTCAATATAGGGCTCATACTCCTCCCGCTCCTCAATCGTCACCCCGGCACGGTCCAGGTCCTCAAACGATGCAAACCGCTGCCAGATCTGCTTCTCCAGCTCGCCGTAAGGCATCGGCTCCCGGATCGCCACCACCCGCAGGCCCTGACCCTTCAGAATCTCATAAACCCGCCTTGAGGTCTGGGATTTGCCACAGCCGGTCCGGACCGCACACACCGCCACCACCGGCCGGTTCGCCTTAATCTGCAGCAGGCGCGGCGGCAGCAGCCCGAACCGGGCACCGGCAACCAGCGCCTCGGATGCCCGGTGCATGACAAACTCATGCTTGACATCCGAATAGGCAAAATACACCTCATCCACCTTCAGTTTTTTTATCAGCTCGGGCAGGTCATGCTCATAATAGGTCGGGATTCCGTCCGGATAAAGTCTGCCTGCCAAGACCGGAGGATAGCGCCGCAGCTTGCCAACCGTTCCCAGATTCTGCTCTGCTGCCATCGTGAACCCCACCACCTCATACTCCTCATTGTCCCGGAAGAACATATTAAAGAGGTGGTAGTCCATACCGGCAGCACCCATGATAATTACCCTTCGGCGCATCAGAACCTCTCCGTCATTGACTTCGCCTGGAGAAACAGCAGCAGATAGTCCCTTCCGCCCGCCTTGGAATCGGTCCCGGACATGTTGAACCCGCCAAACGGCTGGACATCCACCAGTGCACCGGTGCACTTGCGGTTGAAATACAGATTACCGACATGGAACTCCCGCTTTGCCCGCATGATCTTCTCCCGGTTTTTCGTATACAATGCACCGGTCAGCCCGTATTCAGTGCCGTTGGCAATCGCCAGCGCATCGCTGAAGTTGCGCGCCCTGATCACCGCCAGCACTGGTCCGAAGATCTCCTCCTGGGCGATCCGGGCGTTGCGTTTGACATCGGCGAAAATCGTCGGCTGAATGAAATAGCCCTGCCGGTCGTCACCTCTGCCTCCGCACACCAGCCTGCCCTCGTTTTTACCGGTCTGAATATAGCCCATAATGCTCTTGAACGCCCGCTCATTGATCACAGGTCCCATCCAGTTCTCCGGCTCCTCAACCGGTCCGACCTTAATCTTCTTCACCCGCGCCACCAGCATCTCCAGAAACTCATCATAAATCTTGGTATCCAGCACCAGCCGGGAGCAGGCAGAACACTTCTGCCCCTGAAAACCGTAGGCGGAAATCGTCACCCCTTCCACCGCGCTCTTCAGATCCGCCTCCGAATCCACAATAATACAGTCCTTACCGCCCATCTCCGCAACTACCCGCTTGATCCAGATCTGACCCGGTGAAATTTTGCCTGCCCGCTCAATGATTCCCAGCCCGACATCCTTGGAGCCGGTAAAGGAGATGAAGCGGGTTTTCTGGTGCTCAACCAGATAATTGCCCACCGTGCTTCCCGGACCGGTGATAAAATTCACCACCCCCTCGGGCAGTCCAGCCTCCTCCAGACACTCCATAAACAGGCTGGCAATCAGCGGAGCATCCGATGCCGGCTTCAGCACCACGGTATTACCGCTTACCGCCGCTGCAGTGGTCATGCCCGCCATGATCGCACAGGGAAAGTTCCAGGGCGGAATCACCACCCCGACCCCGAGCGGAATATACCGGACCTCCTGAATCTCACCCGGATACGGCGTCACCCCGCACGGCTGTTCATACCGGATCGCCTCCCGGCTGTAAAACTCAAGAAAATCAACCGCTTCCGCAAAGTCGGCATCCGCCTCAATCCAGTTCTTACCCACCTCCAGCACCATCGCCGCATCAAACTCAAACCGCCGCTGCCGCATAATCCGGGCAGCACGGAGAAAGATCGATGCCCGCTCAATCGCCGGCACAAACCGCCAGCTCTCAAAGGCGCGCCAGGCCGCCGAAAGCGCCGCCTCCGCCTCCTTTATGGTTGCCTGCTGAAAGGTGCCGACCGGACTCCTGTCTGACGGGTTAAAGGACTGAAACTTCTCCCGGGTCTTAACCCTTTTACCGCCGATGATCAGCTCAAACTCCCGGTCGCTTTGCGCCTTCAGCCGGGAGATCGCCTGCTTCATCCGTTCAATATTTTCCGGCTTGGAAAAATCAAGATACTGCTCATTGGCAAATGGTGTCAGCATAACTCCTCCTGATTGTTTTGATAACACCTGCTGATTACTATTATTTTCAAACAGTGGTGACCGCCTGCAACCATTTAAAATAAAATACCCGCTCCTGCCTCAAAAGTCAAATTCACCCCTGCCCTGAAAAAGGAAACCGCCCGGAATTTGCGGTCCGGGCGGCATAAACTGCAACCGCTTTTTACCTGCCAATCACCAGCTTGCCTGTTCCCGCAAACCCCGGTCCCCGGACCTGAAGATAATAAACACCCGGTGCCAGCCGACCGGAGCTGAACTCCGCCCTGCCCGCATTAAACCTGCACCAACCGCGCTGAACAGCCCTGCCCGCAGGATCAAACAGCACCAGCTCCGCCTGCCCGTTGCCCGCACCCGGCACCTGAATCCAGACCCGGTTCTGCGAAACCAGCCCGGCTTGCACCCGCAGGACCGCACCCGGCTTTGCAACGCCCGGACTCATCCCTCCGCTCCGGATGTCCCCTGGCGGCAGGGCATACCGCCAGAACTCCAGGGTCTTATTCCCCTTGAACGCATAAAACGCATCGCCACCGTAAACGATATCTGCGCCCGCCTTCACCCGCTTCTTCTTACCGGTTGACCCCTGCGACGGCATCGTATCAATCTCCACCCAGCTGTCGCCAGCAATATCGTACCGCCAGAACTCGCAGGTATTGGCACCCTTCAGCGCATAGATACTCCCATTAAAATAGGCACCACACCCGCCATCCTTGAGCTTCGTGCTCCTGCCGCTTCTGCCCGCAAACGGCAGACCGCTCAACAGATGCAGGGTATCCCAGTGGCCCGCACCGATATCATAACGCCACAGCTCATTATACTTCGCCCGGCAGCCATAGATACTCCCCGCATTGTCATACACCATAAACGAACCGTTATCCCACTTCGGCTTGCCCGCAGGCGGAGCCGGCTCCAGCTCCTCCCAGGTCCCGGTGCTGATCCTGAACCGGTAAAACTCATTCTTATAACCCTTAAGCAGGTAGATGCAACCTTCCGCCTCAATATAAACCATGTCGGTCCCGCCCTTCACCGCCTTACCGCTCACGCCTGCAGGAATGTCCTCAAGCTGAACCCACCCGCTGTCCGCATTGAACCGCCAGAACTCCCGCGTGTTATTGCCCCGCACCAGATAAACATTACCCTGGTTATCACTTGCCAGCCGGGCGCCCTTACCGGGCAGCTTACCGTTCGGCCCGGTCGGAATCACCGGCAGCGTCACCCAGCTTCCCAGATTCGGCTGATAGAAATAGAAATCACCGCTCCGATTACCTTTAATCGCATAAATCCGGTTCTCCGCCTCACAAAAGGCGAGCGCACCACCATCCTTAACCTGTCTCCCCGAAGGTCCGCTCGGCACTTGTGTCATCTCCATCCAGCCATAAGGACCGGCGGTGATCTGAAATTCAGCCTGAACTACATTATTGTTTAGGTTCTGGTCAAAAGCCCGGTAGGTGGAACAGCGCACAACATAACTGCCGAGTGGATGGGGCTTGAACCATTCAACAAAGGTGACCTGAGTGGACTCACCCGGACCCAGACCGGTCACGGTCACACTGTCCAGATATAGCCGCGCACCGCCCGCACGGAAAATTGCGCAGTATGCCTTCAGACCGCTCGGCGCACTCCCCCGGTTTGCGACCACCGCCCGGGGCTGGATTACCGTGGCGGTATCAATTGTTCCGGTCGGAAAGAGAACTCTCAGCGCGGCCACATCCGGCTGAATGTATTTAATGACCAAAGCATCATACCCGCTCATAGAACCGCCGTAACTCACTCCGCCTACAAACACATTCCCCCAGGCGTCAAGTCTGAGCCCGTAGCCGTAATCCATCCCGTTTCCCGGTCCGTTGTAGGTTGCCTCCCAGCGCAGATTTCCATCCGGACTGTAGGAAATGGTCAGAAAGTCGTAATTGGAGCCCCGGGCAACTGAACCGGTAACATACACATTACCCCTGCTGTCAATGGCAATCGCCCGGCCGTATTCATTATTGTTCCCGGTATCATACCGCCGCAACCAGACCTGCTGGCCCAGACTGTTATACTTGATGGTCACCACATCGTAAACCGTATTCAACCCGGTACTGTAGCCGGTCACATACACATCACCATTCCGGTCCGCAATCACCCCATAGGCATAATCATAATCGTTACCATCGCCATTGTAACGGGCAACCCATTCCCGGATGCCCGAGGGCGAATACCTGATCGTCAGATAGTCATAATCAGCGGTCCCGGTACCCAGACTGTAACCGGTAATATAACAGTTACCCAGGCGGTCGGTACAGACCGCAAACGCCATATCGGCTCCATTGCCATCACCATTATAACGATCAAGCCACTGCTGGACACCGTTGGCGTTGTATTTGATCGTCAGCATGTCATTACCCGCCTGCGTATAGCCGGTTACATAGACACTTCCGCTGAGATCGGTAGCGATCGCCTGCGCCCGCTCACTGCTGGCACCGGCATAACGGGCAACCCACTGCCTTGCTCCAACGGCAGTGTATTTGATTGTGCAGATATCATCGTAGGTACTTGCGCTGTAACTGTAGCCGGTAACATACACATTACTACTGGAGTCAAGCGCAATTCCGTAGGCAATATCGCCGGAACTCCCCGGACCGTCATAACGGTCACTCCAGCGGAGGTTGCCGTCCGGGTCATAACTCAGGACCACATAATCAGAGCTGGTAAGACTGTCGGTCGAGTAACCGCAGACATAGATGTTACCGTTCTTATCCACCACGACCCCGTTTGCCACATCGTTAAGCCCGCGCCAGTCATAACGCCGGACCCAGCTGAGCGTGCCATCGGGCGTATACTTCACAACTAAAATGTCCTGAGCGGTCAGCTCGCCGATTGCATAACCGGCACCGATCACATTCCCCCATTGGTCGGTAGCGACTGAGACAATTAGATCGTTATAATTTCCCACCCCGGTCCAGCGCCGCACCCAGCCGGTGTCAACCTGTGCCAGACCGGTTGCGGATAACAAAAGCATCAAAAACAGAACTGACAATGCGCCTGACCTGATTACCCCCTCACGCCCGGTAAATGCCCTGTTTGACAGTAATACCTTCTGCCGAGCCATACCGCCTCCTTTTTTAAAACAATTTCCCCGGGAAACTCGGATGTAACCACCGATGCCCGCGCTCCAGTTATCTTATCAAAAATTCTGCTGTCTGTCAATGGAAATCATTCAGGGTGCCGGGCTGATCCAGCAGGAGTGAATCCGGCTGTTTTATAACTTGCTGCAGGAGTTTGAACTTCTGGAGGTTGGCGATCACAATCAATCCCAGTGCAACCAGCAGCACCACTTGAAAAAGCCAGACCAGTATCCCGAGCCGGCTCCGTGCCCGCTCCTGCCGCTCCAGTCGCCGGAACGCAGCCAGAATCTGACGCGCCTTTTCCTCATCCGGATCAGGCAGGGGCGGCTTCACACTCAATCATATTTTGATCCGCATTAATTGTCAAGCAGGAATTTTGCTGTTATAGTGTCTAATTATTGTAAATGCCAGACAAAAAGGAGTTAGCACGATGAGTATGAAAATCAAGGCTGGATTTACTGCCCTCATATTTCTCAGTCCGGTCTGGTCCCTGCTCTCTGCCCAGCCGGCACCGGAAGCTTCGGTCCGGGGCATGGGATTAATTACCGGACAGATCTGGAATCCGCACGACAGCACTCCGGTAGAGTATGCCAATATTGTGCTTTACCGCCAGCGGGATTCCGCACTGGTAAACGGCACGGTTACCGATGCCCAGGGTAGATTCACCCTTACCCAGCTGCCGCCGGGCAGATACTACCTTGAGGTCTCATTCATCGGCTTCCGCACCAACCGGGTGCACAACATCCAGCTTGCACCCGGCGCCCGGCTCGACCTTGGGAAAATCCCGCTTGAACCGGCGGTCATCTCGATGCCCGGAGTTGAAGCAACCGCACAAAAGCCGAAACTGGAATTCAGAATTGACCGCAAGGTGATCAATGTCGCCCAGAACCCGGCGCTCCAGACCGGCACTGCGGTTGATGCGCTGGAAAACGCGCCATCGGTCAAAGTTGATCTTGAGGGCAATGTCAGCCTGCGCGGACTCTCCAGCTTCACCGTCCTGATCGACGGCAGGCCCTCACCCCTTGAAGGCAGTGAGGCGCTCCGGCAGATTCCCGCCAGCACCATTGACCGGATTGAAATCGTCACCAACCCCTCGGTTAAATACGACCCGGAAGGCAGAGCCGGCATCATCAATGTCATCCTCAAAAAACAGCGCCCCGCCGGCATCTCCGGCATTCTGAACCTTAATGCCGGCACCAGCGAACAGCTCGGCGCCAGCCTGCTTTTAAGCCTCAGAACCGGCACCAGCACCTTCTACCTCAGCCCCAACTTCAACCAGGGCGGATTCCCGGGCAGCCGGGAAATGACCAGCTGGGTTCTGAACCCGGCAGGCGACACCACCCACCGCACCTCCACCGGCACAATGTCCTTTCAGCACCGGTTTTACGGACTCCGGGGCGGTGCGGACTTTCAGCTCACTCCTTCTGACTGGCTCAGCCTCTCGGGCTATTTCGGCGGTAACGGCAACCGGCGCGGTCAGCAGGCAGACTATTATGAATGGAAAACACCGGACCCGACCGCCGAGACCCTGAACTATCAGGGTGCCACCGCCTCCTTCGGCACCGGCACCATCTTCACTGCCAGCCTGGATGCGGGCCACAACTTCGGCAGAAAAGGGCACGACCTCCAGCTCCACACCACCCTCCGGGGCAGATCCAGCACCGACTCCACCCTCACCGAAGAGTCACTTGCCGGCAGAATCAGAGCCGGGAGAATGACCCGGGAGACCCATCAGGGCATTCCGCTTGATCTCAAACTGGACTACGCCCTGCCATTGAGGGAAAAGGACAAATTTGAAGCGGGCTACCAGCTCCGGCTCCGCTTCGGACCGGACCAGAACACCTCTGCCGCAACCTATGACACCGCCACCGCCCGCTACCAGGAGGACACCATCTACCGTCAGAGCTCAGTCCAGCGCGACCGGGTTCATGCCTTCTACTCCACCTATTCCTTCAACTGGCAGGGCTTCGGTGCCATGCTCGGCATCAGAACCGAATACTCCGGCAGGACCGTCACCATCAACAACAGCACCTTCACCCCGCTCAATCGCTGGGATTTCTTCCCCAGCCTGCACCTCTCCTACAGTTTTCCGCAGGAACAGCAGATCATGGCAAGCTACACCCGCCGGATCGACCGGCCCGGCGGCTGGGACCTCTCACCCTTCCTCACCTGGATGGATGCCAGAAATGTCCGCCAGGGCAACCCCGGCCTCAAACCCGAATACCTTGACTCCTATGAAGCCGGATTTGTCCTCCCCTTTGGTGCCAACCGGCTCGCCCTTGACGGCTACTACCGGATTACCCACAATGTCATTGAGCGCTTCCAGTCCATCTACCGCGACGACATCATCCTGCACACGGTCCGAAACATCGGCTCGGACCGGGCACTGGGCTTGGAAATGAATCTGGATCTCTCCCCCTTCCGCTTCTGGAACATCACCCTCACCGGCGACATCTATGACTACCGGCTCAAAGGCATGCTCGACACCACAACCATCACCCGCAAAAGCTTCAACTGGGAAGCAGGACTGACCACCGACCTGACCCTGCCCACCGCCACCCGGCTCCAGCTCAATGCCCGCTACGAAAGCCCGAGCACAACCCTGCAGGGCAGAGAAGGCGGTCATATCTGGACCGGAATTTCTGCCCGCCAGATGCTGTTCAACCGCCAGCTCTTCATCACCCTTTCGGTCCGCGACCTGCTTGCCACCAGCTGGCACGAAAACGAGACAGAAACGAAGACTTTCTACACCCGGTCCCGCTTTGGCAGGAAAGGACCTCAGCTCTCACTTGGTATAACCTGGAACTTCAACAACTACAAACCGGACCGCCGGCGCCCGACTACTGGCGAAGAAGATGAGGATACCACTGCGCCTGTATTTGAATATTAAAAAACAACGGCGCCCGGTTCTTGTTTCCGGACGCCGTCAGGAGGTACGATGGTTTGCAACCGAGCCTGCTCTGCGGTCTGCAACCGCCCGCTAATTTCCGAGAAAAAGCTTAAAATAGTATTAGAAAAACCTTTTTTGTCAATGAGAAAAAATTGATTTCTTAATCATTGAAAAAAATCAACTTATGCAAACACGCCCCAAAAACAGAACCCGTTCCGGTTTACCCGTAATTACAGGTTATTGATTTGCTATGCTTTAGCCGATTATACCCCCTGGAACCAGGCTTAATCCCGGGGTCGGCACTAAAATCCAGCATCAGCTTAAATACTATCAGATCAGGAACTTAAACACATTAAACCGCCGGCGCTACCGCAAACCCCAGATGTGTAGTTACACTATTTCAAACCTCCTCCCTGAAACTTATAACCCCGACGGTAGGGGGAACTGCGGGGAGGGCAGGTTCTCAAGGGGTATAAAGATGTAATATATTGAAAAACAGAGAGTTAAGCAAACACCCGATTTTTAACCGAGCGCCTTCGTATTTAACTTGTACTTATCGCCATCAGCCTTAACAATCAGCTTCATATCTAAAAGTTTTCTGATATCCCTTGCTGCCGAACGGTCAGAAACATTCTGATACCAGCCCATAAACTCCGCTCTGGATTTCAGTTCTGGTGCCTTGAACTCATTTTCTCCCTCAAGAAGAATCAACAGCAGGGCGTGCTGGCGGCTTGTAAGTTTGCGCTCGGTGCGCAGCTCCTCATAGTATTTACGCAGGGCAAGAATCCGGATCTGGTCGGAAATCCGTTTGTGCATTTCCCGCAGACATGCCACCAGACCATCAAGGCAGAAAATCAGAAACGGGGTGAGATCAAATTCGTTTTTCTCCGCGGCGGTAAATGCCCGGTAATAATCGTCAATGTGCTGGTAATAGTAATTGGACATCATCAGCGGCACATACCAAAACCCTGCCCGCTCCAGAATCTCCGCCTCCAGCACCCGGGCGACCCTGCCATTACCATCTTTAAAAGGATGAATAAGCGCCAAGTGATAGTGAACCAGAAAGGCCCGAACCGCCGGAGCAACCCCTTTTATGATTTCATCACTGTTTACCCACTCCACAAATTCCTGCATCAGCCTTTTAATATCATCCGGAACTTTGGGTGGCCGGTATCTGCCGCCGTGGTCAGCATCTCCCACCTCAACCGCCTCATACCGGTAGATACCAGGCAGATAGCGGCGATCATCAATGCCCCGGGTTATAATCTCGTGCAGCTTGGTGATATGTTTTTCTGATATCAGAAACGGCTCCAGGTTCACAGGCTTCCCCTGTCCGACACCAGCAAATTGGTATGCAGCCCGCAAATTCAAGATTATCCTCTCCCTTTCGTTTTTAGGCACAATATCCCCTGGCGCTGCAACCAGATCCGAAACTTCGTTTTCGGTAATCGGACTGCCCTCAATTGCCGCAGTTCCGAAGATTGAACGCACAATCAACTCCTCATTCAGCCTTGCGACCCAGCCCGGCAGAACTGGCAGCGTGTTAAATGTGGTATTTAGAACCATCGCCTCAAGAACCTTTTCTGAAACCTGCCGGTTGTTAAAATACCAGCTGAAGGCAAAAGGCGCGTGCGCCCTTACCTTCACTGGTTTAATCCGCTTTTCTCTTTCCGCCGGTATGTTTTCCATGAGTTTTAATTATAGCCAATAAGAATAATCTGTCAACAATTTTGTCGTTGTTATTGTCGTTATTTTTGTCAGCAATTTCTAAATTATAACCTGCTCATAAACAATAAAATATAAATTTAATTATATTGACATTTTAATAATAAATGTCAGCAATTTTGTCAGTAATTATGGCTGGTAATACACTATCCGGACCAGCATCATGATTAAAAATTTGCTTTTTGTTTTTGCTCAGGTAAAATTATTCAAACTACCGAAAGGAGTCCGTATGGCTCGGTCAATAATTATCCTCTTGACAATTGTCAGTCTGGTCGTGGCCGGTGAATTTCTGGCACTGATCCCGGATGTCAAGCCCGAACTGCTCAAGGATCAGTTCCGAGTTGTGGGCATGACCAACAGCGGGGTGCTGGTCCTCGGCACTGAAGAGCAGCAGACCGCAGTTTCCGCCCTCAACGGCAGGGTGCTGGACTACCAGCCGCAGGAGAAGCTCTACTTCCGGGTCCACCTCTTTGATCCCGCAACCCGGCAGGAGCTTGCCGCAATCAGCCGGATTCTCGACTTTGATGGTGAGGAGTATCTGGTTTCGGCCGCACCCGAAAACCTGCCGGCACTCCGCTCCCTGCGGGCGATGGTTGCCCGGCTCAGCCTTCAGCCCTGGGTTTTCAGACCGGTCCGGTTTGACCCGCCGCCGGTCCTCGCCGACCCGCTGATTGAGCAGATTGTTGCCTCGGTCTCACCCGATTCGGTGCTCTCTTATGTCCGCCGGCTCCAGCGCTACCGCACCCGCTACTCAACCTCTGACTCCTGCCGGGCGGCTGCGGAGTGGATCCGGCAGAAGTTTCTCTCCTTTGGTTGTGACTCGGTCTATTTTCAGTATCACACCTCAGGCCATGCGCCCAATGTGATCGGGGTCCGGTTCGGCACTCAGGGTCAGCGCAACCCTTATGCCATCATCTGCGGCCATTTTGACTCCTATGCCGCAACCAATGCGCCCGGTGCGGATGACAACGCCTCCGGCACTGCCGCGGTGCTCGAGGCGGCGCGGGTCACCCGGGGTTATCAGTTCACCCGGGACCTGCGCTTCATCGCCTTTTCCGGTGAGGAGTTCGGGCTCTATGGCAGTGAGTATTATGCGGCGCAGGCGCGGGCAGCCGGCGACTCGATTCTCGGTGTGTTCAACTTTGACATGATCGGCTATGTGGACGCTGCGCCTGAGAATCTGGATGTGCTCGGCAAGATCAGCAATCCGCCCTGCGAGCCGTTTGTGGACTGGTTCACTGCGGTTGCCGACACCTATGCCCTCCTGCCGGTCTACAAGCGGATGGTGAACGACAACCAGAGTTCGGACCACGGACCGTTCTGGAACAACGGCTATCTTGCCTTCTGCGGTATTGAGGACTTCTGGCCTGTAAACCCCTATTATCACACTCCGGGCGACTCGATCGGTGCCGGCTATAACAATAACGACTTCTGCACTCAGGTAACCAGAGCGGGTGTTGCCGGACTTGCCCTTCTTGGCCAGCCGGTGCCGGCGAACCGTCCCCTGCTCGGGCTTTTAGGCGTGCGGGTCAATGACTTTGGCGGCAACAACTTCCCGGACCCGGGCGAGAGCATTGCCGTCTATCTCACTTTGAAGAATTTTGGCATGGTAACCGCCCATAATGTCTATGCCCGGCTTGGCACTGCTGATACATTTATCACCATCACTGCGGATTCCAGCTGGTTCGGTGATATCGCCGGCAGTGAAACCGCAACCACCAGCCTGCCCTGCCGGCTGCTGATTTCGGCACAGACCCCGCGCGAGCATCAGGCATCATTCCAGCTGACGATGGTGGCTCAGGAAAGCACCTTTGTCACCAGCTTCAACCTCCAGATTGGCCAGTATCTTATAACCGACCCGATTCCGGACGGACCGCGCTGGCCCCCGCGCTACTGGGCTTATGATGACATCGACACCGGCTATACCCGGCACCCGGAGTTCAGCTGGGTGGAGATCAATTCGGTCGGTAACCGGATTCAATTCGGCCATAATGACAGCGTCCGGGTCATCCCTCTGCCTGAAGGTTTCGGACCGCTCCGCTTCTACGGTCAGAGTTATGACTCGCTCTCGATCTCCGCGGACGGCTGGCTTGTGCCCGGATTCTACCGCACCCCGAACTACCAGAACCAGCCTCTGCCTTCAAGTGGAGCACCACCCCGGGTGATTGCGGTCAACTGGGATGACCTCTATCCCGGCTACAACAGCACCGGCTATGTCTACTGGCTCTTTGACCAGCCGAACCATCGGCTGATCATAGAATACGACAGCGTCTTCTACTACAACCCGCGCACCCTGCGTGACAAGTTTCAGGTCATCATCTATGATACCACGGTCACCACCCCGACCGGTGACAACGAGATTGTCTTCCAGTATCTGACCGCCAACGGCTACTCAAGCTCGACAATCGGCATCCAGGACGGGACGCGCCAGATTGCAATTCAGTGCCTCTACAACGGCAGCTATGCCCATGGTGCCGCACCGATTGCACCGGGCAGGGCGATCCGGTTCACCACCGTGGAACCGGCAACCGGAATTGTCGAACGGCTCAACCGCCTGCAGGGACGCACACTGACCATCAGCCCCAACCCGGCACGGCTTGCTGCCCAGATCCGGCTCAACACAACCGGCACCACCCGTCTTGCCCTCTATGACCGTTCCGGCAGGCTGGTGCGCAGTCTGCACACCGGAGCAGGCGAAAACTCAATCCGGCTTGACTGCCGCAACCTCGCACCCGGTGTCTACTTCCTGCGCGCAGATATTCCACTGCTTACAGCTAAGTTAACCATTATGAAATAAAAAGGGGACTAACTAATTTATCTCCCTTTAAGCGCGGTGCTTTCTATCTCGAACTTTAAAAAGGGTTAAAGGTGTTGTTCTTCGTTGAGGTCCGTATCTGCCCGTAAATTCACCTTTTGCTTTTCGTTCTTTGAATGTTTTAGTAACTTTGTGTTTGGCAATTTCTTCGTTTACTAAAGGAACCTCTTTCAGGTAATTACTCAACCGTTGCTCTGTTAATCTCGTATATTCTTCGGAAATATCAATGCCAATAAAACTATGCCCAAGAATTTTAGCCACCACCAGCGTAGTACCGCTACCACAATAAGGATCAAGAACTAAACCCTTTGAATCATTTAAAATTGATATAATTACACGCACCGGCAACGCTATCGGAAACGGCGCAGGATGAGGATTATTCTGCTCGGGCGGAAAACGCCAGATTGATGTTAACCGAGCATGCTCGGGTCTCAGCTCGTCGCCAATTAGATTTCTACCTTTAGGCTTAAACAGCCAGTATATCCTTTCTTCCACCTGCCAGAAGCGCCAACCTCTAATATTGGCGGCGATCATTCGGTCCCAAATAATCTCTTGCCGTATTATCCACTTAGTCTTTCTAAGCCAATCCATAGGATGTAGCAAAATTCCCTTTTCCCATCTAACTTTATGGTTATAGAAGAAAGAACCGCCTGGTTTTGTAATACGATAAATCTCATTTAGAACATCAATTTGTTGTTCCTGATATAAACTTTCAGGTAGTCTATCACTCGCGCCTACATACCTTACAGCCGGAACCAACCACCCTTTTTTGTTTTCACCTTTATTGTAAGGTGGCGAGGTTATACCAATATCTACAATATTATCTGGCAGTTCTCTGAGAACGGTAAGGGCATCGCCACAGATTATCTTGTTAATGTATTTGCTACTCATTTAGCATGACGCAATAAAAATTGATAGAATTCCTTAATTATATATTTTCTATACTTCTCTAATTCCCGACGATTAATAATATAAACAATGTTCACATTCGAACTTTTTATATAATCACGATAGTCAAAATCGGCGCTCCTTAAAAACTGCCCTTTTGTCGAGGTACTACCCTTTAATTTCAACTGCCAACGTCTGACTTTTTCTTGGAGGTTCCTAACAAAGTCCGGTGTATTAAAGGGGAATTCAATTATGTAAATGAGCTTCCCATCAATAAATCCACTTACCAGCATATTTAAATGTCTCTCACTAAGGTCCTTCTTTAATCTCTCTGAAGTGTAGTCAGTGAAATTGCCACCACCATTAAGTTTTGCTGGCGGAGATTTACGCTCTCCTCGCTGATACTTTTCAAATTCAGAAGTATCTATATTCTTAGGTTTTGCTTCGCACTTTATTGTCTCACCGGGTACAATAGAATTGTGTTTATATCCATTATAACCAATTTTAGCCTCTCTATGCTCATATCCTGCCAAAGTAACTGTAACAAATTCTCGAAGAGTAGAAGAATTTTTATCATTAATATACATAGTCAAAAGGTCAACGAGAATGGCGATTAGATTGTTTTGGGACTTGCTTAATAAGTAATCATTTAACTGCTTATGCGAACCAGTTGCATATAGATTAACAACATGTGCTAACTCTTGATTCATAAATAAAATTTAAACAATCGGAGTCAATTAGTCAAGCAGTTATAAAAATTGGCAGCAAATCGCCTCACAACACAATCAATTAAGCTGAGTTAAGCTACCGGCTGACCACGATCCGCGTATAAACCGTTCTCCTGCCGGTCTTGGCGATTATCAGGTAACAGCCGGATTTGAGACCGGCGATATTCACCATCTCGCCCGGTTTCAGCCTGTCTAAACTCAACACCCGCCTTCCCCCAGCGTCGTAAAGGCGCAGTAGACTGACCGGTTCGCCCGTAAGCAGTTTTGCCTGCCGGCGCACCGGACTCGAAAAAACTGCTTCCCCGGGTTCAAACCGGAATTCTGCCTCTTTAACACCGGTGCTCAAATCCATCCGGTAACAGGAGCGGTTCTGTGTGCCGGCAAGCAGCATCAGCCCGGGTGCGCGCACAAACTCCATTGCGGTCAGGCGCGGTGAACCCAGACCATGATTCATCGGTTCCCAGTCCAGTCCCCGGTTTCGGGAAATCCAGCAGCCGGAATCACCGGCAGCAAAAACTGTATCCGGAGCTTGAGGATGAATCCGGACCGAGCGGACAGCTGAACCGGAAAACAGCTGCTCCCAGCTGACACCGCGGTCAGTGCTCAGGTAAACCCCGTTCCGGGTTCCCGCATAAACCCGGTCCGGCTCCAGCGGGTCAACCGCCAGTGCAAAAACGGTGTCTGCCGGTGCACTCCGGGTCTGGCTCCAGCTGAACCCGCCATCGGTTGAAATGTAAACCGCACCCGCACCCAGCACCTCGCCACCGGCATAAACAATATCACTTGGCGGTGAAACCGCCAGACAGTAGCAGAATCCGGAGTTGACACCGGAGAGGTTGCATCTGGTCCAGCTGATCCCGCCATCGGTTGAATAGGAAACCACAAATGACCAGTTGGTCTGAGTTGAAGGTCCTCTGCCGCCGGTCAGAATCCGGTCCGGGTCAGAGGGATAAACCAGACAGCAGCCACCATCATCATAATAGGAGTCAACCTGTGTCCAGACGGACCCGCCGTCTGTGCTCTTGTAGAGCTCGGAGGTCCCTCAGCCCTTGCCTTCAAGCGCATACAGAATATCAGCACCCGCGCCCGGTGCAACCCCGATCCCGCAGATGTTTCCGCAGTCCAGAAACTCGGGACACCGCTCCCAGGTGATCCCGCCATCATCCGACCGGTAAACCCCGTTCTCATAAAACTCCAGATACACCCGGCTGGAATCTGTCGGACTGACGCTGATGGTGGAGATATGAGCAAAGCGCATTCCCGTGTGCCGTTCTGACCAGTGCGTCCCAGCGTCAGTGGAACGGAAAACACCGCGGTTGCAGTAGATATAAGCCAGATCCCGAACCTGCGGATCAGCAATCAGTCCGCCACTCTTTGCCAGCACCATCCCCGGCTCTGCCGCACTCCAGGTGACACCGGTGTCAGAGGAAACAAAAACCCGCTCGGTAAAAAGCACGGTGTCATAACTGACCGCATATGCCCGGCTCGTGTCGGTCAGGGGAAAAACAACAATCCGGGTCCGGCTCAGACCGAGCGGAGTCCAGTGAAGACCGCCATCGGTTGTCCGGTAAATTCCGGCTGATGTGCCAGCCAGAAGCAGCTCGCTGTTTGCGGGGCTGACCGCCAGCCTGTATACCCCAGCCAGCGGTGCCACACCGGTGTGCCTCGGCTCCCAGGTAAACCCGCCATCGCTTGAACGGTAAATCCTCCCTGCAATACACCCTGCCCAGACCACATCCGGAACCGATGGATCAAATGCAAGATGCTGCACCGGCCGGTTGTTTGCGGTTGAATCAATAATTACCCTTGTCCAGCTTGCACCATAATCGGTGGAAATCTGAACCACCGGCAGATAGTTGCCGTTAATCACATCATAACCCCCAACGAGAACCCTGCCCGCATGATGCGGATCCGGTTTCAGGGTATTGTTCAAACCCGGCAGTATTCCCATCCGCCAGCTCGCACCGCAATCGGTGGAAATAAGCACATAGCCCGAACCGCCAAGCGCATAAACCCGGTCCTGAACAAACGGATCCAACTCCAGCGCCGATGCTGAAATCTGGTCAAATCTGCCCTGCACCTGCCAGGATGCTCCGCGGTCAGAGGAAAAGTAGACCTGCGGTGTGTCCGGATAGGTGTAGGAGATTGCCAAGAGCCGGTCCGGATTCTGCGGGTCAACTGCCAGCGCCTGGACATTACCGCCGTCCGGACCGACCGACACCCACTGCGCCGAACCGCTCATTACCAGCCCGGCAAAAACCAGAACTGTCCAACATCTCATAATCTGCTCCCTTTCTGCACTCCGGAAAAGTTTAACCCCTGCCTGATCTTTGTCAACACACCAGCAGCTGACCGCTCTCGGACGAGCATATTGATTTGAAACCGGTTTAACATATAATATTTGCCGGGAGTAATGAACCCCGGACACCTGCTTTTAACATTGCTTATCACCGCCAGCCTGCATGCCCAGCTTCTGGAGAAGACCGTTCTTCTTCCCGATTCACTGGGCGGAATTGTCAACCCCCGCTGCTGTGCGTTTAACCCGTTGAATAACCGCTTTTATGTTGCCGGGCAGGACGGTGAGGCAACAGTTGCCATTGATGGCGCCACCGGTCGGAAAATCGCCCGGATTCCAACCGGCTACTTTTCACTGGCAATGTGCCATCATCCCGGGGTAAACAAAATCTATGTCGCCAACTACTACTCCGGCGCTCTCACAATAATTGACGGTGCCGCCAGTCAACTGCTCCGACAGCTTGATGTCGGCTGGGGCGGTTATGCCCTCGCCATCAACCCGCTTACCAATCGGGTATATCTCGCCAATTACATCAGGGACCAGGTACTGGTAATCGACGGTGTCCGGGACTCGGTAATTGCCACTGTTGCTGTGGGCTCAAGACCATCAGCCCTGGCGGTTAACACCACAAGCAACCTGATTTATGTGGCAAATGAGCTTTCCGCCTCGGTCTCGGTGATTGACGGCCAGACCCATCAGGTGCTGACCACCGTGCCGGCAGGCAGCAACCCGCGCAATCTGTGCTATAATCCGGTTGCCAACCGGGTTTACGCCGCCAATGCCATCAGCAACAATGTCACCGTAATCGACGGTGCGACCCAGGAGGTGCGGGCAACCATTGCCGTGGGCAGAACACCCCGGTATCTGCTGTTCAATCCTGATGCAAACAGGATCTACTGCAGTCATGACAGCGGTATAACCGTGATCGACGGTGCGGGCGATACGGTTATCAGAACGGTCTTTACCGGCGGCACACCGGCGGTGATGGTCTATGATTCGCTTGACCACCGGATTTTTGCCGTCGAACCGGCAGGCAACCGGGTTATCGTGCTTGATGCCCGTACCGATTCAATTATCGCTTTTGTAGCTTGCGGCACATACCCCTGGACCCTGGGTTTCAACCCGGTTGAAAAACTGGTGTATACGGTCAACTGGCGCAGTAACGATGTCACCGCAATTGACGCCGTAACTCTTGCTGGGGTCAAAACCATCCGCCTCGGTGCCTGGCCCATTCATCTGATCCGGGCAGGCAACAAAATTTATGCGGCAAACCAGTGGAGCAACTATGTCTCCGCAATTGACATCGCCACCCTGAATCCGGCTGCGGAAATTCCGGTTGCCGGCTGCCCGTGGCGCTTATGCGCGAACGATGACAGCACCAGAGTTTATGTTGCCAGCCGGGACAGCGGTTTGATTGCGGTGATCGCTGTTAATGAAGACAGTATAATCAAGCAGGTTAAAACCGGTAATCGCCCGGAGGCGCTTCTTTATCTGCCTGCCGAAAGCTCACTCTATATTGCCAATTACGGTTCAGGCACAGTGAACATTTTCTCAGAAAATGGAGACAGCATCATCGCCACTATTGCGGTCGGCAACGGACCGAAATCACTCTCTGCCGGTCCGGAGCAGAACCGGGTCTACTGCGCCTGTGCCGGCTCCGGAACGATTGCGGTCATTGACACCCGGTCCCGCTCCCTCATCAAAACTATTCCGGTCCGCCCCTGGCCCTCATTTCTGCTGTTCGATTCTGCTTATCACCGGATTTACTGTGCCCACAGCACCGGCAACACCGTGACAGTAATTGACACCCGCACCGATTCGGTGATTAAAACCATAACCGTCGGCAATCAGCCCGCATACCTGGTTCAGGACCGGACCGGCAGCCGGGTTTACTGCGTGAACTCCGGTTCCGCTTCGGTGAGTGTGATTGATGCCGGAGCTGATTCGGCAATCACCGCCATCAGCGTTGGTACAATGCCGATAAATCTGAGTTATAATCCGGCTGACCACCATCTCTACTGCACCAACTCCTATGATGACAATGTCACGGTGATTGACTGCGCCACCAGTCAGGTCCTGACCATGATCCCGACCGGTATTGCTCCCGCTTTTGCCCTCTGGATTCCTGAGGGTAACCGCACCCTGATTGCCAACAGCGAAGGTGCCTCAATCTCGGTTATCGCCGGCAATGTTGGAGTTGGCGGGAAGTTTCAAGAGGACAGGCGCCTGATTTCAATTACACCCAGCCCGTTCCGGGCTCAGACCACGATCCGTCTTAATCCCGGTCAGCCGGCACCGGTAACCACTCTGCCCATCTACAATTCGGCAGGCAGGCTCGTCCGCACCCTCAAACCCCGGGCTGACAATCTGACTTTCCTCTGGGATGGAACCGGTGATTCCGGCAAAAAACTGCCTGCCGGTGTCTACATCACCGAATTTCTGAACCAGCAGGCAAGGCTCGTCCTTCTCCATTAGATTCATAAAATGCTCTTCAATTCCTGAACACCTGCCAGCCCAACAGCACCACCAGCGTCAGTGTCAGACCGATGTGATACCAGAGCCAGACCGGCAGACCGAGAAACAGCGCTCCGACCCGGTGCCAGCTCCAGAAGTCATTTGCCAGAATGAAAACCAGTAACAGCGCACCGAGTGGGCGCCAGTTGAGATTTCTGACTGAGCTCCAGGGGTTCAAGCCCCGGGCAGGGAAGAGCAGACTGCCTGCAATCAGCACCAGAGCACTCACACCCACTACCGGAATTACCGGCAGAAAGCCGAAATCGGGCAGAAGCTTGAAGTGATATAGCACAACCAGCGCCTCGCCCACCATAATTGACAGCATCCCGGCCCATGGGTTTGCCTTCTGCCAGTAGGCACCGGCAAGGGTAACCGGGAAAAGGACCGCCAGACCGGTAAAGGTCTCGGTCGCAATCTCAAGGATTGTTGCCGGCGGTTTCAGGGCAAGAAGCCAGCCGGTAACTGCCAGCAGGATAATAACCGCCAGCCGTGCCCGATTCCCGGTTTCCGGGTTTTTGCCCAGAAGCTGCCTGCCATCCCGGAGCACCATTGAGGACAGGGTCAGGAGCTGGGAGTCCATCGTTGACATCAGGGCAGACAGCCCGACTACGGTCAGCAGACCGGAAAAAACCGGTTTCAGGGCCCGGCTGACAAGAAGGGGCAGGACCTGATCCGTTTTACCTCCGCTCAAATTGGGCAGAACCGAATGTGCCAGCACGCCCAGTGCCACCGGAAAGAAGAAGAGCACCCCGGTAACCAGCGGATAGAGCTGGGCACTGCGCCGGAGCGCCCGGTCACTGCCCGCAGCAAGAAACCGCTGAAACAGCTGGGGAAACATCGGGTCACATAAGAACCAGAGCGCCAGATAGGAAAACCAGATCCTGGGGGTAAAGAATCCGTCTCCGCCGGGCCGGGAGAAAAGCCCGGGCAGTTTTGAGACCAGTTCCCTGCTGACCCGTTCAAAACCGCCCAGCGCTGAAATCAGGGCAAAAAACAGCACCCCGGCACCGATAAGCATCAGCAGCCCCTGAAACAGGTCGGTATAAACATCGCCCCGCAGACCCGCCACCAGCACATAGACCAGACCGATGAGCACCACCAGCCCGGCACCGGCGGGATGGGGAATACCGAACAGCGCCTTAAGCATATAGCCCGCACCCAGCGGCTGAAGCGCCAGATAGGGCAGGGTAAAGACAACCATCACCAGCAGATAGGCAGAATACAGTCCGCGATGGCGGAACCGGTGCCAGATCAGCTCGGGTGGTGTGATCACACCTGTCTCCTTGCCTGCCCGGTGCGCCGGAATGCCCAGAAGAATAAAGGTCAGCGCCATGAATCCGGTGCCAAACGCCATGATCGGATACCAGCTGTAGCCGAACCGGTAGCCCGCTCCCGCAAAACCGAAGACCGTAAAGGCGGAGAAGTTGGTCGCCGCCAGAGTCAAAAGCAGCATCAGCGGACCGAGCGTCCGCGAGGCAAGAAAGAAGTCTTCAGCACCGGGCCTTGCCTTCTGCCGTGCCCGCAGGGCGAGCATTAAAAGAATCAGCAGATAACCGGCGAAAATTACCACTGTCATCAGATTTTCCTTTCCGGCTCAAAATCAAAAAGCCATCCCGGGCTGGCCGGGATGGCTTGCGCCTGACATAACCAGCCGGTTAATATATCACATCCATTCCCAGCTGTCAATTATTCACCCGAAAAGGAAAGGGATTGCTCCGCTCCGGTCGAAATGACCTGGAAATGAATTCAGGCAGGAGGGTTAGCCTGCGGGACGCCCTTAGCGCCGCTGGAGAAAGGTCCGGATAAACTGGTCGCCGTGGAGTTCACCCAGGATGCCGCGGGTTGCTGAAACTTCATCAAACTGTTCAACCCGGTCCGGGCTCAGGTGCGGGTGGTAAATCGTCACCGGCACCGGCCCGTGGACATGATTGCCTCTTGCCACTGGTGTCAGGTGGTCGGGCAGGACCGCCACCGCCACCTCCAGCCCCCGCTCCTCAATCCCCCTCATCACCCGCGCCACCAGCCGGGCGTCAAAACGCTCAATCGCCTCAATCTTCTGCCTGACATCCCGGCTGTGACCCGCCTCATCCGGCGCCTCCAGATGAACAAAGACAAAGTCATGATCCGCCAGTGCCCCACGCGCCGCATCCGCCTTGCCCTCGTAATTGGTGTCCAGCAGCCCGGTCGCACCCGGCACCTCAATCACATCAAACCCGGCATAGACCCCGAGCCCCTTGATCAGGTCTACTGCGGCGATAACCGCACCCTTGAACCCGTAAAGCTCCTGATAAGTGGGCATCTGCGGTTTTCTCCCTGGTGACCAGAACCAGATTGAGTTTGCCGGGTCCTTACCCTGCAGGGTGCGGTTGAGGTTGACCGCCTGACCGGGCAGAATCTCCCAGGATTTGAGAATCAGCTCCCGCAGCAGCTGTGCGGTCTCCTCGGCTGCCGGTGACTTCGCCCGGGGCAGAAGTTCCAGGGCACTCTCACCCACATGGTCATGAGGTGGAAAGCACTCCAGCTCCGGCGAGCCATTCTTCAGCACGCACAGGTGGCGGTAGGTGAAGCCGGGAAAGAACCTGATCTCAGGGGTTGCCAGCCGGCGGTTGAGCTCCTCAATCAATAGCTGTGCCTCCTCAGTTGAGATATGGCCTGCAGAATGGTTCTTGATCCTGCCATCCTTGATGCAGAGCAGGTTACAGCGCAGGGCAACATCCTCCGGTTCAAGTTTCACACCTAAACTCGCCGCCTCAATCACACCCCGGCCCTGATAGTAGCGCTTCGGATCGTAGCCGAGCACGGTGAGGTTGGCAACCTCGGAACCGGGCGGCATGTCCGGCTCAACCGTAACAAAGGTGCCGTTTCTGCCCAGCCGGGCGAGCCGGTCAATCACCGGCTTGTTTGCCACCTGGAGTGGAGTCCTGCCATCAAGCTCCGGCAGGGGATAGTCAGCCATGCCGTCGCCGAGAAAAATCAGGTATTTCATTTCAGCCGGCTCTGCAGAAACTCCCTGAACCACCGGTAATCTGCCGGTCCGGTCTCGTAATACTCCGGCTTCGTGTCCAGTCCGGCAAGGCTGGGCGGCAGCTCAGGTTCAATCCCGAGCAGTGACCTGATCTCCTCAGGAAACTTTGCCGGATGGGCGGTTTCAATTGCGACCGCCGGCTCTGCCGGTGCCATTTCCAGATACCGCTCCAGCCCGAACCAGCCGACCGCACCGTGGGGTTCAAGCAGGATGTGATAACGCTGCCAGGTGTCCACGATTGTCTGCCGGGTCTGCTCATCGGTGATACTTGCGGCAAACATCTCCTGCCGCATCGCCCCAAAGTCCGGCTCCTTTTTTACATTCCCCTGCTCATCCATCACCCCGCCATAAAGCGCAACCAGACGGGGAAGATTGGAGGGATGGCCCACATTCATCGCATTGGAGATGCACTTGCGCGAGGGGACAATCTTTTCGTATCGGCCGGTGGCAAGGAATCTGGGAAATTCGTCATTCTCGTTCGTGGCGATCACAAACCTCTGCGCCGGCAGCCCCATCCGCCAGGCAAGCATGCCTGCACACATGTTGCCGAAGTTCCCTGAGGGCACCGCAACCACCAGTCTTTCACCCTTCGCCGTAAGCCGGCTGGCGGCATAGAAGTAGTAGACCGACTGGGGCAGGAGCCGGCCGATGTTGATTGAGTTGGCTGAGGAGAAGCGGATGTGATTGAGCCCCGGGTCGGCAAACGCCTGCTTGACCAGCGCCTGGCAGTCATCAAACTTGCCGTCAATCCCGATGGTTGTGACATTGCCGCCAAGGGTGGTCATCTGCCGGCGCTGCCGGTCCGAAACCTCCGCGAGCGGGAACAGCACCACCATCCGGATCCGGTCCACATTGTGAAATGCCGATGCCACCGCACTGCCGGTATCACCCGAGGTGGCGGTCAGGATTACCAGTTCACCGCCTTCAGTCTGCATGATGTGCCGCAGCAGTCGTGCCATCATCCGGGCAGCAAAGTCCTTGAATGAGGCGGTCGGTCCCTGGTCCAGCCGGAGCAGATAACGCCGGCCGGTAACCCGCTCCAGTGGCACCGGATAGTCATAGCACTCATGGCAGATTTTCAGCAGCTCATCGTCGGTGAGCAGCCCGCCGGTCCAGCGCCGCATCACCGCAAACGCCACCTCCGGATAGGGCTGATCCCGCCACGAATAAACCTCATCAGCCGGAATCAGCGGGATATTCTCCGGCATGTAAAGTCCCTTGTCCGGTGCCTGACCGGTCAGCAGCGCCTGACGCAGATCAACCGGAGGCGCCTGCAGGTTTGTGGAGTAGAATCTCATCTCATACTCCGCTCAACGCCTGCTCCAGATCGGCAATCACATCCGCCGGGTCCTCAGCCCCGACCGAAAGCCGGATCAGATCCGGTGGAATGCATGCCATCTCCCGGCACTCCTCTCCCTGGAGCAGGTGGGTGGAGATGGCGGGAATGGTGGCGACGGTTTTAATTCTGCCCAGATCAGTTGCCCGATAAATAAGCCGGAAACGGTCAAACACCTGCCGGGTCTTCTCCGGTCCCCCCTTGACCCGGAATGCGAGCAGATGGGTATAGCGCTTTTCATCACTGTCTGCCAGTTTCAGGTATTTCTTTGCCACCGGATGCAGCGGGTGGCTCTCAAGCCCCAGATAGCTGACCTCAAGCACCTTCGGGTGCCCCTCCAGAAACTGCGCCACCGTCAGCGCATTCCGGCTCAAAAGGTCTACCCGGTGCCGCAGATCCCGCAGGTCATTTAAGGTCATCAGCGCCTGAAACGGATGCAGACATCCGCCCTGGTCGCGCTGGGGATAGCGCTTGAGATAGAGGGCGAAATCGGCTTTCAGCTCTTCATTCGGAATACTGGTAACAATCGGCTGGCGGGCGACCACCGCACCCGCCATCCCCATACCGGATGAGCTCATCACCTTGGTGGCGGAGTGAATCACAATATCCGCGCCAAGGGTCAGCGGTCGCAGTAAAGCCGGCGAAGCGATGGTGGAATCAACCACCATCGGAATACCGTATTCATGTGCCAACTCAATCACCGGCTTCAAGTCAAAGAACTGCAGACCCGGATTGGAAGGGGTTTCGGCATAGAGAAACCGGGTATTCTTGTCAATCCTTTTCCGCCACTCATTCACATCCTCGGGCTTGAGCACCCAGCGGACCTCAATCCCCCGCTCCTGAAACTTCCGGACATTGAACTGCTGAAAGGTCCCGCCGTAAATCTGGCACTGGGAGACAAAGTTCGGCGGCTCGTTTCCGAGCCGGACCAGCAGAGTATCGGTGACATTCTCAATCGCCGCCATCCCTGAGGAGTAGACACAGCAGCCGGCTCTGATGTCCGAACCGTAGGTCTCAAGCAGCGCCAGCGTATCCTCAAGATAGCCCAGAGTCGGGTTGTGAATCCGGGTGTAGCACCAGGTGGGAATCTGGTAGCTGAGCGCCGCCTCCAGTTCATCTGAATCCCGGTATGCCTGTGCCGATGCCAGAAACAGCGGCTCAATAATTGCCCCCTGATTCTTTGCAATTGCCTCCTCCATCGTGTAGAGCCCGTGCACCGCCAGCGTATCAAACTTCATCCTCTTTGCCCGCTGCCAGCGTGCCTCCCGTTCCGCAAGCAGTGCCTGAGCCTCTTTAATATAACGGTCCAGTCTGTCGGCGCCAGAACTGTTCATAAGCAACTCCTCCCGGTTTTTTATAGCATATCCCGCAGTCAGCTGCAGTCAATCTCGATCACTGCCCAATCCCTCTCCCGATTGACTGAAAGTCCGATCCCGCTAAAATAAAACAATCATGCTCGGCAAGTATACATTCAGGAAACTTGCTTTTATCGGCACCTATGTCCCGCGCCGCTGCGGAATTGCTACTTTCACCGCTGATCTGGTGGAGGCAATTGCCGCGGAGGCACCGGAGCTGGACTGTCTGGTTGCGGCGATTAACGACATACCTGAAGGCTATCCGTATTCGGAGCGGGTCCGGTTTGAGGTTGCCCAGAACAATCAGGATTACTACCGCCAGCTCGCCGAATATCTGAACATGACCCGGGTTGACCTTACCTGCCTGCAGCATGAATACGGCATCTTCGGCGGTCCGGCTGGCAGTTACATCCTGACCACGCTCCGGCGCCTGCGGATGCCGATCGTCACTACCCTGCATACGGTGCTTGCCGAGCCGGACGAACACCAGCGCCAGGTGCTGGAAGAGATCTGCCGGCTCTCGGAACGGCTGGTGGTAATGAGTGAGCGGGCAATCCGGTTTCTGGGGGAAATCTACGGGGTGCCGGTGGAAAAGATTGATCTGATCCATCACGGGATTCCGGATATGCCTTTTGTCGACCCGAACTATTACAAGGACCTGTTTGGCGTCGAGGGCAGGCGGGTGATTCTGACCTTTGGTCTGCTTTCACCAAACAAGGGAATTGAGTATATGATTGACGCCCTGCCCGAAATTGTCCGGCGTTTCCCGGATGTGGTCTATATTGTGCTCGGCATCACCCATCCCAATGTCCGGCGGGAACAGGGAGAGGAATACCGGCTCAGCCTGCAGCGCCGTGCCCGTGAGCTTGAAGTTGACCGCCATGTCATCTTCCACAACCGTTATGTTACGCTTGAGGAACTGTGCCGGTTTCTCGGTGCGGCCGATATCTATGTCACCCCATATCTCAACCCCCAGCAGATTGTCTCCGGGACGCTTGCCTATTCACTCGGTGTTGGCAAGGCGGTCGTCTCCACCCCGTACTGGTATGCCGAGGAGCTGCTGGCTGAAGAGCGGGGCAGACTTGTTCCCTTCCGGGACAGCAGCGCACTTGCCAACACCATCATCCAGCTGTTTGAGCAGGAGAGCGAACGGCATGCGATGCGCAAGCGGGCTTATGCCTTCGGTCGCAGGATGGTCTGGAAAGAGGTGGCACGCGCCTATCTGGATACATTCCAGCGGGCATCATCAGAACGCCGCCGTGGTCCGGCGGTGCTCTATCCTCCTGCTGCCTCCAGCGACCCGCTGGACATTGACCTGCCGGATCTGAACCTGAATCACCTCCTGACCCTGACCGATGACACCGGGATCCTCCAGCATGCCCGGCGCACTGTCCCCAACCTGAGTGAAGGCTACACCACCGATGACAACGCCCGGGCACTGCTCGTCGCCCTGCGCGCCCGGGAACTGGAATCAGATAAGCATCTGCTCTCCCGGCTCATCCGACGCTATCTTGCCTTTGTCGATTATGCCTTTAACCGCCAGAACGGCCGGTTCCGCAACTTTCTCGCCTATGATCGGCGCTGGCTTGAAGAGTATGGGTCTGAAGACAGTCATGGCCGGGCGCTCTGGGCGCTGGGTCATGCGGTTAATCTGGCACCGGAGGAAGGGGTGCTTGCTTTAGCGATGAACCTCTTTGCTGCAGGCCTGCCGGCAGTGGAGCTGTTCACCAGCCCGCGTGCCTGGGCATATACCATTCTCGGGATCAGCGCCTACAGCCGGCGCTTTCCAGGCGACAGCAACGCCCGGCGTTTCCGGGAACTGCTTGCGGAACGGCTGTTTCAACTCTACCTTGCCAATACCGTACCGGACTGGTGCTGGTTTGAACCGGTCCTGTCCTATGCAAACGCCCGGCTCAGTGAAGCGCTGATCGCCGCCGGCCGGGAGCTGGGCCGGCAGGACCTCATCGATGCCGGGCTGAAATCGCTCGAATGGCTGATTCAGGTCCAGACCTCCGAGCACAATCATTTCATTCCCATCGCCCACACCGGCTGGCGCCGTGGGGGCAGTCGCGCCCGGTTTGACCAGCAACCGATTGAAGCCCACTGCATGATTGAAGCCTGCTATCAGGCGTATCTGGTAACTCATGAACGGCGCTGGCGCGAAGAAATGCGCCGGGCATTTGAATGGTTTCTGGGCCGAAATGACCTCGGCCTGCCGGTCTATGATTATACTACCGGTGGCTGTCATGACGGCTTGCACCCGGATGGCGTCAATGGTAATGAGGGCGCGGAGGCAACTCTGTCATTCATCGCCTCGCTGCTCACAATCCGGAGCGCCCAGTCCCCCACCGACAACCGATGAACGGTGATCATCAACCGCTGCTTCAGCGGGCGGCAAACAACCCCATTCTTGCGCCCCGTGACTGGCCTTATCCTGTAAATTCAGTTTTCAACCCGGGCGCGGTGCTGCTTCCTGACGGAACCACACTGCTTCTCTGCCGGGTTGAGGACCGCTGCGGCATATCTCACTTCTGTATTGCCCGATCCCGAAACGGCGTTGATAACTGGGAAATTGACCCCGTACCCGCACTGACCCCTGACCCGGCAAATCACCCAGAAGAGCTATGGGGAATTGAGGACCCCCGCATCACCTTTGTTCCGGAACTGAATAAATATGCAGTAGTCTATACCGCCTACTCCCGCGCCGGTCCGGCAGTTGCTCTTGCCCTCACCGTGGATTTTAACCGGTTTGAACGGCTGGGCGTGGTGATGCCGCCGGCAGATAAGGATGCGGCACTCCTGCCACGCCGGTTTAACGGCTACTGGCTGATGATCCACCGGCCGATAACATCGCTCGGCGCCCATATCTACATCTCCCGCTCACCGGACCTCATTCACTGGGGCAGACACCATCTGGTCCTGCCGGCGCGCCAGGGTGCATGGTGGGATGCGAGCCGGGTTGGCCTCGCCTCCCCACCTCTGGAAACTCCGCACGGCTGGCTGATGTTCTATCACGGGGTCAAGGACACTCCGGGTGGCTGTATCTACCGGGTGGGACTGGCACTCCTGGATTCAAATGAACCCTGGCGCTGTGTCCGGCGCAGCACCGAATGGATTTTCGGGCCCGTGATGGAATACGAACGGGTGGGCGATGTTGCCAGTGTCGTCTTTCCGTGCGGAAGTATTCTGGAACCGGATGGTGATACCATCCGGGTATATTACGGTGCGGCCGATACCACCATCTGTCTTGCCTATGCCCGGCTGAGCAACCTGCTGGACTGGCTGGACCGGCACAGCGTGCACAGTTGCGACATCCCCGGCGAAAGCATCATCACCTGACCGCTGAAGTTGACGCGGGTGCGGCAGCGGGTATGATTTAAATATGCGTTGGCGCGCAGGCTTGGTGCTTATGCTTTCGCTGTTGATAACCCTCGGTTCTGCTGCCCAGCTGCCTGTGCTGACCCGAACGGAATCACTGCCCGCGCCGGTAGTCCATGCCCACTCATTTGAACTGCTTGCCAACAGCCGTTATTCAGTGCATTCCGGTTTTGACGGTCCACTGCCGGTTCAGGTGCTGGCCAATGTGCTGTGGGCGATGAGCCGGGTGCCGTGTTCCGGCGCCTACCGGGAGTTTTATGTTGCCACTGCTGATAATGTCTACCGTTATGATCCCGATACCCGGACGCTTTCACTTCACCTTCCCGGCGACCATCGCTACAACTCGGGTTCCGCCTATGAGATCGGAGTTGCCACCCCGCGCCATGAGGACGCCGGGATGTCGATCCAAGCCGGCCTGCTCGCAGCAATTGCCTTCTGGACCGATACCGGCGAGGTAGTCTGCTGCCCGATGAAATGGGCGGCCGATTACGCCAACAGCAACTGGCAACCCGCCCATCCGATTCTGATGGTCAATGTTCTGGGCCGGGCGCCGGCACGCGGAGTTGATTCAACCCTGGTTGCGATCTCCTCCGATTCCAGTCTGCCCGCACCGTTAGTGAAGGGCATTGACACTTTTGAAATTCTGCTTGCCGAACTGGCACCCGATTCTCAGTTTACCGGCATTCCGCCATCACTGGAGACGGCCTCTCAGCTGCTCTGGGCTGCCTATGGTGTCACCCCGCATCGCACCTCCAATAACCGGCAGGGCTTGACAGTTCCCAGTGCGGTCGCCGGCTACTTTCTCACCGGTAAAATCTATCTGGTCGCTGAGGAAGGTGTCAGCCGCTACTGGAACCGCCTGCCCCCGGGAAATAACCTTGCCACCCGGGACCACCGCCTTGAACCCCTGCTTTCCGGAGACTGGCGGCCTGCCCTGCGCAGCGCTTCGATCCGCATCCCATCCACCGCGCCAATTTATCTGGTCATCTGTGTTGACGACACATCATCCTACCGCACAATGCAGGAAGCCGGTTTCGCCATTTTCAATCTGCTGATGCAGACCCGGGCGCTGGGTATCAACGGCTACGCCACAATGCCCCTGAGCCTTACGGAACGGAGTGCCGTCCGGAACGCACTGATGCTGCCCGCAAACCAGTTTCCCGTCGCAGTGTTTGCCGCCGGCGAAGCGGCAACCGGCATCCGGGAGCGTTCCGGCGGCGAAAATGTGCTCCGGATTGTCCGGGCACAGCCGGCAGTGCGTCGGGGTTCACTCCGGATTGAATATCTCCTGCTTCAGGCAGGCATGGTCCGGGCTGAGGTGTTCGATCTTGCAGGCAGACCGGTCAAGGTTCTGCTGGAACAGCAGCAGTCTGCTGGCTACCATTCGCTGGTCTGGGACGGAACTGATGCGCATCATCAGCCCGTCCGCCGTGGAACCTACCTGATTACAATTACCACCGGCACCATCACCGTCCGGCACAAGGTCACCTGGTCGAGATAGAGTTATCAATTGACATCTGGCGGTAAATTGAATAGAATATAGCAGATTTAGCAGAGAATTTTAAATTTTCAGGAGGATATTTATGTCCGGACATTCGAAATGGGCAACAATTAAACACAAGAAAAGTAAGCTGGACGCAGCACGGGGAAGAGCATTCTCCAAGCTCATCCGTGAAATCACTACCGCTGCCCGAATGGGAGGCGGTGATATTGAAGCCAATCCCAGACTGCGCACCGCGGTTGAGGCGGCACGGGCAATCAATATGCCGGCGGAAAACATTGAACGGGCAATCAAGCGCGGGACCGGTGAACTGCCGGGAGTTTTTTATGAAGAGGTTTTTTATGAGGGATATGCACCGGGCGGAGTTGCCCTCTTGGTGCGTGCCCTGACCGACAACAAGAACCGGACTACTGCTGAAGTGCGCCATGTGTTTGACAAATACGGCGGCTCCATGGGCGCAGCGGGCTGTGTTGCCTGGCAGTTCAAACCCAAAGGTATTATTGTAATTGACCGCTCAAAAACCGACGAGGATACGGTGCTGAGCGCGGCAATGGAGGCGGGCGCTGATGATGTCCAGAGCGACGCCACAAACTTTACCGTAATCACGCCAGTCGAAAGTTTTGAGGCGGTAAAGCGCCAGCTGAAGTCGGCGGGGGTGGAATGGGATCGGGCTGAGCTCACTCAGATTGCGACGAACACCGTGCCGGTTTCGGAGTCGGACGCACCCAAGGTGCTGAAACTGATTGAGATGCTGGAGGAGCTGGAAGAAGTCCAGCAGGTTTATGCCAACTTCGATATCCCGGACGAGGTGCTCGAAAAGCTCAGCTCGTCCGGAACCTGAATCAATCCAGGGCAGAATCCTCGGCATTGACCCGGGTCTGAGTGCCACCGGTTTTGGAATTATTGAGCCGAATGGTGCACTCGTTGCCCAAGGAGTGATAACAACCTCACCGCAGGACACCATTGCCACCCGGCTGCTGGTGCTCAATCAGACAATCTGCCGGATTGTCCGCAGATATCAGCCGGTCTGCTGTGCGATTGAAACCCTTTTTTTTAAAGGGGGTGGGGCACGCAGTGTCATCCTTTCCGCACAGTCCCGGGGCGCCATCCTGACCGCCCTGGCAAAAAACCGGATCCCGGTTTATGAACTGACTCCGGCAACGATCAAGCTGGCAGTTACCGGTTCGGGTCGGGCATCCAAAAGCCAGTTGAATTATATGATCCGGAAACTGCTCCGGACTAACGGCCGACTGCCTGAGCACGCCGCCGATGCCCTCGCAGTCGCCTGGTGCCTGAAATCCAGACTTGGTCGATGATCAGCCGTCTCAAGGGGATAATCGCAATCAAACAGCCCACGATGATTATTCTTGATGTTAACGGTATCGGCTTTGAACTCCGTGTTCCGCTTTCCACCTCCAGCCGGCTGCCGAACCAGGGTGCATGTGCGCAACTGTTTGTGTTTATGGAGGTTAGTCGCGCCGGCATTGAACTGTTTGGATTTGACACCGAGGAACAACTTACCGTCTTTCGCCAGCTCACTGCAGTGAAAGGGGTCGGACCCAAGGCAGCACTAAATCTGCTTTCCCGTTTCGAGCCGGCTGAAATCCTGGCTGCAATCCGCCGCCAGGACATCCAGCTGCTGCGCTCAGTTCCGGGAATTGGTGAGAAAAAGGCTTCAGAACTAATTATGAAACTGTCTGGCTCTCGACCCGAGACCGCAGAACAGCATCAGCTGACACCTGACATCTTTGAGCAGGCGGTCAATGCGCTTGAATCTCTGGGGTTGAAACGGAAGGAGGCGCTGCAGCGGTTGAAACGGCTCCATATTACCCCTGAAACCACCCTGCCGGAGCTGTTAAAACAGGCACTCGCCCTCCAAGACTGATATGCGTCACCAAAGTCCGGAACGCATCTCCTCTCCCCGGCGGCTGAACGGCGAGGAATGTCTGGATGAAACCCTCAGACCCCGGTTTCTTGATGAGTTCATTGGCCAGACAAAGATCAAGGACAACCTCCGGATCTTTATTGAAGCGGCGAAAATGCGCTCCGAGCCGCTGGAGCATGTTCTGCTCTCCGGTCCGCCAGGTCTCGGGAAAACGACACTTGCCCACATCTTGGCAAATGAAATGGGTGGTCAGATTCGCTGCTCTGCCGGTCCGATTCTTGAACGTCCGGCTGATCTTGCAGGCATTCTGACCTGCCTGAACCGGGGGGATGTATTCTTCATTGATGAAATCCATCGGACTAATAAGGCGGTTGAGGAGTTCCTCTATCCGGCACTGGAGGAGTTTGCCATTGATGTCCTGCTGGATAAAGGTCCGGGTGCCCGGTCTGAACGCATTGATTTGTCGCCATTTACGCTGGTGGGTGCCACCACCCGCACCGGACTGCTGACCGCACCACTCCGTTCCCGCTTTGGCATCATCCTGCGACTGGACTATTATCCACCAGAGGAGCTTTATCAGATTATCCTGCGGAGTGCCCGGATTTTAAAAATTGTAATCGACGAGGACGGCGCGTGGGAAATTGCCAACCGCGCCCGCGGCACACCACGGATCGCCAACCGGCTCCTGCGCCGGGTCCGGGACTTTGCTCAGGTAAAAGGTAAGGAACTGATCGACCTTGAGATCGCCCGCTATGCATTGGAACAGCTGGATGTTGACCACCGCGGCTTGGATGAAATGGACAAAAGGCTTCTTTTAACAATAATAGAAAAGTTCAATGGCGGACCGGTAGGCATCGGCTCAATTGCAGTTGCAGTAAGCGAAGACCCGGGCACAATTGAGGAGGTCTATGAACCTTACCTGGTGCAGCAGGGGTTTATTCAGCGCACTCCAAGAGGCAGAATTGCGACAAAACTTGCTTATCAACATCTGAATCGCACCCCGCCAAAACCGGAACAACCCCACCTCCTTTAGCCGACTCTGTAATTAAATAATTTAAAATCAATAAGTTATAATCAAGGGTGAATTTCTTGACACCCGTGCCTGCTATCGGGATAATTAAAAGGAAATGTCTAAGTGGTTTGTTTTCGCGGTTTTTTTATTCTCCGGATGCCTGGGTCCTCAGGTAAACACCGCTCCGGTGTCCGGAACCTGGCGGCCGCCACCAGCATGGCTGTATTCTGGAATTGAGGGAAAAACAGGCACAGCCCGCTATCTGGGCAGGTTTAAAGTTACTTATTACTGGGTAGTTGAAGAGTCCGACTATCCCAAGAGCCGGACCACACCGCTTTACACCATTGATGGGAAACTGCTGGGCAGATTTTCCTCGGCGTTTGTCAAAGATTTTAAAACCGAGTCTGCTGCCCGGCTCCGGGATGGAAGGTGTATCAGCTACCTCAAGGGCTCGGGCAGGGTTAAGGTTGTGGACCGCTTTCTTGGCCATGGTGGATTTACCCTGACTGAACTGAAATCCATTGCGGTTGATCCCGAAATCATACCACTGGGTTCAAAACTGTATATTCCGCAATTTGAAGGGGTTAGTGTTAATGGCCGGCAGTTGAACGGCGTATTTTATGCCCATGACATCGGGGGTGCGGTCAAAGGTAAACATATTGATGTGTTTATCGGGAAAAGGGAGTATATGAATTTTTTAAGCTCAGCGGGGGTTAAAAGTTCCGGTTTTGTCGACATCTACCTTCTTGAGTAACACTGAATCAGAGTCCGGAATCAGTCCGGCAGTATGGCGCTCACTCAGCATCAGCGCCACCACCCCCTGCCGCCATTCATAATAAAGTTCAGCCAGCGTTCTCGTCTGAATCCTGTTTTCCGCCATCCACGCCACCAGGTCAGCAAAACTATCCATCGGCCATTCAGTGAACACTCTGGGATTAGGGACAACACGGTGCAGGAGTAGAACCGCGACCGGATTGTTTCGAATGTGGTTTTTTACCGCCTCCAGTGTAGTCCCGCGCCGCAGCTCAAACTCGGGAACCCGGTAAGGGTCTACCCAGAAGTTCACCACCCCGGGACGAACCGCTCTTGCCAGCCGGTAGCCGGCGCGACGTACCATTCGCACCGTCCGGAAGTCCATGTCTCCATAAGGGTAAACAAATGTAATCACCGGCACGCCAAAAAGTGACTCAAGAACCTCTTTTGATCGATATATTTCCCTCCAGGCATCGGCACTGTCGAGGCGGGTCAACCACGGATGAGAAAGGGTGTGGCTGGCAATTTCAATTCCTGCTGAATCAAGCATCTCCCGGACCTGCTGATAACTCAGAAATGTCGCCGGATTGCCATACCGCCCTCCGGGACCGGCAAGGTAATCCGTAATCAGTCCGATGGTAGCGGTCATTTTATGTTTTCTGAGGAGAGGATAGACATAATCATAAACCGAACGATAACCATCATCAATGGTAAAAACGACGATATGCCGGCTCAGATCCGGCTCCCGACTCGAGAGACTTAACAATAGAGAAAAGAGCAGTAAGAGCATCTTACAATTTAGACATCGTAATCTGTTCGCAGGGGTCCAGATAAAATATGACCCTGCTCATTGATAATACACCAACCTGCTTTCCTGTCAAAAATGTAAGCCCGGACCCACAAGGGCTTGCATGGACTTTTAAGTTATTGTTTATCCGAATATTGTGCCCATAAATCAAAAGGACCTTTCTCTTCCCCCGGGGCAGTTCCGGTAACCGCACCCACTATCCACAGGCCAGCCCTGTTCGGAATAAATCATCTCAGGGCTCTTCCCCAGTCCTCATCTCGGTTAAAACTACCGGCTCTTCCCATAACCCACCGAACCGTCAGCCCATTCGGGCTACTCCAGGGTTAAACCTGACATTGCATTTTTTGACAGTCTGCCGATAATTGGCACACTATAAATCATGCGGGTTGCTATCGCCCAGTTGAACCCGGTAGTTGGTGACATTGCCGGAAATATCCGGCAGCTCGAGGCAGCACTCAAGCAGGTCTGCAGTCAGCGGGTGGATCTATTAGTTCTGCCTGAGCTCTTCATCACCGGGTATCCGCCCAAGGATCTGCTGGAGTTGCCTTGGTTTGTCCAGAAGGCAGAATTGGCACTTAAAGATGTCGCCCGGCTTTCGCATGAGTACAGGTGTGCGATTCTGGTCGGTGGACTCATCAGAAATCAGCGCCCGACCGGCAGAGGAATTTACAACTGTGCCCTCGGCTTTCATCAGGGAGAGCAGGTCTTCTGTCAGCCCAAACTCCTGCTGCCGTTTTATGACGTGTTTGACGAAACTCGGTACTTTGATCCCGGTTCGGAAGTCACGCTCTGGAATTTTGGTGATGAACGGCTGGGCGTCTCCATCTGCGAGGATGCCTGGAATCTGCCCCAGCTCCAGCCCAAGTACCGCTACCAGCTGGACCCGATTGCTGAACAGGCACGACTGGGAGCCACCCTCCTGCTCAACATATCTGCCTCGCCCTTCTGGCTGGGTAAGCCGGCACTGCGTTTGGAAATGTTTAAACACCACTGCATACGCCATCGCCTGCCGTTTATCTTTGTCAATCAGGTTGGAGCCAATGATGAGCTGATCTTTGACGGTAACAGTCTTGTTATGGATGCCGACGGCAACATCCGGGCACACCTCAATCCATTTCAGGAACAGATTTTCGTTTTTGACACCCGCTCACTGCCGGCAGCCCCAACCATACGACCGGGCACAGAGACAGAGGAAGAGATGGAATCGGTCTATCAGGCGCTTGTTTTGGGTATTCGCGACTACTTCCGGAAGTGCGGATTTCAAAAGGCGGTAATCGGCCTGTCCGGCGGTATTGATTCGGCAGTTACTGCCTGTCTTGCAGTCGCCGCCCTTACCCCGGAAAATGTACTCGGTGTAACCATGCCTTCTGAGTTTTCCTCAGAGGGCAGCGTGAATGACTCCAGACGCCTTGCCACTAACCTCGGGATTGAACTTCTAACCATTCCAATAACTCCGCTCTTCCGTCAGTTCCTTACATCCCTGAAACCGGTGTTTGGCGACCGCCCCTGGGATGAAACCGAAGAAAACATTCAGGCGCGGCTGCGGGGTAACATCCTGATGGCACTCGCCAACAAGTTTAATGCGCTGGTCCTTGCCACTGGGAACAAGAGCGAACTGGCGGTCGGTTATTGCACTCTTTACGGCGACCTCAGCGGCAGTCTGGCAGCAATCGGGGATCTGCCGAAGACCATGGTCTACAAACTTGCCTGTCATATCAACCGATTCCGGGAAATCATTCCCCAGGCGATCATTACCAAAACTCCATCGGCAGAACTCCGGCCCAATCAGAAGGATGAGGACAATCTGCCTCCTTACCCCTTACTTGACCAGATTCTGGAACTGCATATTGAAGCCGGGCATTCAGCCGATGAAATCATTGCCCGGGGCCTGCCACCAGAAACGGTCCGCTGGGTAGTTCGTCAGGTCGCCCGAATGGAATACAAGCGCCGCCAGGCGCCGCTGGTACTTCGGGTCACCAGTCGGGCCTTCGGTACTGGCCGACGCTTTCCAATTGCTGCCCGCTATCAGGACTGAAATTCTCAGCTATCCTGGACTTCTCATTCCAGCCGGGCCTTCAGCGCCTGCAGCTCCTGGAGATTCGGCATCAGCCGCAACGCCTGCCGGACATAGACCATCGCCTCCGCCCTGTTGCCGCGATTGATCATCAGTACCGCCAGGTTGTAAAGCGCAGGCACACACTCCGGGTCCAGTTCCAGCGCCCGGCGGTAATAAAGCTCAGCCGGCGCCGTGTCTCCCAGTACCACCAGCAGACTGCCCAGGCGATTAACCAGCAGCGCCCGGCTCTTGGCGGTGAGCACGCTCGTATCTGCCGACTGAAGACGGTAAAACCCGCTGATTATCAGCCGTGCACTGTCACACCATGCCGGTTCAACCGTCACGAGCCGGCTGAGTATCTCACCAGCCTCATTTATTCTCCCGCCAATACCGACGGTGAGCGCCCGACCCAGCAGGGATGGAACCAGGGTGGAATCAATCGCCAGTGCCTGCCTGAACCGCACCTCGGCGCTGTCAACTTTCCCGGCAAAGAGATATCCGTAGCCGAAGTTGTTATGCACCCGGGCAGAACCGGGTTCCAGCTCTTCGGCAAGCCGGAGATGGTGAAACATCCGGCGCAGGTCACCCTTGCGCGCATAAAGCCCGGCGATGTTTATATGCGCTTCAACCAGCCCCTGATCCAGAATGATTGCCCGGTTCAGAAGCCGGATTGCCGAATCGGGATTTGACGGACTCAGCACCCGCGCCAGTCCCATGTAGGCGCTCGGGGCTCCCGGTGCCTCCCGGACCATCGCGGAAAACAGACTGAGTTCATTCTCCCAGACCGGCATCCGCCGGAAACTGTCATATCCGAACACCATGGCGATCAGTGTCAGCAGCACCCCAGCAGTCTGCCGGGTACGGTTGAGCGACCAAAGCAGTCGGGATAGAATCACAATTACCAGTCCAACCAGACCGGCGGAGGCAGGATACAGGAGCCTTTCTGCTGCCTGCGGCCCGAGCGGAATGATGTTACTCACCGGTAGTAAAAGGAAAAATGTCCAGGCATAAGTCCAGAGCGCCAGCCGGAACCTCGGCCGAAACGCTGCCAGTGGCACTGAAAAAAGAAATATCAGTGCATAAAGGAAATAAGACTGGGGTTTCAGAAATGCCGGGTTTACTGGGATCTTCGCATGGTGATCAAAGGGCCAGAAAAACATCCGAATGTAATAGCCGAAGGTGTTGAGCGCATTAGTAAGATCAACCGGGAAAAAGCCGGCTGGCATCGGTATTGCTTGACGGAATACAATCCACCGCATGACCAGATATGCCGCCGCCGCGAGGAAAACACCCAGTACCATCAGATAAAATCCCCGCAGCGGCCGCACCTGAATCAGAAGCGGCGTCAAAAGCACCAGCACCGGAAACATGATCCCGGTCTCCTTGCTTAACACCCCGAAAAGAAAAAGCGGCGGCACCAGCCACCACCAGCGCCGATCCCGCTTCCGGAACGAGCGCAACAGCGCAAAACCGGCTCCAGCAATGAATACGGTGAGCAGCAGGTCGGTCCGGCCCGAAACAAAGGCGATCGACTCCACATGAGCCGGATGGGTGGCAAACAGCAGCCCGGCAATTCCAGCCCAGACACCGGAATGCAGCAGTTCCCACACGATCAGCGCAACCAGCACTGTTGATATTGCTGCCAGGACTATATTCACCAGATGGAAATATGCCGGGTTCAGACCGGCAAGCTTGAAATCCAGCCAGAAACTCAGTGTAGTCAGTGGACGGTAGTAAACCAGATGCCGGTTCCATTCCGCCACCTCGGTTCCGCTCCAGAAGGGACGGGCGAATATTCCCCAGGGTCCGGATTTAGTCAACAGACGATTCTCGACAATCAGCAGCCGGTCGTCCCAGACAAACTGATACTTCAGAGTCTGGAGATACAGCACCACCTGAATCATCGCCAGCGCTGCCAGAATCAGAGTCAGCCCGGGACGGGTGCGGAGTCGTTCGGCAATCTGCTGACCGCTCATTAATTCAAAGTTTCTAAAACCTGTTTACTCTGTCAACTAAATAAATGCAGGTCTTGCTGTTTGACAGCCGCCCACTGCCCGATATAATAGCCCTATCAGGCGACTGAATCTGGTACTAATCCCTCTGGCTCTGCTCATCTCCTGTCTTTGCCGCCAGGCAGGCAGAACAGTACTTCAACCCATCGCCCGATTCGCACCACCACCGGTAGTTGATGGCGAAACCGTCGTTTATGAATGGATCAATCTGAGCGGCAACCCAGCACCGTTTGGGTCCCGAGTGATGAAAGTCAGCCGGGTAAATCTTGAAATTCCATGTTTTCGGCTCGCCACCGTCGACCGGTTCCCGGTTCTGAATTCCCGAGCGGCAAACCGCTACCGGACCGAATCGACTGTAGTTACCTTCAACCGTGAGGACCTCACGCCTCTGAGCTCGCTCATCTATCCGGCAGAAAATGATACCCTGCTGTTTATTGCCACGCTCTATCAGGAGCGAAACGCCCGGATCATCACTCGCACTTCTGACGGCGATATTGAAAACCTTCTGCCCACCGGTGCCCTGACCTATGATTTCTGCCAGCTGCCGTTCCTCTGCCGGAGCTTAAAAATCATCAGCGCTGATATACCACTCCATATTCTCGTGGTCACTCCGTTAACCGTGCCTCCGGGCGGAATGTCAACTATTGCTGAACTGAGTCTTACTGGAACCGATACTATAGACATTCCCGCCGGATCATTTGAATGTGAGAAAATTCTGGTCCACCAGCCACACCTTGACGAAATTTACTGGATTGAAAAAACCGGCGCCCGGAAAATCATACTTTACGAAAACCTGTCCACTGGCAGGGGGCTGAGGCTAACCGCCTCCACTGTCAACCCTTGACACCGGTCGCATCGCTAACAGATTAAAAAACCGAAGCTTACAGTGCAGACCCTTGACTCGGCTTAAAAATGTCGCACTTGAACCAGAATTAGCCTTAACCATGTAACTTATTGATAATTAATAACTTGTATTCATGGTTTTTATTGGCATGCGGGGTGCTATATAATAATAACGGGTTACATCCGAGAGCGGATGTAATAAGAAGGAGGGAGTTTGGGGGTTGCGTTAGGTCGGTTTATAACGCTGGCGGGCTGATGCAGGCCCCATAGTTTACCACCCCAGCAGTCCTCTCCAAAAATCGGGCCTGTCTGAAAGAAAGGCTCGCGCCTATCCACCTTAAGTCTCTGACTGCTTGCTGCCTGCATCAGCCCGCCCCCAAATTAAGCCTCGAGGATGGAAATTTGCGGCTACCGCCGGTTGCCTCCTTAAAAAGATCCGGGGCTTGACGCCATGTCAAGCCCCGGTTTTCGTCTCTGCCCGTTATTCGATACGGACCACTTTTTCCGTCTGTCCGTTAACCTTCAGGAAAAATATACCCCGCTCCGACACCCTGGGCACCCAGTGCCAGTTTCCCGAAACCCCGGCATCGGGGATGTCCACCTGCTCCATCAGTCTCCCACTTGAATTATAAACCCGCATTTCCAGTGATCCAGGCTGATCCTTAATATAACTGATGGTTACATTGCGGCTGAAAACCTTCGGCCGAACCTGGATCCGGAGCCGGGACAGGCGGCCCGGTCCTGCTTCCCGCATTCCGACCTGTGGTTCGTACCAGTTGAATGCGGTATCGGATGCAGCACTCATCTGCGCCACCGTTCTGCCGCCGACAATGACGAAGGCAACGATCTGGCTGTCTCCGGGCAGAATTGTAAACGGCCCGCAGGAGACCAGAGCATGCCAGTTCCCCATGTTTGTTCCGGATACAGCACGCTGGGTGCCATCAAGAAAGTCCATCTTTTCCCTTTTGGTGAAACCGTCCTGAATACAAGTCTGATGGAAGATGCAGTTGGCAAAACCGGACACCTCTGGTGGATAAATCGGCCGGACACCCAGCGTCAGTGTTTCCGGCTGTGCCCGGACATAGGCAAGGTTACGGACGGTGTCCACTCCGGGGTAATCCACCGAATCGTTCTGGTTCCAGAACGCGGTCCGGAAATCGCATGCAACACCAGCCCAGAGGTTGGTAACCGGCATCGTATCGTTATTATGAATCCGGTATTCAAGCACCATGAAATCCTTGTGCTGGGTCCGCGCGCTCACAAATGAACGCTGAGTAACAGATATTCCCTTCGGCTGAGAATGCCGGGCATCGGAAAATACCGCAACGAACTCCTGATCCCCGAATTCCGGCGGCAGCACCGGCCGGATCGAATCCACGATCGCAAAGTCCTGCGCCGTCGCCTGCCAGGGTGTGCCGTAATAATTGTCCGCCACCCAGAAAGTATCCGGGTATCTGATGCCTAACAGCAGTGCACCGTGCATCATTGCTGATGAGGACCAGGGGTGATTTTTCGGATAAATAAACCCCAGCCCTTCGCCCCGCCAGCTGGTAGTTCCGATACCACCGTTCGCACACACCGCGGCAACAAAGTCTGCAGTATCGTGGACCGCCCAAATCCCGGCGCGGGCATGGGGCATACCGACGACGACTTCCAGCTGTGAGATAAAGGCTGCCGAATCGGCATTGACCGTCAGTTCAAGCTCAACCCGCTGTCCGTGAGGGCAGTCTGGGCTTACCCGCAGCCGGAACGGTTCGCCCGAGGCGGTATCGCCCGGAGCGGTCGCGGGATAGCTGCTCACCGAATCTATTAAAGTTATCAAGGGCGAACAAGCATGCAGAATTGCGGTCGCACTTTCTGCTGCCTGATTGCCATCGTTCGCGATTGTAATATACACATTCGCCTCGTCGCCAGGGTCCAAACGCCCGTTTTCGTCATCAACCCGGAGGTCGCGATACACAAGCAGGGGCCCGGTGTTACCGCTCCTTACTGCCAGCCTTCTCTCCACCGGTGCACCGTCCTGTGCGGTTACGCTCAGGATCAGGCTCCAGGTATCACCAACCTCTCGGAGCACTACCTGTGCCCGGCCATTCCCGCCGGTGATACCGCGTCCTATCAGCTCGTCACCATGAAGTATCGCCACCCGGGCACCAGCTGCTGGCTGCCCCTCGGCATACCGCACTTCTACCGCGAGCACCTGAGGTTCTGCCCGAATCGTGTCCGGGCAGGAAACGAGCAACCCCTTGGGCGCAGTGCGCCACAACAGCATTGTCGGATCCCCTTGCAGGGTCCACTCATAAACCGACCAGCGATAGGTCATCTGACTGAAAGCGGCGTTCCGGAAGAAATCCTTGGCTAAAGCATAGGCCCTTCCCTGATTGCAGCCCCGGAGGTAGTTATTGTAAAACTCCATGCACAGATTCTCCGAAGGTCCCATATTCGGCGGTGCGCCCCAGCCGTAACGGGCGTTCAGACAGGTTGATACCGCACCGCCGGCGGTAGCATTGATAAACTGCTCGCCCAGGCCATCCTGCTGGTCGAAGTTTCCGCAGTCACATGCCATTGAGTTGACGATGACCGGCATGGTCGTATTGGTCAGTGAGCTGAGGTTGCTGGTGGAAAATGTTGAGCCGAATGCACTCACCGAGCCGTGGCCCGCAAAATGAAACAGATGCCGGCCGGAGTTGATGCTCGCTACGCACTGGGACGGACTCATATTGTAGACTGAGTCCACAGTCCAGGCTCCTGACCCCGACAGGGCAATGGCGATATTTCTGTTCACAATCCGGCCGTAATAGTCAATATTTGACCACAGGGCTTCAAATGGCAAAAGTACTCTATGGAGGTAGGTTGTATCCGGATGGCGCTCATAGAGCGTATCCTTGCGCAGAAAATTGGCGAGGTGACTGGCGTCATCAAGAGGCAGCCGGCCCACCACGATATCGGAAAATAAATCCACAGAATCCGGATTGTAACTGGTATAGGAATACTCACCAAATTGACCATTGTTGTTAAAATCCCAGGTCCCGTCCAGGTCCGAATAGTAAAGGTCGGCAGGAACGTTGTAAGGCGAATAGGGCAGATAACCGGTCCGGCAGGGCACATGCTGGACATCCCCGGCTAAAACCACATACTTGAGCCCGCGGGTGACAAACAGCTCCTTGAGCAGATTCCGGATCTTCTCGGGATTGTCCCGCCCCGGATACTGAACATAAATTGACTCCGTTGCGAATACCTCGGTAAAGTATCCCTTACGCCGCAGATAGCCGGCAAAACTGCTGACTGCGGGCATTAAGGTGCTGGAGGTGATCACCGCCACATCCAGCTCCGGGCCATCAGATTCCACTGTTGCCGGCGCAAATCTTTCGATATCCTCGTGATTAACCACCAGCCGGGCAACATCTTCACGCGCCAGCATCAGCTGGCCGGGACTGAGATGTGCAACCGGGACAGAACCGGCTTCATACTCAACCGTCAGCACCGCCTGCTGTGCCATTCGCAGTCTGCCTGATGCCGGGTGATATGCAAACGGACAGAAAAGAAATCCGGAAAGCCGGAACCCGGCTTTGGAGCCGGGAGGAACTGCCTGAACCATCTCTGCCGGGTAAGCCAGATCCGAACGGTAAATTTCAGCTTTGGGCGCTACAAACGGAACCGAGTTAAACCGGGATAGCGGTCTCATCGGCTGCACCGGATAGAGCTTGAAACCTGTCCCGAGCTCCTGCCACTCCACCACCTTGAGGTGGACTGACTTCAACCGGGCATCAGGCGGAATCAGCACATTCCCCGACAGCACTGGCAACAGCGGTTCTCCGGGCTCATCCGTTGCCAGCACAACCGTTCCCTCAGGAGCAGCAGCCAGCCGGACCACCGTCCAGCTGTCCTGCTGACTCAGTATTACTGCTGCCGGGTCAAGATGCAGGCTGATGCTGAGTTCAGCTGCACCGGCAGATACGGCAAGCAGTATTATTGTCATGAACATATTTTTCACTGTGCCTCCTTTGTCAATTGGTAACTGTTCTCCTGTTCCACACCTCCTGCCACACCCGGAAAAAGTTCAGCCCTAAAATTTTTCTGACATCCGGTTCAGTATAGCCCAATTGCACCAGCCTGCGGGTAATTTCCGGCAGTTTGCCCGCATTTTCCAGCCCTTTCAGCCTGCCGGAAAACCCGTCAAAGTCCGAACCCAGGCCGATTACACCGGGGCCGAACTTCTGGACAACATAATCGATCGAATGGATAACATCATCAATTGATGCCCGGCCCGGATCCGGGCAGAGAAACGCCGGCAGAAACACCTGCCCCATCATCCCGCCCTGCTGTGCCAGCGCGCTCAGCTGATCGTTCTTCAGGTTACGGTTGTGGCGGCGAAGGGCATAAACCCCGGAATGGGAAGCGATGACCGGTGCCGAACTCAGCTCCAGCGCCTGATAGAAGCTGGCTTCTGCGGCATGGGACAGATCAATTATCATCCCCAGCCGGTTCATAATTCGGACCGCTTCTCTGCCCAGAGGGGAAAGCCCGTTATGCAGCCGGGTCTTATCCCAGCTCGCATCTGCCAGCTCGTTGGAATTGCACCAGGTGAGGGTCAGTATCCGCACCCCGGCACGATAGAAGCGGTAAATCCGCTCCAGGTCTCCTTCAAGCGCATGCCCTCCTTCAACTCCGATCACCACCGCAATCCTGTCCTGACCGACGAGCCGTTTCAGACCGCTGGGCGAGAGCGCCAACCCCAGTCGGTCCGGATGCTGCTGACATAATTTCCGGATTGCCCCTGCGGCGCGCAGCACAAAGGATTCATACTCTCCGGCTTTGATCTTCTTCGGATCCGGGAAGATGGCAAAGACCTGTACCTTGACACCACCGGCGGTCAGCTTTGGCAGATCAACATGGCCCCTGGTTCTGCGGGTAATATCCCGACGGCCAGAGATGTGGTCTAAAATCGAATCACAGTGCAGATCAACAACCGGTGCCTGGCGGTGGATCGACCGGAAATTAATCTTTGCCTTCCTCCTCAAGGCCGGAAAACCGCCGCTGATACCGCTGCCAGGCTTCATCCTGAATCCGCTCCATTTCCTGCGCGGTGGTCTCCGCCTCCTCAATCCTCCCGAGCATCAGCAGGGCATCGGCAAGTACTCCGTAGGCTTCCTGGTCATACCGGTTGAATTCAACCGCCCTTCTTGCTGCTGCTGCCGCCGACTGATATTCACCAGTCTGATAATACAGTCGGGCAAGCTCAGACCAGAGCGGTCCGGCATCGGGGTCGTCCGGAACTGCCTTCTCAAGCCGGTTGAGCGCCTTTGCAGACTGACCGGTCTCCTCATAGGCGCGACAGAGCCGGAGCAAAATTTCCAGATCCTCCGGGTGCTCTTTATTCAGCCGCTCGAGGAGTGGCAATGCCTCATTAAACATCCGGAACTGCTCAAAGAACTGGCTCATGACTTCGGGCTCGTGAGCGAACCGCATCCGGATCTGCTGATAGGCATCAAGGGCTTCATCTACCTCGCCCAGTCGCCGGTAACAGTCCAACAGAAAGAAATAAGCTGCCGGCTGTTCCGGTTCTTCGGCAATTGCCTGCAGAAACTCCTGTGCCGCCTCGGCCAGCAGTCCGTCTGCATAGAAATCTCTCCCGAGATGCTGGTGGGGATTTTCCACGCTCGGGTCCAGCCGTTTCGCATACTGATACTCGGCAAAGGCGGAAAGGTACTCGCCGCTCAGGGCATAGCTTATACCCAGCGAGATCCGGGCGCGGATGTTGTCGGGCGCATACTCCAGGACCCGGCGGTAGGTTTCTGCGCACTTCTCCTCCTGTCCCATCTGCTCGCACAAAATGCCCAGCCCGATACAGAGGTCAATATCATCGGGCAGCGCCTGCAGTGCCAGCTCAAAAAGATGCTCTGCCCGTTCATAATTGGCATAGAACATCGCCCGCACCGCTTCACAGCCCAAGGCATACGGATGCCGTACTCCGTACCGGCGCACCGCACGACATACCTCTTCCACCGTCTCCTCATCGCTCAGATTGGCAGCGCACAGCACCGTCAGATATGCAGCCCGCAGGTTATCAGGCTGACTCTCAAGAACCTCAAGCAGTAATGCCAGTGCTGTTTCATCATCGTCTCGGTAAAATGCATTCAGTGCCTCCTCCCAGAGCTGATTTTCTGCCGAGGTTTCCTGATGGTTTCGTGACAGATATGGATTATTGGAGGAGTTGGGCATACAAGATATTATAAACCCGATTCCGGATAATGCAATAAAGAACCGGCGGCTAAAATTTATTCGCCGTAAATCAGTCTGCCCAGGCTGTCATAAACAGAAAATGTCGCGCCCTGCTCAGCCAGTTTGATCACCAGCCTTCCCCGATTTTTAGGGTCAAGCAGTGTGAATGCGAACCCGTTGGAGGTAATGAGCAGATTCCCGGGAATCTTTTCATCGGAAAAGTTGATGCGGAATGTATCCTGCTGAGCCTGCTGCTGCCGGAACATTCGGGCTAATCCGGAATCAACGAGCACAATCGTTGCCCGCAGGCTGTCCTTTCCCTGATAAAAACTCAAAATTAAGCTGTCGCCCCGCACATGATGGGCAAGATGCAGCCGGCCGGGCCCACTTTTTGCATTCACTGAATCGCTGGGCACGATTAGCACCTGAACCCGCTCCGGGACACAGGCAGTTAAAAGAAATATCCCCAGCGTGACTACCAGCCGGACCGGGATCGAGCCGATGTTGTCGCTCATTACTGCGCCCGGTTGTGGCCAGTATGGTTTTCATCTGATCCCCGCTCCTGCTGGGCAAGCCGCACCAGCTCCGGCGCCCGGTGTGCTGACTTCTCCGCCTGGCGCCGGGTGGCTTCGAAGAATACCACCCAGGCAAGCACGGAAAAGACAATCAGGCTGCCGGTCAAAAGCGGCCGCCGGGGCAGGACGATCACAATAAAGTCATAAACTCCGTGAGCAGCAACCGCCAACAGCAAACCGACTAATCCTAAGCGATTGGCATCTCCGGCCGAGCGGGCAAACTTCGCTTCGCCCAGAAAGAAGCCCATCAAAACCCCGTAAAATGCATGACTGGGCACCGCCATGAACGCCCGCATAATGCCGATCCGCAGTCCCCCGAGCATCCCCGGGCTGAAGACATAAAGAATATTTTCCAGTGTGGCAAAGCCGAGCGCAACCGCAGTGGAATACATAATCCCGTCATAAGGTTCGTCAAACTCCGGCCGGTGGTAGCAGTAGAAACGCACAACAAAGAACTTCCACCCCTCTTCCACGAGCCCGACAATTAAAAAGGTGCCCAGGAATATCTGCATAATACCCGCGCCCGGACTCAGCCAGCCGCTCAACCGCTGGAGAAATGAGGAGCTGGCCGAGGCGGGCAGGGTCACAAACGCCCCTAAAACAAAGGCAAGAAAGATGGGCCAGAGCGGTTCCTTCTTGTAGCGATCCCGGAAGTAGAAGAAAAGCAGCAGGGCGATCCCGGGTAAGATTGCCAGCAGCAACAGCCAGAAGCTCACAGATAATTTTCCTGTGTTATCAGGCAAAGTCAACGGGCGGTTGCTCTGATGATAAATGCCGGTGGTTTGAGCACGCCGGTAAAAATCAGCCCGACAATTACCGCGGTCCAGCCGAGCGCAGTCAATGCCTCCACCAGCCAGGCACGGCGCCGGTGCTGTGCGGATGGAAGCTCCTGCCCACTGCCCGATCTCAGCCGGACAGCGATGTCCCAGCCGGCCCGGTGAATGAGATACAGCCCCAGAAGATTGGTCAGCCAGTAACCGATCACCATCGCGGGGGCAAAAAGCCGGCGCTGGAGCAGACTCATCCCGGCAGCGAAGAGATAGGCAATCGGCAGATTGATGAAAAAATCGTTCCACCAGGAAAGGGGCGAGAGAAAATATCCGATAATCAGCATCAGCATCTGCCCGCCCAGTCTGCGCTGAATCCGGATCTTTTTCATGGTTAATTTTATTTTAACTTATGCCCCGCCTGAGGCAAAAAACATCGGCCTGAATCTGAATTCAAGTTCCAGCCTTGACATTTTTAAAATATCAGTTATGCTCCTCTATGCACATTCTTTTTATCAACTGGCGCTGTCCCAGAAACCCCCTTGCCGGCGGGGCGGAAATCTACCTTTATGAAGTCTGCCGGCGCCTGCTCCACCGGGGCTATCAGATTACCCTGCTTGCCGAGAAGTACCCCGGAGCCGCGCCGGTTGAGGAACTGGAAGGTATTCGGATTATACGGTTGGGCGGAAAGTGGACTTTTAACTGGACCGTCTACCGCCAGCTTCCTTCAATTCTGCGGCAGGGCTCATTTGATCTGGTTGTCGACGACCTGAACAAAATCCCATTTTACTCCCCCTGGCTTACTGACAAACCGGTTCTTGTCCTTCTGATGCACCTCTTCCGGAAGAGCATCTTTCATGAGGTACCGGCGCCGCTCGCCGCCTATATCTACTTTGCGGAAAGTCTGATCCCCATTGCCTACCGGCACTGCCGGTTTGTAGTGATATCGGAAAGTTCGCGTCAGGATGTCATCCGGCTCGGCATCCCACCGGAACAGATTTATGTTGCCCCGCCGGGAACCGATTTTGAACGCTTCCGCCCGGTGCCCGAGGCGCCGCGTGAACCGGTAATTCTGCATGTCGGCCGGCTGAAAAAATACAAGTCCACCGATCATCTGCTTTCTGCTGCCCGGCGGCTGAAGGAAAAGGGGCTTGATTTCCGGGTCGTAATCGTCGGTGACGGCGATGACCGGCCCCGGCTGGAGAAACTTGCCCGGAAACTGCAGATTGCCGACCGGGTGCTTTTCACCGGATTCGTCAGCGAGGCGGAGAAAATCAGCTGGTATCAGCGCAGCGCCGTGCTGGCAGAAAACTCAATTAAGGAAGGCTGGGGCCTGATTGTTCTGGAAGCCAATGCCTGCGGCACGCCGGTAGTTGTTGCCCGTTCACCCGGACTGGTTGACTCCTCCCGCGACGGGGTTAATGGTCTGTTTTATGAATACGGCAATATCAATGAGCTGGCGGAAAAGCTTGAACTGCTTCTGACCGACGCTGAACTGCGCCGGCGACTGGGGAAGCAGGCAATTGAATGGTCGCATCAGTGGACATGGGACGGAACGGCGGATAAAATTAACGAATTAATTGAACGGACCTTATATGACCGATAATACCCATCAGCTTCCGGACACCGCGCTGCTCTGTGACAATGTTGTCAAGTTCTTCCGCCGCGGCCGGGGGCTGAAGAAAAAGGTGGTCCGGGCGCTGGACGGTGCCAGTCTGACCGTCCCCCCGGGGGAACTGTTCGGACTGCTGGGACCGAACGGTGCCGGTAAAACAACCCTCGTGCGTTGCATTGCCACCCTCCTGATCCCGGATTCGGGCACAATCCGGCTCTTCGGTCATGATGTGTTTACCGACTCGCTATTCTGCCGGCAGCGTATCGGCCTGCTTACCTCGGGCGAACGCACCCTTTACTGGAAACTTTCTGCCCGCGATAACCTCCGTTTCTTTGCCGCCCTCTACGGACTCCACGGCAAGGACCGGGACCAGCGGATTGACTATCTGCTGGAGCTGCTCGGCCTGCGTGAAGTTGCCAATGAACGGCTCGAGCGCTACTCCTCGGGCATGAAACAGAAGGTCAGTCTGGCGCGGGCGCTGCTTCACAACCCGGACATCCTCCTTCTGGATGAACCCACGCTCGGCCTTGACCCCCAGTTCGGACGGTTCATCCGCCGGTTCATCAAGGAGGAACTCAACCGCAAACAGGGCAAGACCATCCTGCTCACCACCCATTATATGGATGAGGCGGATGAACTGTGTGACCGGATCGCCTTCATCAACCGGGGTAAAATTGTCGCCATCAGAACACCGGCAGAATTCAAAAGGGAGATACCCCACAAGGAAATCCTCGAGGTGCGCTGTCTCGGTCAGCCGGACACAGCCGGTCTCAAGCACCTTGACGGTATCGAGCAGGTGCAGGCGGATTTCCGTGACGGCATTACGACCCTGCGCCTGGTCATGCCCAAGGCCGAGCGGGTGCTGAGTGAGGTCATTACTCTGCTCCAGCCTCAGGTGCGGCTTCTGGGAATTGATGTCAAGGAACCGACGCTGGAGGATGTTTTTATCTACATGACCGGCACATCCCTCGCTGCGGACACCAAGGAGGAAATTCAGTAGATGCCGGGCCGGGGAGTTAACACGGAACTGCGGGCAGTCGGTGCCGAGTTTATCAAAACGATGCGGATCTGGTTTTCCTATCCGATCATGCTGGTCTTCTGGGCGGTATTCCCGCTGCTCTGGGTTCTCCCCTATGTCTTTCAGGGCCGGGCACTCGTCGGCAGCGGCACCAGTGAAGCCTTCCGCCAGCTTACCGGTTCCGGTAACTACCTGGCGTTTGTCCTGATCGGTGCGATGATCTCCACCTTTGTCTTCTCCGCCCTCTGGGGTGTCGGCAACTCGCTCCGCGAAGAAACCTACTGGGGGACGATGGAGTACATCATCGCCTCACCTACCCATCCCCTGGTAATTCTCATCGGCAAGACACTCGCCGAATGGACCTGGTCCACGGTCATGGTCCTGTTTCAGGCCCTGATCATTGCCCTGTTCTTCGGGGTCCAGTTTACACTGGCGAAGATCCTGCCCGTTCTGCTCCTCGTGATTCTGCTGATGATCGGCTTCTACGGATTCGCCATTGCCTTTGCCGGTTTCACGCTGCTGATTAAAGAGGTTCACGGCTGGGTTCATACCCTGGAATGGATTTTCTTCCTCTTTTCTCCCATCCGCTATCCGGTGCAGGTCAACCCGATTACCGCTGCGGTCTCCACGCTGATCCCGCTCACCTGGGCGCTGATCGCCATCCGGGGCATCATCCTGCTCAACCGGTCGGAAGTAAATCTGTATCAGACGGTTCTTGTTCTCACCCTGATGGACATCGCCCTCTTGACCGCCGGGTACTTCCTGTTCATCTATCTGGAGCGCAAGACCCGGCGCGACGGCACCGTCGGGATGCATTAACAGCGATGAACCGGTTGCCCCGCTGGTGGTCAAGGCTGCGTCACTATGCCGGTGCGGTCTGGGCGGAAAACATCAAGGAGTGGAAACTGGAGCTCACTTACAAGGCCGATTTTGCCCGCGGGCTGATCGATCCGGTGGTTTACCTCCTGCCTTACCTGCTTTACGGCGTGGCACTGGTCGGGGGCAGAAGCTCGGAAAATCTCCAGCGTCTGGTCGGCACCTCAGATATCATCACCTTCATTACCCTGGGCTATGTCTTCATCGGTTTTCTGAATATGGCGCTCTGGGCAATGGGGTTCAGCCTGCGCAAGGAGCAGTTCTACGGCACCCTGGAATCGGTTTTTGCCGCACCGGTTCCCCGCTGGGTCTTCACCATGGGCATGTCCCTCCATTCCATCCTCCACCAGCTGCTGATGATTGCGGTCCAGATCATATTCATCCTGGCGATCTTCAGCATCCGGATCAACCCGCTCGGTCTGCTGCCGACCCTGCTGGTGATTGCGCTAATGCTCGTCGCCCTCTACGGCATCGGCATGTTCATGGCCAGCTTCACCCTGATCTTCAAGCAGGGCTGGCTGGTCAGCGAGGCGCTGTCAAGCATCCTGATGATTCTGACCCCGATCGCCTATCCGCTGGCGGTCCTGCCGGCTTTCATGCAGAAGGCGGCCCTCTTTGTTCCGACCACCTACGGGATCCTCACCGCCCGCCACTTTCTCATGGGGGAAAAGATCAGTTTTACCCTGCATGATGCCCTCATCCGGCTGGCGCTGCTTTCCCTGCTCTGGGTGGCATTCGGTCTGGCAGTATTTGCCCTGATTGAGCGCCAGACCCGGCGCGCCGGCACACTGAGCCATTACTGAGGATTTCCTGATGCGGCCGCCGGTCGGTATCACCCTCGGTGACCCTGCGGGGATCGGCCCGGAGATCGTGATCAAGGCGTTGCAGCAGGTTGCTCACCGCCGGCTTTTGCTGATCGGTCCGGCTGAAGTGCTGAAAAGGGAGGCGGCGCGATTGAAGGTTTCGCTCCCTCCGGTTGCACTCTATGATACCGGAGCGGTCGGCGATTATCAGTACGGCCGGGTGCAGAAAAATTGTGGCGTTGCGGCACTGCAGGCGCTGGAGGCGGGCGCGACCCTGCTGAAGCAGAACCGCATCTCCGCACTCGTGACTGCGCCGGTTTCCAAAAGTGCGCTCCGGCTTGCCGGATTCCGGTTTCCGGGCCAGACCGAATTTCTTGCCCACCGGTTGCACGCCCGGCGCTATGCCATGCTTGCCTGGTCACCGCAATTCCGGGTAATCTTTGTCACGATTCATTTGCCACTTGCCCGGGTGGCACGGCAGATTACCCCGGCGCGGGTGCGGGAAAAAATTATCCTGCTGAATGAATACCTTCAGCTGGAAGGAATTGAGCAGCCGGCAATCGGCGTACTCGCCCTCAACCCTCATGCCGACGAGTTTTCGCTGGGAGAGGAACAGCGCATCCGTCAGGCAATAATTCAGGCACGGCGAAAAAAGATCCGGGCTGAAGGGCCTCTGCCCGCCGATTCCATCTTTGTCAATCTTGACCGGTTTCACGGGTTTGTCGCGATGTATCACGATCAGGCAATGATTCCCGCAAAACTGCTCGCCCGCGGTGCGGGGGTCAATGTGACGCTCGGACTGAACAGAATCCGCACCTCTCCCCTGCACGGCGTGGCATTCGATATCGCCGGACAGCACCGGGCTGACCCCGGTTCAATGCTCGCTGCCATCCGCCTGGCGCTGAAACTGAGCGCCCGTTTTTAGGTCCAATTTCAAATTTATCTGAAATTAACGAACCGCAGCCTGAATTAAAAATGTGAGGTGAAGACGGCCAGGGCTGGTTTCAGGCGAGGCTTTTTGGTGGGATTGGAATGCGAGGGCATTCCTTTGGGCTTTTTGAGGAGGTTGAGATGCCGTTCCGTCGCCTGAAACAACCGCCTCCACCTCACCATTATTAATTTAACAAATTTTTTACCCTTGTCAAATAAATTTTTGAGTTCACCTGCTGCATCCTGCCCGCACCACCCCGGTCCGGTCCTGATTAACCTGCAGTTCGATCTTCCGATCCGGCAGAAAACAGTTGAGCAGCCAGATGTTGGTCTCAAGGTGGTCGGTCACCCGGCTCGTCGTGAAGGTGAATGGTAAATTCCGCAGCAGCAGAAAAATCAGGCACTGGTCTGCAAGGTGCGGGTCAAGGGCACAGCCGGTCTGCTCGTGGGCAGCAAACTGCTCATAAACCTCGTCCGCCACCGCCTCAGCCGGCTTTCCCTTTCTGCCCAGCGCCGAAAAACCGACGGTAATCCGTTCGTATTCCGCCTCCAGATACAGATAGGTCCCGGGACTGTCTGCCGGCACCTCCCGCACCTCAGCCTCCAAGGCTGCCTTTTTCAACCGCATGCCCAACCGTTTAAGCTGACGCTCGGCGATGCTTACCGGCAGCCGGCTTACCGCCGAGACAACCCTTAGCCCTTTCAGCCTGCCCGGTTCAGCAAGGACAATACGGTCTGTGCCCGGTGGTTGCGCCGGCATGGTCCTGAGCAGAACCTCGCCACCCCCTGCCGGATAAAATCCGGCCCGGCACAGCCGGGCTTCAGCCCGGTAGCCCAGATTTCCGATAAACGGAATCAACACTCGCGCAAGGTATTCATAAACCGGACTGAACGGAACATGAGTCCCACCCCGCAAAGTTGCTGTGCAGGGTTGGGAAGCAAAAAGCATGATTGGCATAACTGTCTGGGCAACCAGGGTTACTGCACCGGCACTCCCCCTTTCTCCGGCAACATCCACGGCCAGATTCCCCGCCTGAATTGAGCCGGGCTCGAAATCGAGCTCGGTTGAACCGAGCACGCCGCCCCGGACCCGGGCGTTACACAGCCCGGCTGCCGCCCGGACTGAAGCGAGGTGCTGAGGCATCAACCCGGGCCTGGGACGCCGTGCCCGGATATTGCTGATACTGAAACCCCTGCCCAGAATTGCACTCAGGGCGAGTGCGGTCCGCAAAATCTGGCCACCGCCAGAACCATAACTGCCGTCAATCTCGAGCATGGCGCTTAAGGATGCTTAACATCTGCCTTGCATTCGCCAGCATGTGTTGATCGTTATTGAAAAAAACATAAACCGCATCTGGTGCTGCAGACACAATCCGTCCGGCGATCTCCCTCAACTCCGCTGGAGTATAGTTGTGCTGATACCATCCGGTCCGGCCGTGCAGGCGCAGATAAACCGCTCTGCTGGTGCAGAATACTGCCGGCGGCAACCCGCTTGCTGCCGGTGCATCAACTGAAACCAGAGTAATTCCCAGCTCCTGTGCCCATATGCTGGATTCCGAGGTGAACCATTCCCTATTGCGGAACTCCAGCGCCAGCCGGCTGCCGAGGCCGGCCTGCTGAATAAATTTTTCAATCCGGTTTCTTGATCGCGGGGTGAGTGCCGGCGGTAACTGAAACAGATAGAAATCGATCCGCCGGTCCAGCGGTGCAAAAATGTCGGCAAAGCGGTGCCAGACCTCAAGGGCTGCGGCATTGAACTGATGGACATGGGTCACCAGCCGGCTGACCTTGACCGCCCAGCGCAACGCCGCACCCTTCCTTGCCCAGGATTTGATCTGATTGGGAAACGGGAAGCGGTAAAAGGAGGCATTCAGCTCCACCGCATTCAGTCCCGAATTTGCCGCATACCAGTCAAGGGTGCGTTCAGGGTTCCAGCTGTAAAACCAGCCTGATGTGCCCACCCGGATCTGCACAGCAGATTTTAAACCGGTGATCTGCAAGTGTCAAGCCATAAATCGGAATTGCGTCAATGTTTGTTTTCTTGACAGCTTGACCGGTTTGGATAAGATTTAGTCATAGTCATCATACCCGTGTAAACTGCACAAAAACAAAGGAGTTATGCTATGTTGAAGAAAAAGGCAAAAAAGACGGTCAAAAAAGTGGCAAAAAAACCGGCGGCGAAAAAGGCGCCGAAGAAAACCGCCGCCCGAAAAAAACCGGGCCGCAAGGTAAACCTGCTCGACCAGAAGCGGGCAGACCTCGCCGGTCCCGGTGTCGGCACATATGAAGAGGTGGAAAAGGTTCTGCCGAACGACTACCGGCCGCTACTGCCACCGCTGCAGCGGATGGATGCCCTGTTTGCGGTCAAGGAGTATATTGAGAAAAACCTGTGCCGCGAGCTCAATCTTCATATGGTGCAGGTGCCGTTGATTGTGGAGCGGGAGTCCGGGGTCAATGACTACCTGGACCGCGACGGCTCGCGCACTCCGGTTGAATTCCCCTGCGGACTCGGCATCTCACCGCGCATCAACGCCCAGATTGTTCAGGCAGCCACCAAGTGGAAGCGGCTTGCCCTTGCCCAGTTCGGCTGCAGGGTTGGCGAAGGGATCTGCACAGATATGCGGGCGGTACGCAAGGACTACTTCCTTGATCACGATCACTCCTCCTATGTTGACCAGTGGGACTGGGAGAAAGCAATCACCGCCGAAGACCGCAATCTCGAATATCTCAAGGACACCGTAAGAAAAATCTGGAAGGTGATTGTTGGTGCTGCGCACCTGGTGCAGGAAAAATTTCCGGCACTGCGGACTGATAAATATCCGCCAATTCCGGAAGAGCTGATGTTCATCCACGCCGAGGAAATCCTTGAGCGCTATCCGGACCTCCCCCGCAAACAGCGGGAGACCAGACTGCTGCAGGAAGTGGCGCCGGCGGTCTTCATCATCGGTATCGGCTATCCGCTCAAGGATGGTCTGCCCCATGAAATGCGGGCGGCCGATTATGATGACTGGATCACCGACACCTCCCACTGGACCGGCAAGGAGACCCACGGACTGAACGGCGACATCCTTGTCTGGAACCCGGTTACCCGGCGCCGGCATGAACTGACCTCAATGGGCATCAGGGTGACCAAGGAAACGCTGGTCAAGCAGCTGAAAATGGCAGGACAGGAACATTTCCTGAAACTCCCCTATCATCAGGCGATTATGAACGACCGGGTACCGCTTTCAATCGGTGGTGGTATCGGTCAGTCGCGCACCTATATGTATCTGCTGCGCACCGCATCGCTGGGCGAGGTTTCGGTTACCGTCTGGCCCAGGGTGCTCAAGGAGATGTGCGCCAAGCGCAACATCATCTTCCTGGAGTAACACCGACCTAAAAACAGTGAGCCGGCACCTGTGTGCCGGCTTTTCTTTAAATTTGGTGAGGGTCACGGTAGGTCCAGTTACGCGGCAATTCTGTTGACCGAGCCGTTGTAGTGTACCGGGCCTACGTGCCCTCAATAATTAGACTACCAAAAATTTTTCAAGTTTCAAGTAAGTTCAACCGGTTATTATGAGCCGGGAAAACCGGCGGAAGCGACCGGTAGTAATCTCAAGATTGTAAACCCCGGGCTCAACCGGCTTCAGCTCCAGCCGGTGAATGCCGCAATCCATTTGACCGCAGTCCAGCGCCTGAACGACCCGGCCGGCAGGGTCAATAAGCCGGAGCTTAACCGGCGCCGGTCGGACAAGCCTCACCATCAGCCCGGTCCGTCCGGAAGCAAGGATCGGGACGACATTAAAGACCGGCGGTACATCGACCCCGGCCAGCTCATTAACGCCGACGCCATTCCGGGTGTGGACAAGCATGGAGTCAACAGTAATATTACCCGCAACATCGGCCGCCCGCACAATCACCCAGTAGCCGGCATCACCGAGCAGGGCGGTTGACCACCGGCCCGCAGTGTCAGTTGCTTCGATAACTGAATCACCGTCGGTATTGGTAATAATAAAATAGTACTGGCGTGAGGAATAATCACCCCGGGATCGGCAGACATTATCAGTTTTATAAACAACATTGACCAGTCCGCCGTCAAGCAGATTGGAAAACTGCACCGATAAAGTCCAGGGTACAACCACCAGCCCGTCCTCGCGGCGGATCATGTATTCAATCTGATAAGGTGCCAGCCGGTCCCAGATCTGACTGCCTGAAGAAAAACCGGTGCGGTCAAAAATCCGGGCAATGATATCCACATCACCATTGAGCGAATCCGGGTGAAGATAACGGTTGTTCTGATTGTCCCGGCAGAAGGCAAAGCGCCAGCCGGCACGGGCATTTTCAAATACCGGCGGTTCAAGATCGGTATTGGGATTCAACACCAAAAGTGGATTCTGCACAAACCACCAGGTCGGGCTGGGAAACCGCTGCCAGGTCGCTCCGGTATCAGAAATCCGCGCAAAGTGAATGTGGTCAAAAGATGAGTCAACCGGCCAGGCAACCAGATAACCGATAATATCCCCTGCCGCAACCGGATCACCGAGATTCTTGTGGTAACGGTTGGGGTCAATATGAGCATAAAGCCAGCCTTCCGCCCTGCCGGTAAAGGTCAGGGGTGAATCACAAACCGCAATCCGGTAATGCAGTTCCGCCTGAATTGTGCCCCACGCCTTGACCCAGCCCGGAGCCACCGCCCGCACTTCAACCCCGGAGGTGTCCGGTGTCAGGATGTCAATCCCGTTATGAAAATAGGCACCACCGCCATAATCCTGGAACTCACCCCAGTTGTTTCCCAGCGGATGTACCTGATTCTCTGGTGGCACGGGCCAGAATACAGTGATAATGAGCAGAAACAGGTGAGTCATATTATTATATTATACAAAAACAAAATACAGCTGTCAACAAAAAACATCGTAATTTAATGTATATTTAAAAATAGATGTCTTATAAAAAATATACAACAGCTTATTTGTATTTTATTATCTGTTGTATATGTTGTGGTTGTGGATTTCGGGTTCAATGATTTAATATATAATTATTTCAGATAATTAGCTAAATCTGGTTATGTGGATTATATGAGAGTGGAAATGTTGTTTAATGTTAATAGATAGCAGACACTTTCTTTTTCAACCATGTTGTCCACCGGTTTTTCCCCGGTAGGGTTTTAGCTGCTCAGTTCGCGGCAGAGCTTATCAAGAGTTGAGGCAAAGGCGGGATCACGGTTTTTCAGCTCGGTGATTTTTTCCAAGGCGTGCATTACGGTCGTGTGGTCCTTCCCCCCGATGAGGAAACCTATATCCTTAAGCGAGAGGTTCAGAAGATGGCGCAACAGATACATTGTGGTCTGCCGGGCAAGTGCTACCCGCTTGGTGCGGATCGGGCTCTTGATGTCTGCGACCGGCACCTGAAAATGTTCTGCGACGGCGTTGATGATCCGCTGGGCATCAAGCGGCTGTTCAGGCAGGACCAGATCCTTAAGCGCCTCATCGGCAAGCTTGGTGTCCAAGGCTCTGCCGGTCAGTGAATGGAGCGCGATCAGGCGTACGAGCGTTGCCTCAAGGGTGCGGATATTGGAACGGACCCGGGCAGCAATATAAACCGCAATCTCCTCGGACAGGTTGAAGTTCTCCAGTTTTGCCTTCTGCAGCAGAATTGCCACCCGGGTTTCCAGATCCGGTGGCTGGATATCAACAACCAGCCCGCTGCCGAGCCGGGAAATCAGGCGCTCCTGGAGCGTGGGGATGTCCTTGGGCGGTCGGTCACTGGTAAATACAACCTGACTGCCCGCATCCTGAAGCGCATTAAAGGTATAAAAGATTTCTTCCTGGAGACTTTCCTTGCCCACGAGGTAATGGATGTCATCAAGCAGCAGGAGGTCCAGCCCGCGGTATTTGTTCTTAAACTCCACCCGGGTGTTTTTCCCGATCGCCTGAATCAGCTCCAGAAACAGGGCTTCGGCAGGTGTGTAGCAGAACCTGAGGCCCGGATAGATTGTCAGTGCGGCATTGCCGATTGCCTGCAGCAGATGGGTCTTGCCCAGTCCGACTCCGCCGTAAATAAACAGCGGGTTATAAGCCCGCCCCAGGTTCTGGGCAACATTTTTTGCTGCGGCGCAGGCAAGACGGTTGCCCTCGCCCACAATGAAGGTATCAAAGGTGTAGCGCGACCGCAGCCGGTAGGGCGGGGTTTGAACTGGTGACGACAGCTGCTCTGGTGGTTTTGCCGGCGGTTCAGATGCCGGTTGCCCGGTAACGACAAATTCAACCCGGAGGCTTCTGCCGGTAATCTCTTTTAATGCCAGGAGCAGATCAGCGAGGTAATGGTGCTGAAGCCAGTCACAGAAAAAGCTGTTGGGCACGCCAATCCGGACAACCCCATCAGCCCACTCAACAAGGGTCGTCGGTTTCAACCAGGCGTCAAACGCCTCGGGCGCAACCCTTGTTTTCAGCAAATCAAGAACCGATCCCCAAATGGTTTCAACTCCTGCACTCATAGACCAGAAAACCACAAATTTTCTTCATATTTATCCACATGTTTTTCCACACATACCCACTTCGTAAAATGCGGACATAAAATAACATAGAAAGCAGGTGCTCAAAGTTTCCACAGCAATCCGCCAGTTTTACTTCAGATTAGTAAATATACTATCTCTGCTCCTGCTGGTGTCAAGAATTTTAACGCCAAAATTGATAAAATTTTTCAAAAAATTCAATCAAGAGCAACCGCCTGACCCAGGGCAATGCCGCCATCATTTAAGGGAAACTCCTGGTTGTGATATACGCTGAAACCGGAAGCGCGCAATTTGTGCACCAGCTCCTGACGCAACAGCCGGTTTTGAAAACTGCCGCCGGAAAGACAGATCGTCCTGATCTGATTAAGCTTTGCCAGCCGGGTCAGTGCCTGATGAAATGTCCGGACCAGTGTCTGATGGAACCACAGCGACACCTTTCCTGCCGGAATTCCTGAGCAAATCAGCTGAAAGACCGTTCTAATTATAGGACAGGGATCGACCAGCAGCATCTCCTGGTCAAAACTCAGCGGATCAATTTCTCCCAATTTTAATCCGGCTGTAGTGCCTGCAGTTAATGCCTCACTCTCCAGGGCAATTGCCGCCTCACCTTCAAATGTCGCCTGCCGGCAGACACCGGTAATTGCTGCTACCGCATCAAACAGACGCCCCAGACTTGAGGTTATAACCGGTGCATGTGCAGGCGCCGATGAAACTCGCAGCCCCAGGCTCCGGAGCGCACCCATTTCAATTCCGGACTGAAGGAGATAGCTCGCCGCCACCTGAACCGGGTCAGCCAGATAGCCGGCGCCCGCACCATGACGCAGGTAGGCGAGATGGCCCAGCCTTTTCCAGGTCCGGTCCGGGTTTATCAGCAGAAACTCACAACCCCAGATTGCCCGGTCCAGCCCGTAGCCGGTGCCATCAGCTGCCAGCCCAAGCACCGGACCGCGCAGACCATGTTCTGCCATTACCGAAAGGATATGGGCATAATGATGCTGAACCCGTTTGAGCGGGAGCTGGAATCTTCTGCTTAGAGTTTCTGCCAGCCGGACCGAGCTGTAATCCGGATGCAGGTCGCAGACCACCCTTGCCGGTTTGATTCCGGTCCACTCGATGAGCCGTTTCAGTGCCCCGAGAAAAAAATCCTCTGCTGCAGCAGTTCCCAGTTCTCCGATGTGGGGTCCGGCATAAACCCTTTCTCCGGCAGCGAGGACAAAGCTGTTTTTGCTGTCCGCACCTATCGCCAGTGTCGGGTGTTTCACGTGAAACATCCGGCTCAGGTGTAACGGCTTGGGGGTGTACCCGCGCGAACGGCGGACCATGATTGAACCGGCAGTTTCAGCCTGGAGCACTGAATCGTCACACCGGTTGGCAATTTCCCGGTTGTGCGTGAGCACAAAGTCAAACAAGGGTTCGCTGCGACTGAAAAGCTCATCCTCGGATGCGGCAATGGGCTCTTCACTGAAATTGGCGCTGGTCATGATCAGCACCGGCAGTTTAACATGATATTTTTTCAATGATTTAAAGATCAGAAGGTGCAGTGGTGTATAGGGCAGAAACACACCATAGGCTGGGTTATGAGGTGCAATCAGTGGTGAGAGTCTGGTTTTTGTATGCTTGCGCTTTGGTAAAAGGACGATCGGCGCTGCCGGAGAGCGCAGAAGCCTGGCAGCACCGGCCGGGAGATGGCAGATTTTTTTTACTGCGGTCAGGCTTTCCACCATCAAAGCGAATGGTTTTCGGTCTCTGCCCTTCAGCCGGCGCAGGCGCCGGACCGCACGATCGTTTCCAGCGTCACAGCACAGGTGGAATCCGCCTAATCCTTTGATTGCCAATATCTTACCGCTGAGAATCAGACGGGCGGCCTCGTCGATCGGGTCGCCAGCAACCGGTTTTCTCTTTTTGTTCAGGAGTTGAACCGCTGGTCCACATTTCGGGCAGGCGATTGGCTCGGCGTGGAAGCGGCGGTTTTTTAGAGACAGATACTCCTGCCGGCACTCTTCGCACATCTGGAAACTGCGCATCGTGGTGCGTTCGCGGTCATAGGGAAGCTGAAGTATTATCGTATATCTGGGACCGCACTGGGTGCAGTTGATGAATGGGTAGAAGTAGCGGCGGTTATGCGGGTCGGCGAGCTCGCGCTTGCATACTGAGCAGGTTGCAAGGTCGGGCAGGACCTCAACCCCGGGCTTTCCCGGGGTGATTGAACTGGGAACGATGTTAAACCCTGAAAAGGGCGGTTTCCTGACGGTCCGGGCACGGATTTCGGAGATGAGCGCCAGCCGGGGTGGATGTTTTTTAAGGTGTTCGAGGAGCCGAGCTGCCCCTTTTCCCTGAGCAAGGATGGTTACACCGGCGCGGGTGTTGGTGACCGTTCCTCTGATGCCCAGCCTTTTTGCCAGGCGGTAGATATAAGGCCGGAATCCGATACCCTGGACCTGACCGGTTACGGTTATTTCCAGGGTGGCAAAAAGTTGGTTGCCGATAATGCTTACTGGGTTTTATCCTGAGGCTCCAGCAGTTCCGGCTCCTCTTCGCTCAATTCATAAATGTTTTTGTCGTCCTTCTTCTTGATCAGAACGCCGAGAATGATAACATTGCCGGAGAACCAGACCGAGAGCCCGTATGCCAGAACCATCAGCGCAATGCCGTAGATACAGACACTGAAGAGCACCGCACCTAGATAAATACCCCAGCCCGGGCTTTCCCAGAAGAGCGGGCTGAGATAGCTGTTAAGTCCGTACAGAGCTGTTTCCCAGACAATCATCTTGTGGAGCGGAGCAAACACCCCCCATTGCGGAACCGAGATTTGAAAGATGAAACCGGTGCCGTTGAGCATTTCACTCAGGGTTTCGCCCATAAACACCGAAAGGATGAGCGTGCCGATTCGGACTGCGATACTGGATGCCATTCCCAGGAGTAATGAGCCGAGTTTGCCCAGAAAGGCGATCACCGCAGTGAACCAGAAGAGCCGTGCCGGCTGTTCATTGATACAGGAGAACACCTCAAACAGGGTGTCAAAGGTGTCGTTTCCCAGCGCACCAACAATGGCTGGTCCCAGAAACAGGGTCCAGATCAGCACTATCAGCAGATATACGATAAAGAGGGCAGCGAAGAACGCCGGGACCGCAAAGATACCGGTAATCACCGGTCCAATGTAAGGTATTGAGCCTAAAGCACTTAATATCAAACCCGCAATTACCAGTATCAGAATAAAGGCGATGATGAGCAGAGGGCTGCCCAGAATTGCGCCAAGATTCTGGAATGCGAATCTGAAGGCTTCGCCCGCCTCAAAAAATTCATTCCCGCGGAGCTGTTCGTAGGTAACCTTGGCGACCGCACTGCCGGTGACGAGCATGACAATCAGAAACCAGATAACACCCAGGCCATAAATCAGCCAGGAAATCCAGGGAAAGGGGAGATTGGGTGCGGGAAAGGGGAGAAGCCGGTAGGTCTCCCAGATTGACACCCAGTCGTTTCCGGCAATCAGGTGGGCAAGGTAGGTAAGTAATGAATAGCCGGCAAAACCGAATAAAAGACCCAGCATGGTCATGCCGACCTTCTTGGCGGAGAAACCCAGGCGCAATGCCCGGAAGATGTCTTTGTAGTTAAAATTTAACGCCCCCATCTTCAACTCCTCTCTTTTTATTTAAGCCAATGCCGTAAAATCCAGAAAAGAAAAACCAAAAGCCCGCCCCAGAGCAGCCAGAAGAGCCAGCGGAGTGGAAATAGATAACGGCGCTCGGGAAACAGGCGGCGGCGAAATCTGAGCATCAGGTTTTATTTTCCACATGGGTAGTCATTTGTCAAGGGCTGACGAGCAGGCAGCAGGTGGTGCGGCTGCCGGACCGGAGGAAGTAGATTCCGGGCGCAACCGGACTCCCGCGACTGCTGCGACCATCCCAGACCGGGCTCGCGCCGGTTGTTACCAGCGCGCCCCGGGCATCATAAACTGCCCAATGTTGTTCGCCCGCGCGCACCGGCAGGTGAAATGGCGGCTTGCCGAGGAGGGCAGGGCGGACAGTCAGCAGCGCTGACCGGTCAGCGGATTCAGTGTTTCCGGTCGGCTCCATTGCACCGGCGAGCTTGGCAATGGTGGCAACCGCCGCCTTGATCGCCTCAGTTGCCATCAGCCAGTTGTTCGTGCCGCAGTTCACATAATAAAGCGGGCCGATCGTGTCCCCAATCGTATGATACATCGGGGTGAAGTCATGTTCAATCCCGCACAGGGCAGGATAACCCCGCTGCCAGAACGAATGATGGTCCGAATAGGGGGCAGAGGTGACAAGCCGGCGCACCGGCTTGAGCGCGGTATAGGTGCGGGCGCTGGCGATGAATGAGTCCACGAGCCAGGCGCAGGCAGGGTTGGAGGTTTTACCGATCACCTCAAAGGAGTCCAGGTTCTGCCGGCCATAGGAGATCATGTCAAAGTTCAGCGCCGCCTTGATTGAGTCCCCGCGCCGGGCCGCCCGGCGGCAGAAGCTGTCCGAGCCGACAAGACCCTGCTCCTCGCCGGTGAAGCCGATGAAATAGACTGAATAGGCAAAGTTTATGTCCTGAAATACCCGCGCCGCCTCGATTACCGCTGCGGTCCCGGAGGCGTTGTCATCTGAACCCGGGCAGTGTTCAGGTGCATAGTCTGAGGTGTTGTCAATATGCCCGCAGATCACATAGATCGGCCTGGGGTTGACTCTGCCCAGCTTGACGCCGATGACATTCGGGGCGTAACTGGTGCGGTAGGTCTCAAGTGCGGTGGAGTCACAGCCGTAACCGGCAAGCCTTTCCCGCATCCATTCGACCGCCGCCCGGCAGGATTCGGTCGTGGAGTAGCGGGTGTAGAAATCCTGCAGCCGCCGGATATGGGTAAGCACCGAATCGGGATTCACCCGCGCAACCAGTGCGGTAATCAGGCTTTCTGAGACGGAAACCGGTGCGGGCAGCGGACCTGCGGGCTGAAGGTTAACCGGCTCAAGGGGCAGATGGCACAGCTCAACCGGCAGGCGGTTGAGACCGATAATTGCCGTCTCATCGGTTGCCAGCAGAACTCCGCCGGGTGTTTCACCGGCAACGAGGCCGAAGCGGGCAAGCTGCTGCCGGTCAAATCCGGCCGGGGTCTTGACATAGAACAGCTGTTTGTCTGCGGGCAGATTCAGAATGCGCAGCGCGCCGGGCAGGTAGTTCAGTGCGGGCAGTCGGGCTTCGTCCACCCTGAGCAGGTAGCAGTCCTCCAGCTCGGCAACCACCGGAAAATGACTGACCACAGTCAAATCGTAATCAGCCCCGGGACACCACTGGACCAGCAGTTCGCGGGCGCCAAGCGGCAGGATAAAGACACTTACTAAAAACAAAACGGTTACACCCTTTTTCACTTTTTGCTCCTGTTTTGATTATTATAAAATAGCTTAGGCATCTGCCTTGAAAAGTCAAAATCAGTTACTAGAAGCTAAACTTAAATTATAGCAGTTATTTCTGAGTCAAAAACTGTTCAAGCAGCAGGTCGTGGTAGGCTTTAATATCGTCAAGAATTTTTGCGCTCACTGGCGAAAGTTCTGCAATTCCAAGGAAAGCATAAGAAGGCGTCAAAGTTTGCCCTTTAATCAACCCAGCAATTTTTGCACCAGCTGATCGATTTCGGCGAGTTCCGGGGCGAGGAGCTGGCGCACCAATGCCCGCAATCGGCCGATATCCTTGATACCCTTGGCACCACCCTGGTCAAGCCATTGTCTGACCTTCTCAGTGCATTTCTCGCCTAGTTCGGATAGGCGGAGATGAATTGGGTTTCTTTCATCAAATTTAGGAATTGGAAATTCAAGCGGTTTCTTGTGGAGATGCCTTGGCCCCCATAGTCCCCGACTCTGCATCGGTTTTATTAAATGGTCTAGATATGGTGAATTAAGTATTGCCGCAAGCGAATAGGCCGATTGTTTATCATTAGTTTCGTAACAATAGGTTACTGTATCTGCAATAAACCCTTGAGCTCTAACTTCTTGGTTGCCAAATTTAAAAGAAATATTTTCATTTTCAACTACCGCTGCGGTTAAAATTGTTCCAGATGTGTTATATATCACTCTATATCTTGCTTTTGGATTCTGGTTGGTCAGGTTTTTTCGGTAGTCCAGCCATTGTAAGACGGTAAAACTCCTTGCCTTTACCGATCGCCTTTTTTCCCACTCCTTTTCAACTTTCTCCAGCCACTGGGCAAGATGGAGAAACCCCCGTTTGCGGGCTTCGCCAGCATCAATGAGTTTGTAATGGTCGTCTGCCGGTTCAATTGGCAGGACAACAAGGCGATAGTCAAGGTGTCCGAAGGGCAGAAGGTCGGTTGAAAGGAGGCTGGCATAGAGAAACCGGCTTTCTACCGTGCCTTTCAGAACAAGCCCTTTATAAGCATCTTTTGCCTCTTTCTTCGCCCGCTCAGCGGTTTCAAGTGGTGGCAGGTCAGGGTTAAAGCCTAATGGTGAAGGCTTGACTTCTACAAACCAAAAAGGACGCGGATCAAGCTCGGCACCCCTAAGGAATTTCTTTATGTAATAAGATTGTCCCTTTAACTCAACAGCCTTATCAACTGCCCAAAATGAGCGTTTGCCGCGGATATGCAGATAGAACCGGGTTTTTGTTACCTTTAATTCGTATTCAGCCTCTTGGAGTGAGGCGTTTTTGCGGGATAACTCACCCTCAAGAATTTCGCCCGCAAAAGGGGAGGGAGAACTGGGGGTTTTTATCACTTCTCTTTTTTCAGCAATCAGAACACAGGCAGGGACATTAAAAAGGGGTGTGACATTTTCACAGTCCCACACCTCCTGCCAGTAGAGCTTTTCCCCGCTTCCGGTTAATTCAAATGTGCGCCGGCGCAAGCCGTCGTGCTGGTCAGCACTGAAGATGCTTTTTGGCAGGACAAAGGCGATTGTGCCACCGAGCTTAAGATATAGGTCCGAGGCACGAATAAAGAAGAAAGTTCCGACCTCAAGATTAGGAATATTTTCTGGTGCCCCAGTAGTTAATTTGTAGATATTAGTTATACGGGTTTTGAGATATTTTTGGTGATTGGGTTCAAGAGCACGAAAGGCAATCCATGGCGGATTACCGATAACAAAGTCAAATTTATTTAAAAGGAAGTGCGGTTTGTAAATGTTTTTCAGGACGAACGCCCAGATGGTGTCGCGGTCTTTATCAATAAATACCTTGAGGGTTTCAACAAGCTTAAAGATTGAGTTGACAAGAGTTTCATTGTGGGCATAGGGAAAATTCTGGGCGAGGAGGAAGTTATGAAATGCTTCTTCAGAGATATTTTTGCCCTTGTTCTGCCGGGCGAACTCTTTCGCCAGTTCTACGCTCTGGTCGTAAAGGCTGGTATCTTGTAACAACTCCTCCGGTATGGGGAACTCCTGCCCTTCAAGGGGCAGGATGAATAAAGGACTTCCCATCATCCGCTCTGGCAGCCTTAATGTGTTGGCAAGGTATACCGGAATGACGATGTGCCCTTTTCTTTTCTGGAGCAGGTCGCCAAGGGCAAGGATAAAGTTGGTCTTGGCGATGATCACCGCCAGAGGGTGGACATCAACACCGCAGACCGAGTTAAGGATGTGATAAAGCGTCTTCTGGGTGTTGCCCAATCTTCGCCGTTTTTCCTTAATCGTGAGATAGAGAAATGTGCCCGAGCCGCAGGCAGGGTCAAGGACGCTGCCTGCAGGATTTTTATTGAGGAGATAATTGACCATCCGGTGGGCAAGCCAGTCTGGGGTATAGAATTCACCCAAATCGTGGCGGGTTTCAGGATCAACAAGTTCCTGATAGAGCGATTTCAGAACATCTTCAGATAATTCCCTTAAATTGTAGTTCTGTAAAAGGCTGAAGAGCCGGCGGACAACCCCAACCCCGACCTTCTGGGCATTGGGGCGCGCCACCCAGGAGAAGAAGTCCTCTTCAATAAAGTTTTCAATTCCATGCTTTTTGAATAACAGACCTTCGAGCATTTCGATAATCTGGGCATCATCCGGCAGACTGGTGCTTTGGGTTAGGCGCATCCAGGCAAGTAGTTTTGCCAAGGTGGCGAGATAGGTGTGGCGGATAAACAGTTCATCATCGGCTACCGTGCTGCCGTAAACAATTCGCAGGTATTTGTTCCAGGTTTCATATATTACTGCCGATTCGCTCTGAGATTTAATCTTCTGCCAGAGGTTGAGAAGGGCAGTAGTTGCGGTCTGATAGGCATGGCTTTTTATCCCGAAGTCCCGGACGATAAATTCGGTTGTTGGATTGAGATCTTCCTGGCGCAGGAAATGGCGGTCAAGCCAGTAATATATCTCATCAGAATTGAGGCGAGTCCAGTCTACCTCCCCGAGGAGATTGAGACGAACATCCTCCGGTACTATCTCCTGCTGATTTGAGTCCGCTATTGCCGGTGTGTAAGTGAGAAAGCGAATGCCATCAGTGGCAATGCAGAGATAGGGGCGACGAGACTCTGGCTTTTCCTGAGACCAGGCGATGGCAACATATCGCCGCAACTGGCTTTCGGCTTCAGGGCGTTTTTTGGTGATGTCTGACTCAAACTCAATTATCACATTGCCGAATAAATTGTCCGCCTCACCCCTGAGAATTCCGTCCCTCTGTTTGACTCTCAGGTATTTCTCAATTCCGGCAAGGTATTCTTCAATAAAGCCGGGCTGAGTGCCAAGCAGGTCTTTTACCAGCATTATGAAACAATGAGAGCGGGCGGATTCACTTGCCAATTCTTTCACCTGCTGGAGGTATTGATTAATACTTTCATCCCAGCGGGAGGTTTTCCGGATGTCCGGTATTCGCGCCGGCTTTTCGGTTAATTTTGTATTCTTATTTCCTTCTGGGCTCACAGGACTTTCCTTTCTCCATTAACCGTCGGGCTAATTCATATGCCGCAGCGATGCGGATGATTTTCCGATCACCCAGACCTTTAATTTGTAGCAACCCTTCAAGCGGCTGGTTTGCTAAGCCTTCAAGCGAGCCGTATCTCTCAAGAAGCTCATTTGCGATTTTTTCCGCGCTTTTTCCCTTAATTCCTGATGAAATGAGAATCGCCAACAGTTCGGCATCGGTAAGTTTATCAGCCCCAATTTCCCGCAACTTGCCACCCGGATGTCGCCAATAATAATCCTCATACCCTGACCCGCAATTACAGCAGCTCATTTTATAAACCTTACATTAAATATGCTAAGTGCTATAATAAAGTCAAGCTGTAGTAAATTTGTAAGCAACATGCGGGTGTAAACCCCGGAAGACAGGTCAGCCATTTATTATTTGAGCACATGCGGACCGGAGAATTCACCCCTGTTTTAGCCCGCAGTTATAAATTAATTTTTATCAATGTGTTATGTTTATATACCCCTTTTCAGCCTGCTCTGGGGGCAGTTCCCCCGACCGTGGGTTGAGGGGTCTGGTGGGGGCATGGTTGTGTTAACTAACGCAGAATCAGTAGTTTGCGCCAGCGGTCCCCTTCGGATAGAAAATAAACCCCGGCTTTCCGGCGGGAGCCGGTCAGGTTTACCCTTCTGCCGGCAGGATCAAGAATCATGCTGGTGGTTGATGCCGGTTTTGGAGTGCGGGGTTGGAGCGCAAATCGGGGTGTGAGCCGGTAGAAGTAGAGACCACGGGCGGTTGTGCCTGCTCCATAATGGCTGAACAGGGCGCCAGAACCGAGCGCCCGGGGTCGGGCACCAGAGACCGCTGGATTAGCCCGCGAATCGTTAATTTTCAGCGGAGAGCTCAGCAGCTGGGGTGCATAGCAGCGGGCATACCGGTAATAAATCACCGTCGGGTCATTTTCACCGCCGGCACCCGCATTGTAAAGCAGGTTGACCGTGGTGCTGGTGGCGGCAAGGCTGGGCCACCATTCATCAATGAAGGGCTCACCGAGGTTTACCGGCGTCGAAAATGTGCTCCCACCGTCGGTTGAGCAGGTGATGAGCAGGTCCAGCATCTCAGTATCGCGCCGGGCAACGCTCCAGGCGATCCAGACCGGTGCCCGCCAGGGAGGAAGTGTTTCTGCCTGAACCACCACCGGTGTCAGGCACCGTTCGCCAGTGGCATAAAGCACCTGCAGGGGCTCCCACCGGCCGGGCGCACCAAAGTGCCGGTTCCGGGTGTAATGGAGCTGGCGATTGTCAATCGCATAGCACCAGGCGCAGTGGAGGGTGCCGGCACCGAAGTAAAGGCAGGGTTGGGAGCAGTTGTAGAAATCCTGAAACGGTTCCCAGGTGCTGCCGAGATCCAGCGAGCGGGTGAACCGGCCATTGGGTCCGGTCCGGTGTTCCCGGACATAGAGACAGTAGAGACAGGGGCGGCTGTTGTTGTCAACTGTAACGGTAAACCGGTCGATCGTATCCGGACCGACCGCTACCGGCAGCCAGTCCCGGTCTGTGAAATCGGAGGTGGTCCGCATCAGCCAAAGGTCTCCGCCTGCAGCCGTTGTCAGTAAAAATATGAAGATTTTTGCCGGGTCAGTTCCGGCGATCAGGAGTTCTGCCTGGCTGACTGGAGCCGGCACCGGCATTGTCAGCATCACCTCCCAGAAACCGCCGCGATCTGAAGAGCGGTAGATTTTCAGAATTGATTCCGGGGTGACGACGAGCGCATAGATGTTGCCAGCAGAGTCCTGAGCACCCGCAAGCACCACTATGGAGCAGGTGTCAATTACAATCTCGTCCTGATACATATCAAATGAGGCCTGGTTGTCGGTGAAGCGCGGTGCTGCGGTGCAGGCAGTTTGTGTCCTGGTCAGACCAGGACCGGAAATCAGCCCGGTTAGAAGAAAAACCGCAGTAAAAATCGGCATAACACAAATAAATTATCAGCAAGGAGGCAGAAAGTCAATTTCAATCATGAGAAAATTGAAAAATTCGGCAGTGCAGATTTTCTTGAGCGGCAGTTTTCTGCAGATATAATTATCAAAAACAGATATGAGCAGTCGGGGACAGCGTCCAGTTGTGCTTGTGGTCTATGACAGACCGGGCAGGTTTCAAACCCTGGTGGAATATGCCCGTCAGTTTGATAAAGGGAGGCTGGGCCAGGAGTTTGAGTTTGTCTATTGTGACTGTCTGGAGGCGATTAGAAAATGGTACCGGCAGAATGCCGGGGTCCATGTTGCCGGAATCGTACTCGGAGTCGATTTTTCCGCGGTGGACAGCGAGCAGAAGCTGGCGGTTTTTCCTCTGGGGTTGCGTCCTGCCGGTTTGGTAATGGATGTCCGCCGGCTTCAGGGGTTTATCATCTATTACCATCTGCGTCATCTTGACATTGAGCAGATTGCACCGGTGGTCTTTCACCTGAGCGCTGAGGTGCTGCAGTCGCCGGAACGGTATATTGATATCTGTCAGGTCCCCGGTGTGGGGGAATGTCATTTCGCCGGTCCTGCAGGTGAGGAGCCAGAGGAGCTGGCGGTGCTGCAAAAGCTGGATCTGTGTGCGCTCAGACCACTTACCGAGGATAAGCGGTTTTACTGGCGGGAGACGCATCATATGGTGGTCGGCAGGTCCCGGCGGATGGCGGCACTCGTGCGGGAAATTGAGCGCACCGCCCCAACTGACAGTATCGTGCTCGTGATCGGTCCGCCCGGCACCGGCAAGGAGCTTGTCGCCCAGGCGATTCACCGGCTGAGTTACCGTTATTCCGAGCGCGTGCCGGAGAGAAGGAATGTGCTGACGGTGCAGATGACCACGATGGACAAGAATCTGTGCATTGATGAACTTTTCGGCCATGAAACCGGCGCCTTCACCGATGCGCGGACACCGCGTGCCGGAATCTTTGAGACCGCCCGGGGGTCGACCGTGTTTCTGGATGAGATCGGCGAGATTGACCAGGAGCTGCAGAAGAAACTGCTCCGGGTAATTGAGTACCACCGGATTAAGCGGCTGGGGAGTTCAGTGGAGAAGGAGGTTGATGTCCGGATCATAACCGCAACAAACCGGACGATTGAGGAGCTGCAGCAGCGGTTCCGGAGCGACTTCTACACCCGGCTGGTTCACCACTGCATTACGGTGCCTTCGGTTGCCGAGCGCTGGTCCGGGGAAAAGCCGCAGACGGTTGAGGATGATATCGGCGAGTTTTTTGAGTTCTTTGTAACCGAACGGAACAGAAATCCCTATGTCCGGCAGAAGCTGCAGTCTGACCCGACCGCGGTGCGGTTTCTCACGCAGATTGTGCTCCAGCATATTTCCGGAGAAAGACCGCTGTTTGCAGCCGGCAATGTCCGGACCCTGCGGGCAATTATCAATCAGGCGTATGACCGGGCACAGTATGAAAACACGCACATCATCGGCGTCGGACATATCGCTACCGCCATTGCCCAGTTTCAGGCACATGTAACCCCGTCTGCACCCGGACCTAAAGCCCGCACTGTGACCGGCATTGAGCAGATTGTCGGGTCGCTCAAACTGGCAGAGCTGGAAAAGCTGGCAATCCAGGAGGCACTCATAAAATGTAATGGCAACCAGAGCCGGGCAGCAGCGCTTTTGGGAATCCATCGCGATACCCTGAGGAAGAAAATCAGAGAATACGGCATAAGTTAGCCCAGATTTGCTGAAAAAATAAGCAGCACTGGCGTTTTATTAAGCATGGCGTGAGAATTGCCCTGTTCTGCAACTATTTAAAAACAAAGAGTTTAGTTAAATATTTATAAATGGCACATGATTTGCATAAGTATAAGTGCCTTTGACCGAGCCTGAACAGGGAATACAGGGGGTTCGCGCTCTGAGTTTCGGCTGGATTCCGCAGCCGGGACAGATAAATTGGGCGATGCGCCAGTTCCCACGGTGCATCGCCCTTTTTCGTTGTGCCGGTAAAGTTGACATTAGTTTATAATTTTTTATTCTCTGTATGCTGATATGAAGGCGTTTCTTAAAGAGGTGCTTGCCGGGCTGGCGGTGGATTATGCCGATATCCGGATTGAGGAAAGTGAAACCACCAGGATTGTCTACCGCGGCCGGGAGCTTGAGGACATTGGCACCGGTTTTGAGCGGGGCGGGTGTCTGCGGGTTTTTTATCGGGGAAACTGGGTGATTGCCAGTTTTAATACCGTGGATGAGTCGCTGAAGGAGTTGGCAGATGAGCTGGCAATTCAGGCAGCGGAGCTGCCGCCGCGGGATGGCGGTCTGATCTTTCTGCCGGCACTTGACGAGATTATCCGGTTGCCCAGACATGAGGACCCGAGGCTGGTGCCGCTTGCGGAAAAGCAGCAGCTGATTCACGATTACAACCGGCTGCTTCTGGCGCCGAAGCAGATAGTAAGTACGGTAGCATCATATCTGGACAGCCACCGGACCGTTTACTGGTATTCCAGCGAGGACCGTTACATTGAGCAGGAGTTTGTGCGCACCGGGTTTTCCTGTCAGGCGATTGCCCGGGATGGAGCCAACATTCAGCAGTATGGAGAGTCCTTTGGCCGGGCTGCCGGGTTTGAGTCGCTTCGGGGCAGGGAAGGTATGGTTGAACGGGTGGCAAGAATTGCGATTGACCTGCTGAAGGCGGAGCCGGTGACTGCCGGGACATATACGGTGATCATTGATCCGCTGCTCGGCGGGATATTTGCCCATGAGGCGTTCGGCCATCTGAGTGAGGCGGACCATATTGCCGAAAATGACCGGCTGAAGCAGCTGATGCGGATCGGCACCCGGTACGGGGTTGAGGAGCTGACAATTGTTGATGATCCGACCCTGCCGGGTGAAAACGGCAGTTACGGCTATGACGACGAGGGTGTGCCGGCGCAGCGCACCGACCTGATCAAAAACGGGGTGATTGCCAGCCACCTGCACAGCCGGCATACCGCCTATCTGATGGGGGAAGGTGTGACCGGTAATGCCCGGGCGATCAGTTACCGTTTTGCTCCGATTGTGCGGATGAGTAACACCTACATCGTGCCCCAGAACCGGCGATTTGATGAGATGCTGGCTGAGGTCAAAGACGGGCTTTATGTCGTGGGCAGCCGGGGCGGGATGACCGAGCTGGAAACATTCACCTTTTCTTCCCAGTATGCTTACCGGATTGAGAATGGCAGGCTCACGAAGATGGTCCGGGATGCGACCCTTGCCGGCAATGTGTTTGAGACCCTGAGGAATATTGATGCCATCGGTAATGACCTGATGATTCACGGCGGGCTCGGCGGTTGTGGCAAGGATGGACAGTCGCCGCTGCCGGTCACAACCGGTGCCCCGCACATCAGAATCAGGAATGTGGTAATCGGTGGCCGCTAAGTTAACCAGCAGGAGGTGAGATGAGACTTGAGCTCCTGGAGCTGGCAGCCAGCCGGGTGGAGCAGGCGGATGTTTATGAGAGTGAGGTTGACCTGACCGAAGTGGTTTTCCGGCAGGGTAAATTCTTCGCTCAGGAGACCAAGCTGACCCATGGTCTGGGGTTGCGGGTGATTAAAAACGGCAAGGTGGGTTTTGCCGCCAGCACCAATCCCGAGCGTCTGGAAGAGCAGGTCCGGGCTGCGATTGATGCCGCTGCTTTCGGGCAGACCGCCCGTTTTGACCTGCCGCGTCCGGCTGAGCCATCGGCGGTTCCGACCTTTGATAACCGCACCCTGCTCGTCAACATTCAGAAGATGCGGGAGTGGGGTGGGGATCTGATTGAGGCGCTGAATTCCCGGATGCCCGAGCTCAAGGTTGATCTGCATTTCAGCCGCTGTTATCGTGAGATCGGGGTGGCAAACACCCGCGGGGTTGACCTCAGTTTTGAGCGGGTGGAGCTGGAGCTGTCGATTGCCGGACTGCTGGTGCAGGACGGGATTTTCTGGGTTTATGATTATGTCAATCTTTCCGGCGGGCAGAGCTTTCCGCTCGATCAGGTGGCAGAGCGCGTGGTAAATCTCGCCCGGCTGGGCAAGCAGAAGGCAACACTCAAAAGCGGGGATTATCCAGTGGTGGTAATGCCGTTTGCGCTGCCCCAGCTGCTTTTGCCCCTGCTGATAGCGGTCAACGGTAAAAACCGGCAGAAAGGCACTTCGCCCCTGATCAACCGGGAAAATCAGCCGGTTTTGAGTGCAGAGATTACGCTCGCGGACAATCGTCTCCGGCCGTTCGGGACTGCATCCGCTCCATTCGATGGTGAGGGGCTGCCGGCGGTCAGGAATGTGCTGTTTGAGCGTGGGGTATTCAAGGGTTTCATTTATGACCTGGCAACCGCAGCCGCCTGTGGCACAGACTCAACCGGTTCCGCGGTACGGAGCTATTCCAGCCTGCCCGCACCAGGTCTGAGTAATATTGAAATTGAACCCGGGACTGCTGAGCTGGAAAGCGTGATCAAGGATATTCCCGCCGGCATTCTTGTCTACGGTTTTCTGGGCGGCGGGATGTCCAATCTTCTTGCCGGTGAGGTGGCGCTGAATGTCAGCTGTGGCTACAAGATTGAAAAGGGCAATATCACCGGCAGGCTCAAGGATGTAAGCGTTGCCGGCAATGTTTATGAGCTGTTTCAAAGGGTGGAGGCGGTGGGCGCAACACAGCGGGACCTGGGTGATTATTATCTCCCGTTTATAAAATTTTCCAGTTTACGGGTGGCATGCAAGGAGTAAGGGGGCAGTTATGTCAAAAGCAAGGCGTGCAAAGAGAGCGGGCAGGACTTCGGCGCTGACCGATCTCTGCCGGCTGGAGCTGAAGCCAAAAGATCTGCGGTGGTGCTGTCCGGATGACTATCTGAAATTCAAGACCACCGAAGAGCTGAAGATTTCCCGGGAAATTGTCGGGCAGGAGCGGGCACTGGCAGCACTCAGCCTTGGCTTGGAGATCGAAGCGTCGGGCTACAACATATTTGTGACCGGTCCGGCCGGTTCGGGACGAACGAGCACGGTTCAGAGGCTGCTGGAAACGGCGCGGCCCGTCAAGACTCTGACTGACAAGTGTTTTGTGAACAATTTTCAGAATCCGGATGAGCCCCATTTACTGCTGCTGCCTGCGGGCGAGGGCCGGCAGCTGCGCCAGGAGATGGATGAGCTCGTTGCCTATCTGGTAAAAAACATTCCGCGGCAGTTCGAGGGCGAGGCGTACCAGAATTCGCGGCAGGAGATCATCGACCGGTTCAAGGAGCAGGGGGCGGCACGGGTCCGGGATTTTGAGAAGAAGGTGGCAAGTGAGGGGTTTGCACTCGTGCAGACACCGCCGGTGGGCCGGCCGGAGCTGGCGCCGATCGTTGACAAGCAGCCGGTGAGTGTCGATGTGCTTGACCGGCTGGTGGAGGAGGGCAAGCTGACTCCGGAGCGGGCGAATGAGCTGAAGAACCGGCACCGGGAACTGACCGCGGAGCTGATGGCGATCTTCAAGGAACTGCGGGAGTATGAGCGGCAGGCACGGGAACATCTGGCCGAACTGGACAAGCAGATGGTGAGTCCGCTCCTGGAAGAGCGGCTGGCAGAAATCCGTGAGCACCATCAGGACCCCAAAGTATCCGGTTATCTTGATGAGGTGCGGACCGCGGTGTTAGCCGACATTGATCTGTTCCGTCAGCGCAGTGGCGAAGCCGAAGCCGGACCGCCAGCCGGCATTGATCCCTATCTGAAATACCGGGTGAATGTGCTCGTTGATAACTCGGAGCAGAAGACCGCTCCCGTGGTCTTTGAGACCAACCCCAGTTATCGCAATCTCTTCGGTTCGATTGAGCGAATCTGGGACCGCTCCGGGCAGTGGCGGACCGATTTTACCCACATTAAGGCCGGTTCACTGGTGCGGGCGGACGGCGGGTTTCTGGTCGTCAATGCGCTCGATCTGCTGCTTGAGCCCGGGGTGTGGCCCAATCTCAAGCGGACGCTGCGCAACCGGCAGCTGGAGATTTCCGCCTATGATCCGTTTGTCTCGCTGTTTGGTACGACCGCGCTCAAACCGGAACCGATTCCCCTGGATCTGAAGGTAATCATGATCGGTGAGCCCTGGGTTTACAATCTGCTCGCCGCTTATGATGAGGAGTTTGGCAAGGTGTTCAAGGTCCGGGCGGACTTTGACTGGGAGATGGATCTGAACCGGAGTTCGGCAGCTGAATACAGTCAGGTCATCAGGGCGCTGTGTGAAAAGGAGAATCTCCGGCCCTTTGACCGGTCCGCAGTTGCGAGGATGATTGAGTATGGCGCCCGGCTGGCAGGGCGAAGGGACAAGGTGACCACCCGCTTCAATATTATCGCCGATGTGCTCAAGGAGGCAAACTACTGGGCGGGCAAGGCGCAGTCCCGGGTGGTGAAGGCGGAGCATGTGCGGACCGCAATCGAAAAACGCCGGGAGCGGGTCCGGCTGATCGAGGAAAAACTGCAGGAGAGTATCCGCAAAGGGCTTCTCTTTATTGATGTCAGAGGAAAAGTTCAGGGGCAGGTGAACGGACTGGCGGTCTACGATCTGATTGAGCATTCGTTTGCAATCCCGGTCCGAATTACCGCCAAGGTCGGGGTGGGAACTGCCGGGATCATCAGTGTCGAGCGGGAGGCGGAGCTGTCCGGTCCGATCCACGACAAGGGGCTTTATATCATCACCGGTTATCTGCGGAACAAGTATGCGGCGGATATGCCGCTGGTGCTTTCGGCATCGATTACATTTGAACAGTCTTATGGTGGGATTGACGGCGACAGCGCCTCTTCAACCGAGCTCTATGCGCTGCTTTCCGAGCTTGCCGGGCTGCCCCTGCGTCAGGATCTGGCAGTGACCGGCTCGGTGAACCAGAAGGGTGAGATTCAGCCGATCGGCGGGGTTAATGAGAAGATCGAGGGATTTTTTGATATCTGCCGGCAGAAGGGTTTAACCGGTTCCCAGGGGGTTCTGATTCCGAAGGCAAACCTTGGCGACCTGATGCTGAGGGAGGATGTGGTTGAGGCGGTAAGCCAGGGCCGGTTTCACATCTATGCGATTGAGACGATCGACCAGGGGATCGAGCTGCTTACCGGCGTGCCGGCAGGGAGCCCCGGGCACAATGGTGATTATCCGCCGGACACGGTTAACGGCCGGGTGAAGGCACGCTTAAGGGAGCTGGCTGAGCTCTTCCGGCGGTTTCGGGCCGAAGACACGAAAGTCAGCGGGTCGCGCCAGTCCGCCCGAGACGACAAACTTTAATCCTTCTTCAATACTGAGAGGCGTTTCCGCAATATCGGTTTCCGGAACGATTGCCAGCCAGCCGCTGGTAGGGTTGGGTGCGGTCGGGAAAAAAACCAGAAATGCCCGGCGGCCGTCGGCAAGTTCCACCGGTTCTTCACCGGTGAGGAAACCGAGCGCAAGAATCCCCTTCCGGGGGTATTCAACCAGCACCGTCTTGCGCAGTGAGGAGCGTTTGATAAAGACCGCATCGGTAAGCTGGCGGGCTGAGGTGTAAACTGAGCTGGCAAGCGGCAGCTGGCGAAAGAAACGGTCCAGCCAGGTCAAAAAGTGCCGGCCAAGATAGCCGGAGGTCACGGCACCAAGCAGAGTTATTACGCCAATGAGAACTATAAAACCGATAAGGGTTAAAAATACTGAGGGTAGCTGTTGCAGCCAGCGCAGGTGGCGCAGCAGCGGCTGGAGGATGCTGCCGAGGTGGGAGATGATGAACCAGAGGACAAAGACAGTCAGGCCCACCGGCAGTATTGCTGCCAGCCCGGTGATGAAGTAGCGGCGCAGCCGTGGGAGCATACTCAGGCGGTGCTAATCAGCTGACGGTGTGCTGATGCGCAGATAGGCGAGGGTCTCATTCAGCGCTTTGAGGAAGCGCCGGTTATCCGGCTCCCGTCCTACTGAAACCCGCAGGGCGGTAGGGAAACCGTATTCCTTGACGGTGCGGGTTATTACTCCTTTGCGCTGGAGGATGTCGAATATGAGCGAGGAATCAACAGTAAAGTTGACGAAGACAAAGTTGGCATAACTTTCAAGATAAAACAGCTTGAGCCGTTTGAACTCCCGGTAAAACATCGCCTTCCCCGCTTCGTTTACCTGCCGGCTGCGTTTCACATGCCGGGTGTCACTCAGGGCGGCGATGGCGGCGACCTGGGCGGCGCGATTGGCATTGAACGGCAGCCGGACCTTCATCAGTGTCTGAATGATTTCCGGCCGTGCGAATCCATAACCGATGCGCAGACCGGCAAGCCCGTAGATCTTCGAGAAGGTGCGCAGGACGAGAATGTTGTAATTCTGATTGTAAAAGTCCAGTCCCCGCGGGTAGTCACGGCTCGTGATGTATTCAGCATAGGCTTCGTCGAGGACAACCAGGACATGTTCCGGTATCTGCGCCATGAATTCGGCGAGCTCCTTGCGGTTGACAATTGTTCCCAGCGGGTTAATTGGGTTATCAAGATAGATGAGCTTGGTCTTCGGTGTGATACTGGCAAGGATCCGCTCCAGGTCGTGCCGGTAGTCCCGGGTAGGAATCTGAATGATGTTGGCATTCATAATTGTGCCGGCAATCCGGGCGGAAATGAACGAGCCGGCACTGATGATCATCTCGTCACCGGGGTCAAGGTAGGCGAGACAGGCAAGATAAATCAGATCCACCGAGCCATTGCCGACAATGGTCGAATCATAATCAACCTTGTAGAGTTCACTCAGGTGGCGCCGCAGGTAGTAGCAGGTGTCTTCCGGATAATAATGAAGCTGGGGCAGTGCCTTGCGCAGGGCGGCGAGGGCTTTGGGCGATGGTCCAAGCGGATTTTCATTGGAGGCGAGTTTAATCACCGGGCCCTTGAGTTTGAGTTCCCGCACCACCTCTTCAACCGGTTTGCCCGGCTTGTAGGGAACGACCCGCTCCAGATTCGGCCGGGGTAAAGGCAATGCCATTTATTCCTCCTTTTTTTCTTCAGTAATACTTTGCGGGGTGCGTTTCATAAAGGCGAAAAGCACACCCCCGATCAGGGCAAAAAACAGATCCAATGCCAGAAAAAGCAGAGCGGTTGACAACGCCTGCTCCGGGCTCAGGCGGTTGGGAAGCCAGGAGGGGGTGAAGAAGAGGACAAAGGCAGCTTCCCGCACCCCCAGCCCGCCGATCGCCGGAATGTTGACGACGATGTTGAGCACAGGTATGAAAATAAAGTAATAGACGGGCGGTACTCCAGCGCCGACCGCACGGGCGGTGAAAAACCAGGCAAGGGAAAGCGCTGCCTGGACACCGATGCCCGAAAGAAAACTGATGACCAGTGCCCAGGGCTGGTGACGGTAGTTTTTAACCGCCTGGTAAGTCCGTTCAACCAGTCCGCCCAGCCGCCCCAGTGCGGCGAATTTTCTGCCCATAGCATTCAACAGGTAATGCACGGAAAGGTAGACGCGGTCGTTGAAGAAAAGCAGGGTTACCGCCACCAGGAGCAAAAGGATGGCAAAAAGGAGCAGCACAACACCAAAACCGGTAAACCTGCCGGCTCCAAGACTCAGTGCCGATGCCTGACGTAGAGATATAACCGCACCCATAATTATGGCAAGGAAAGTCAGACTCTGAAAGCCGAGCAGCCGGTCCAGCAGGGTGGCGGAAAATGCCTGGGGTCCCATACCCGGTCTGGTGGTGTAGGCAATGCGCATAACATCACCCCCGATTGAGGTGGGCAGGAGTTTGCAGAAGAACAGTCCTAGGGTGAATACCCGGGCAAGATACCAGGTGGTAAAGTAAAGCCGCTGTGCTTGGAGCAGAACCTGCCAGCGCCAGGCAGATATAAGAATAAACAGGAGATAAATCAGGCCGGCAAGGATGAGAAAACGCCAGTCTGCCTCCTGGAGGGTGGAAATAGAGGCACCAAGCTGGTGCCGGAACAGATAACCCAGGAGTCCCAGCAGACCGAATGAAACAAGAAACCGGATGATGTTCTGAAACCGGTGTTTCACCCCGCACGCTCTTCGGTGTCCGGTGGGGTTCGACGGTCCCCGGACTGTCGGAGCTGATGTTCAATATTTTCCAGCCGGTCATTCACCGAGGCGATGGATTCCCCCAGAAAGCCGGCGGCAAAGAAGAGCAGGCCGGAAAGCACAAACAGAATTACGAGATAAAGCAGGGGGCGGAATCCGTGACCTACAAGACGCAGTGCGATCGCCAGTATGCCGGTGATAAACCCGAGAAAAAGGGAGATAAATCCCAAGGTGCCGAAATAAAGCATCGGTTTGCGCATGAATGAAACCTGAAACGCAACCGCCAGCAGGTCGAGAAATCCAATTACAATCCGCCACGGGCTGGAGTACTTCGGTTTACCTGCATATCTGGGTCTGAGTTCGACCGGCACTTCAGCGATTGCGAAACCCCGCACGGCAGCGAGGGGGACGATGTAACGGTGCCAATCCTTGCGCAGGTTCATACCAGCCAGTACTTCCCGGCGGAAGGTTTTGAGCGCATTGATGTCGTGAACCTTGAGTCCGAAAAGCTTGCGGGCAAGGAAATTGTAGATCCGCGATACGGTTTTCTTCTCATATCGGCCGATCTTTCTGCCGGTTACCAGGTCATAGCCCTTTTTCAGCATTTCGACCTGGAGCTTGATATCATCGGGTGAAAACTGAAGGTCGGCATCAAAAATGGAAACAAATTGGCCCCGCGCCCGGGCGAATCCGGCAAGCACCGCACCGGTCTTGCCCTGATTTTTCCCCAGACGGACAACCGATAGAAAAGGATAACGCGCCCGGGCGGCATCGGCGATCGCAAAGGTTGTATCTGTCGAACCATCATCAACGAGAATTACCTCATAATTTTCATCCAGCTTTTCTGCCAGTTCAGCAAGAAGCGGTTCGATGTTTTCCGCCTCATTATAAGCAGGCACAATTACCGATACGAGCGGGTTTTTGGAAAACCCCATTTTATTGAATATACCGGATTTTTAATGATTGTCAAGAGATGCGTTGGCGCCGACAGGCCGGTGGTCCTGTAAAAAAAATAGATTCATTGATCGTAACTTATTGATTTTATGTAAATTGTAAAACGATGCCCGATGGCGGAGATTGTTGATTTGAGATCCGGTTGCGGTTAGTATAGGGGTAAAACGGGATGATAAGCATCACGCTGCTTGCGGCTTTGATATTAAGCCGGGTTGTTGTTACTGAAGTCATGTCCAATCCTGCCGGTGCGGATGGTGCTCGATATCCTGAGGACCGTAATGAGTTTGTTGAGGTTTATAATGCGGGGAGTCGGGCGGTTGACCTTTTTAATTACCGGATTTCTGATGGCGACGCCGAGGATGTTATCCGGGTGTGGACCGATTCCTCAATCCTGATCCGGCATCCTAATGTGCTCATCGGCACCACCTGGCTGAAGCCCGGTGGTTACGCGGTAATCCTGGATCCGGAATATACCGATCCGGAGGGGCAGGGCGGTTTTATTCAGCCATACCGTTTTGCCGACTCAACCCTGATTCTCACTGTGGGTAATACCACGATTGGTAACGGTCTGGCGGTCAATGATCCGGTTTTGATTTACGGGTATGAGGACACCACAACCTTTGGCACACCAGACAATCTCAATGACGGCTTTCCCTTCAACCCGGGTGACGGTTATTCCTGGGAACGGATTGATATCAACGGTCCGGACGCCCCGGATAACTGGGCAGTCTGTCCGGACAGTGCCGGTTGTACTCCTGGCGGGCAGAATGCGGTTGCGATGCGGGTGGATGTGGCGCTGACAAGACTTGAGATTCTGGATACCATTTTCCCCGGGGCTGGAGAGGCTTTCCGTCTTGGTGTCGGTGTATGTAATCAGGGGTATGTTAGCAGTCCGCCCGGGAATTTGCAACTCCTTTATTATCCGGAGGAACCGATTCAGGAGATTACACTGCCGGTAATGAGTCCGCGGCAGGAGTCTCTGTTTGTCTTTGAGATTGAAATGCCCTCAGTGCCTAAGGAGATCTGGGCGAGGGTATTGGTGCCGGGCGACAGGGATACTGCAAACAACATAGCCCGGATTACGGTTAATCCGAACATGGGCACAGCATTGTTGATGCTGCAGAACCCCAGTTTCAGCCCGGATGGTGACGGTTTTGAGGACAGTCTCTTAATCAGATACCGGCTGCCTGAGCCGGGCGGGCGTTTGCGGATGCGGATCTTTACCTTGGGCGCCCGTATGCTCAGGACACTGGTAGATACTAAGGCAGTTTCCGAAACTCTGGGTATAATCTACTGGGATGGCCGGCAGGATAATGGCCAGCTGGCACCTGCCGGAATTTATCTGGTTGTCCTTGATTATTACCGGGGTAATGCGCGGTTGCGGTCAAAACTGCCCGTCGTCCTGATCAGAAGACAGGATCAGCGGAACTTCGGCGTGAGAATGTAATCCGCCGGATTCACCCACCTGCCATTGAGCAAGATTCCATAATGCAGGTGGTTGCCGGTTGCCAGTCCGGTGGCGCCAACAGTAGCGATTACCTCTCCTCTTTTTACCATTTTACCCGGGCTGACCCGGACCGTCTGGCAGTGGGCATAAAACGTGCGGATTCCCCAGCCGTGGTCAATTTCTACGGTCAGGCCATAGCCGGCGCGCCAGCCCGAGGAGATGACCCTGCCGTCAGCAGTGGCAACAATCGGTGTGCCCCGGGGTGCAACAATGTCCATCCCCTCATGGAACTCGTATCTGCCGGAAAACGGGTCTTTCCGGTTACCAAAGCCGGAGGTAACCCAGCCCTGAACGGGCCAGATGGAAGGCAGATGGCGTATCCGTTCCTGCTGGTTGGCTACCGCCCGGTCGATCTCCAGAAGCGACTGACGGGCAAAATTTGCCCGCCTTAACAGCTCATCAACCTCCGGGGCGACAGTTGCAGGCTGATAACCACCTACCCCCATTTTCCGGACATCAGCGGGCACAAGCTGAAGGTTGACCGCGGAGCGGAACCGGTTGTCCATCTGCTCGGTAAAGGCCAGAAACTGGCGGAAACTGTCCATGGCCGCAGTATAGGCAGCCAGTTTCTGGTTCAGGATGTTGTTTTCTGCAATCAGCCGGTTAAGCAGACCCCGCTGGGTAAAACGGGTGATGATAAACCTGGTTACCGCACCACTGAAAAACAAAAAGCCGAAGATTACCGCTACTGTAATATATATATAGTGGAGGGGAATGGAAAGGCTCAATGCCTTGTTCCGGCGGGTCAGGGTAACCAGAACCTGAAGCCTTTCCACAATAGCAGATTAACAATTGGAAATCCGGAGTCAAGTTTTTTAGGAGTTTATTTTGACCGGGGTGAAATGTATAGTAAAATTAATAATAATTGGTAAATTTTTAAGGAGGTAATGTGAAGTTGATTCTGTATTGCGCCCTGAGCATGTTCGTGGCGCTGTCCTCGCTTTTTGCCCGCACCCAGGACCATTACAGTATGGGTCCGGTATACCGGTTTGAACCGGCCGCAGGTGATGAGCAAAACTATATTAGTTTCAGCAACGGGTATGTGATTGACACCCGGCATGGGGAGCCGGTAGTTCCGGCTGAACTGCGTGCCACACCACCGGCAGACGGGCAGGCTTATCATATTATTCAATTCCGGGGTCCGGTCCGGCGGAGCTGGCTTGAGCAGCTGGATCGGCTGGGAATAAAAACCATCGGTTATCTGCCCAATTATGCCACCGTGGCAAAACTCAGTTCTAATGATCGGCGGGTGCTTTCAGAACTGGAGTTTGTTAACTGGATTGGACTTTTCCACCCCGCATACAAGATCCAGGCCGGACTCCTGGACCATTCCGGCACAGCTGACATTGCGATTCTGGTAACACCAGGTGAAAAGCCGGAACCGGTGGTTGAACTGATTACTAATACCGGCGGCAGGGTGGCTTTGGTCAGCACCAGTCCGTTCGGCACCGTGATTCAGGGTACGGTGACCAGCTGGACGATTCCTGCTCTTGCCCGTCTGCCTGAGGTGTTCTGGGTTCAGGAGTGGACCGAGCCCACAACCGCAAATAACAACTGCCAGTGGGTCCTCCAGTCCGGCTGGCGTGCCACCGCGCCACCGGACACATCGCTGGCTGCCAGACCGGTATGGCGCAACGGGGTCCGGGGACAGGGTGTAATCATGTCTACCACTGATACCGGGATTAATCTCGGGCATGATATGTTCCGGGATCCGGCAATGAGCGTAACTCCGCCCGGTGTCTGGCCTGAACACCGGAAGGTTGTTGCCTATAAGCGTTACGGCACCGCAGATGTGACTGAGGGGCAGTATCATGGATCACATGTTAACGGCACGGTCGCAGGCGATGACTCAGTTACGGGTGGCACCAGCTTTTATGACGGGATGTCCATCAAGGGCAGGCTTTACTTTGTTGATTTGACGAACGGCACCAGCTTTGTCCTCGGCAACGATCTCTGGAGCCTGTGGGATACGGTCTATTTTGGTCGGGGTCTGCCTGATTCCCTGCGGCCGATCCGGCAGCATTCCGGCTCTTGGGGATGGTCGAATTCCAGCGGCACATATCTGTTGCAGGATGCTTCAACTGATGCCTTTGCCTGGGCTTACAAGGACTTCCTGAATATCATGGCTGCGGGTAACGAGTATTCAACCCGTCGGATCCGGAACCCGGGGATCGCCAAGAATGTGCTTACAGTAGGAGCGACTCAGAACGGGTCCGCTGCCAATGCGATCGCCAGTTTTTCCAGTCGTGGTCCAACCCAGGATGGCAGGCTCAAGCCGACCGTGATGGCACCGGGCGAAGGTGTGTATTCCGCAACAAGAACCGGCACTAACACCTACCAGTCGATGGACGGCACCTCAATGGCGACACCCGCAGTTTCGGGAACAATCGGGCTTTTACGCTGTTATCTTCAGGAGGGTTATTATCCGACCGGTGAGCCGGTGCCCGAAAACCGGCTAAGCTACATTTCCGCAGCCCTCTTACGCTCGATGGCGATCGTATCCTGCGATCCGAACATCGGTTCCTATACACCACCGGATAACAATATCGGCTGGGGCAGGATTGATGCGGATTCGGTGCTTTACTTTGCCGGCGAAACCAGAAAACTGCTGCTTAAGGACGACACCTCCGGACTGGCGACCGGTGAGTACAAGGAGGAGCAGTTTTTGGTCAACTCAGCAATTCCATTGCGGGTGGCACTGGTCTGGACCGACACCGCGGCTGCTCCGAATGCCAACCCGACCCTGGTAAACAATCTGGATCTGGAGCTGGTCTCACCGACCGGGGTATCCTATCATGGCAATAAATATTCAGGAGGTCAGTCAGTACCTAATCCTACCGGCTGGGACTCGGTTAATGTTGAGGAGTGCTGCCGGGTGAACGCCCCGGACACCGGGCTCTGGACGATCCGGGTCTATGCCCGCAATGTGGCAACTGCTGCCCGACAGCCCTTTGCTTGGACGATCACCGGCGATGTAACCACACCACCGACGGTAATTCACGATGCCGGGGTCAGAACGATTTTTGCACCGGTGGGGGTGATTGACTCGGGCACGACTGTCACCCCGCAGGCGCTCGTGGTCAATATCGGTCCCCAGGCGGAAAGTGTGGCGGTCCGGTTCGAGATCATCCCCGGTTATGCTGATACCCAGGCGCTGGTAATCAATGCCGGCGGTATGGAAACACTCAGCTTTAACCCCTGGCAGGCGCTTACGATCGGGACATTTGTTGTCCGGTGCTCAACGATGCTTGCCGGTGACGTCAATACCGGAAACGACCTCCAGGTTGACTCATTGGAGGTGGTGCCGGTGACCGGTGTCAGGGAAGGCAGGGCTGTGCCGGCACGGCTGACGCTGGGAGCCATTCAGCCCAATCCGTTCTCCGGTGCTACCATGGTCCGCTACGGTCTGCCCGGAGCGGCGCGGGTGCAGATTCAGATTTTCTCAGTGACCGGTGAGCTGGTCCGGACCCTGGTGAGTGGTGAGCAACCGGCCGGCTATCATACTGCACTCTGGGACGGCACCGATGATCATAACCGCAGTCTGGGTTATGGCGTGTTCTATCTGAGGCTGAGTTCGGGGGCGGTATCACTGACAAAAAAGCTGATCCGGACAAGATAAGCTGAATTACGCAATCCGGGCGGAAGGCTGATGTCTTCCGCCCTTTTTTTGTCAGTCCGGATAACCGTGGGGATGTTTCTGGTGCCACTCCCAGGCGTCGCGCAGCATATCTCCAAGGGTCAACTGCGGTTGCCAGCCGAGTTCAGTCCGGATCTTCCGGGCAGAGGCAACCAGGACCGGCACGTCCCCCGGTCTTTTTGGGGCAATCTCATATTTTATCTTTCTTCCCGTTACTTTCTCCGCAGCGCCAAAAACCTCCCGGACGCTGTAACCGTGTTCAGAACCGAGGTTGTAGACGAGGTTGTGCCGATCCAGCGCCTCCAGGGCGAGCAGATGGGCGCGGGCAAGATCATAAACATGGATATAGTCCCGGATGCAGGTCCCGTCCGGAGTAGGGTAGTCGTCGCCGTAAATTCTGAAGGTTTCCCCCGGATTCAGAACTGAACGCAGAATCCTCGGAATCAGATGGGTCTCAGGCCGGTGGTCCTCTCCCAGACCGGCATAGGCGCCCGCAACATTGAAATACCGGAGCGTGCAGTAGCGGAGATTGCTTGCCCGGGAATAGGCTTCAAGCAGCTGCTCAAAAATCCTCTTTGATGCGCCATAGGGGTTTGCCGGGTTCTGGGGCATCTCCTCAGTGAGGGGAACAGTTTCCGGTACACCATAAACTGCTGCGGTGGAGGAGAAAATGAATCTGTTTATCCGGTAACGGAGGCACGAGTTCAGCAGATTGATTCCGCAGGCGACATTGGCATAGAAATAGAGATCCGGCTGGCGCATCGACTCCTCAACCTCAATCCTGCCGGCAAAGTGCATGACCGCATCCGGTTTCTCCTCCATGATGACACGGTCCAGTACTGCCGGATCACCGAGGTCGGCAATAACGAGCCGCGCAGAAGGACTGACCGCAGACCGGTGGCCATGAGACAGATTGTCAATTACAACGACCTCATAACCGGCGTCCACCAGCAGCCGGGTACAGACACTGCCGATATAGCCGGCACCACCGGTTACCAGCACCTTCATCGTTTCAAATATAGCATCGGAAATTGCCAAGGCAAACATAGCTGAAATGGGAATGAAGAGGTTTCAATCATAAAACAGGGGAGAACTGATAAAACCTGCGCAAAATTCAGGGGAAAGCAATACCGGCAAAGCGTAACACCAATAATAAACCGTTACAAAAATCCAGAAAATTGCCCTAAAACTGGAGAGAAATCATATATCACAATAAAATAAATTTCCGCACCTGCTGGCACGGTCCCCTATACTGCCGGGTGGGTAGAGACGAAGTTTGATATAACAACTTAACAGATAAAGACTTAAATAAACAAAACCAAATACAGTTATGTGTTAATATATAATTATAAATAGATATCACAGAAACACCGATTGTTTTGCTTTTGTGGAGGGGGATGGTGTGTTTGCGGATGATGTTTTGTAATTACACTTGACCGGCGGGCAGGAAATGGGTATAATTTGCTAAAGGAAAGGAGTGTTATGAAAAGATGGTGGTTAATAGGTATGATGATTGCCGGGCTGGTGTTGCTCAGCTGTGATATCTTCGGCAGTAAGGTGGATTACTATCCGTTGACAGTAGGTAACAGCTGGAGCTATCGCGGTTATGCCCGGATGCTGACGGTTACTGATGATCAGCCCGATACCATGCAGACAATGACGATACAGGTGGTAGCGACAGGAAAGGATAATCTGAATTCGGGTGAAGAGGTAATTGAGCTGGTGAGCACCAACAGTGTACATCTGTATTTTCCATTTGAAACCACCTACATTGTAGTTGATACCAGCTATGCACGGGAGACGGGCGATTTTTTGCTGACTTATGAAAGCAAAACCGACTCCGCACCGGATACAACACTGGCTCTGCCACTAACAAAGGATAAGACATGGCGGATTAATGAATTTACTGTTGCCAGGGTGCTGCAGCAGGAGGATGTGAGTGTGCCGGCAGGGATATATCGGAGCGCCTGGAAGGTTGAGCAGACGGTTACCTCGGGAGCCCAGACTTTTACTCAGCACTGGTGGTATGGAAATAATGTCGGTCCGGTTAAGGCACACTGGCAGGAGTCCTATGGGACCGCAAATTATGAGTTCAGTCTGGAATTGACTTCGGCAACGATCAAGTGATTATAAAAACATTGAAACGAGATATGGGCAGCATGGAGCTGCCCGTTTTTATTTACAGGGTTTTACCGGGCTACTGAATCTGTCCCCGGATTTCGCCCTCAGGATAACTGCCAGATGAAATATTGATGAAAACCTTGCCCATGCTCATGGCGAAAATCAGCGTTTCAACTTTGTGTCCGGCAAGAGGCCCCTGGAGATCCGCATCGGTGAGCGTGGTCTGTGAGAGGATACCATTATAGATTCCCCGCTTGAGGGAGCGGGTGATCGGCAGGACTGCAACCTTCATATCCGGCTGGGCAGGTTCGCCCGGTTTGCCAAGATAAAGCGCAGCCTCAAGCAGTCCGTCATTATAAAGGTTATTTACTGTCACCCTGCATCTGAGCTCAGTGTTATCACGGTTCGGAGTAAAAACAGCGTCACCGCTGGCACTGCTGGTGGTTGGGGGGACCGCCTGATTACCGGTCAGCTGGGCAGAATAGCTGGCATCAGCACAAGCAGCAGAGAATAAAATTGCCAGCAGAAAAAATACTATGGAACTGATCTTCGGCACCCTGAACCTCCTTTTCTGATTCTTGACCGCTTACCTGCACAGATAGTAGCTCTTCACTGGACATTGTCAAGAAAAATCTGTCAGTTTTGTTGACCGGAAACATAATGGGGTTATCCTGTTGGGCAGACGGCTCAAAAAGGAGGTCATATGAAACCGGTGGTCTGCTGGCTGGCAGCAGGGCTGTTGTGCATGGCAATATCCTGTTCGGTTCCGGTTTATGATCGTGCTGAAATTAACCCCGGGCCCTCGTTTCTGCTGGGTGCGGGAGTCGGGACGGGCATCGCCCCTTCGGGCTATCCCATAGTCTGGGACCCGCCGCTGGGAATGCCTTATCTTGATTACTATCTTGACGGAATTGTGACCGCCCGGCTGGGTTACGGGATCAACCGTCAGGTCGGGCTGGTGCTTGAGGGTTCGCTGGGATATGGCACCTGGCTCTTCGGTCCACCAAATGCACCATATGAGTCACTGGCACTGAATCCTCTGATTTATGACATCAATCTCGGATTGAAAATCAGAACCGGCAGAAGGGGTGCACTTATGCCCAGCATCGGCACCGGGATATTTGACCTGAACTTTCTTTATGATTTTAACCGGTTTTATTCCGGAAACTTCGGGCTTGGGTTGAGGGGGATCGGAGCAGGGCTTACAGGCACGGTTTATCTGAACCGGAACTGGCGGCTGCAGATCGGCGGCCGGGTGAACCTGCCCTGGGGATTCTGGAGTGAACCCGGGGTGAGCATCGGTGGCGGGTTGCAGTACCAACCCCAGACGGGCAGGGTAAATCGTTGACAAACGGCTGAACCGGGTTTATAGTTAAATCAGCAGATTAATTCTAAAAGGAGGTCTTAATGGCGGTAACGATATTCTGTGCGGTGATGATTGCGCTCAGCCCTGCTGGAACCGGTGGTCAGCTGCCACCGGTCTGGGGCGGAGGCGGTCCGGATTCGTTCGGCTACCGGTATCTGGATTCAGATACCACCTGTCCGGGTGCGCCGGTTTACAACTGGATTGAGATCAAGGGTGTTGGCACAAGGGTGACCGGTCTGGGGGATGACAATGTGGTCGGGCCGTTTGACATCGGGTTTGACTTCCCTTATTACTGGTACCGGGTTAACAAGGTTTACATCGGCTCCAACGGGTATATTGCCTTCCACGACAATGCGCTGAATGCCTCGCCCTTCCAGCGGATTCCCAGCCCGACGCGTTCCAACAACACCCTGGCGGTGCTGATGAGTGATATTGACTGTTCGGCTTCGGGTTCGCCGAACGGTTCAGTCTGGGTCTGGACCAGCCCTAATAACGACACTTTTATCGTTGAGTATGACAGTGTACGGTTCTGGAATACCGGCGGGAATAACACCTTCCAGATCATTCTTTCAAAGCCGGATTCCTCAATCACCTTCCAGTATAAGGAGCAGTCGGGTGCGCCGTATAACGGCTGGGTCCCGGATGCGAATCAGTGCGGGATTGAGAATGTGTCGGGCAGGATCGGACTGAACTATCTCTCCGGCAACATTCCACCCGGCAATATGTATCATCCCGGGCTGGCGGTCAGGTTCTTCCCGCCGGAGTCTACCACTCTGCAGGTTCACGATGCCGCGGTGCGCAATGCGATGAATGACCGCTCCGGCGGAATGTTTGCAGTCAACGGTCAGCCGATTACCTTCTGGGGAGTGATTCAGAATACGGGCAATCAGGCAGAACCCCAGTTCCGTGCGGTAGCCCGGGTGCGGAACCAGGCGGGTTCAGTGGTATTCATTGACTCCACGAATGTCCAGGCGCTCAATCCGTCCGAGACCGACTCGGTGGTATTTACCCGCACCTGGACACCGTCGAGCAACGGCGTTTATACAATCCAGGTGATTTCCAAACTGCCGGGCGATGCGGTGCCGGTGAACGATACCGTGACGATTGAACTGAGAGTGGTGACCCTGCCGACAACACTGACCTATGACCGGGGCACACCGACCAACTCAATGTACTGGAACGGTCCGGGTGGATTCGGCAACCGTTTTGTCCCACCGGTTTATCCCTGCTCCATCTCCAGTGCCCGGGTTTATATGCAGGCAACCACCAGCACGCCGGTGGCAATCGGAATTTACGATGACAACGGTCCGGGCGGCAGTCCGGGTGATACGCTCTATATCGCTACGGTCAATGTGCTCAATGCTGACTGGTATACGATCAACCCGCCGAGCCCGATTGTGATCACCGATGGCGCCTTCTTTGTCGGTGCCACCTCTGAAGTTACCGGCTCACCTTCATTCGGCATGGATTCGGTGCCACCGCTTTCCTATCAGGGCTGGGAATATACCGGGGTCTGGGCACCTTCGCGCGATGCGTCAATGCGGGATATCATGGCAAATGCCACCGTTTCCGGACGCGTCGGGGTGATGGAACTGACACCGGAGCCGGTCCGGATGCCGGCACGGCTGGAGGTTACACCCAATCCGGGTAACGGTCTGCTACAGCTGACGCTGAGTGAAAGAAGCGGGGCGCAGGTTGAGGTCTATGATGCCACGGGCAAGCTGGTGAGCACGGTAACCCTGAAGGATGGAACCGGAAGGCTGGATGTGCGCAATCTGGCAGGCGGCATCTACTTTGCCCGCGTGGTGAACAACGGCTCATCGGTTGCCAAGGTGATTGTGTCCAGATAGACACAGGCATCAGTATGGCGGGGGCAGAGTTCTGCCCCCGTTTTTATTTTTGCGGCTGACTGAGGCGCACCAGCAGCGGGAATGTCCGGTGCGGATAGTGATGCGATACGAGCGCTGCCACAAGCTCAGTGAGTGTATTGTCCGGACCGGGGACTGCAAGCCGGGAAATCCCGACCGCCGGGGTATGGAGCAGTGTTCTCAGAAGTTGGAGTTGTTCGGCACCGAGGGACCGAATGGCTGACCTGAGCTGCTGGCGGCAGCGGATACAGACCAGATCGCCGGTTTCCGGATTAAACACCACTGGAGGAGAAAGTTCCTGACCGCACCGGCTGCAGCGGACCAGTTCAGGCCGGTAGCCGAGGAATGCCAGTGCCTTGAGCAGAAAAGAGAGCACCAGGAGACGGATGGTGCCGGGATCAAGTTCCGCCGGTTGCGCCAGCTGATCAAGATAGGTTAAAAGCAGGGCAAAAACCCGTTCCTCAGGATGGCGGGGCGGCAGGGTGCGCAGGAGAAATTCAGCAATAACACTCGCTTCGAGGAGGCGTTCGTATTCGGTATTCAGGCGGGAAAACGGATTGAGCAGATCGGCATCGGTTAGGATATAAAGTTCGCCCGCGCGGGGAGGAAGAAGCAGGGCAGAGCAGTGGGTGAACAGGCCGGTAACCGCACCGAGTCTGCTCCTGGGTCGGCGCGCACCCTTGGCAAGGGCTGAAACCAGTCCCAGCTCGCGGGTGAACAGGGAGAGGATGAGCGAGGTATTGCGCCAGGTGCGGTAGTAGAGACAGACCGCTTCAGTGTTTAACGGTGCGGTCATTTTCAGTCTTCGGAACGGATTTCCCCCACCAGCTCCTCAACCAGGTCTTCGAGGGTGACAATGCCGATTGCTTTCCCGGGAGGGGAGTCGATGACCGCCAAATGTTCACCTTGGCGCTGCATCATCCGCAGCACCTCGAGCGCCCGGGTTTCCGGTGCTACTCTGAGCACCGGCCGGATGCGCAATGCTCCCGGCTCGAGCAGATCCTTGACAACAATTACGCCGATGATGTTTTCCGGCCGGTCCTGATACACCGGGATCCGGGTATAACCGTAATGGCGGAGCAGTTCAAGCAGGTCCTGGCGGTCAGCTGCCACCGGGACCGATTTCACCTGCTCCAGGGGGATAGCCGATTCGCTGACCGCCATCCGGGCAAACTGAAACAGCCGGGCGGTCATCCGGCGCAGGTGCGGACCGCTATCCGGTCTGCCCGGCAGGACTGACAGGTAATCTTCGCGGGTAAGACTGAGCCGCTGAATTTTCGGCAGAACCCGTGCCAGGAGTGCAATTACCGGCAGGAACAGTAACCGGGTGAAATTCAGAAAGAATGCGGTCAGGCGCAGCCAGCGGGTAGGAACCGCCTGAGCCACCGACTTGGGCAGGTAGTCACCCAGCAGCAGGGTAAGGGTAAGCATGAGCCCGATGGCGAGCGGAGTAAAGGCAGGGCCGAGTTCCCGGACAAAGTAATGTTCAAACAGCTGGGTGGCAAACACGCCGGTGAGATTGGTGCCGATCAGCGTTGTAATAATAGAAAGGGAAAGCCGGTCAATGGCACTGAGGGCATCAGCAGCACCCCGGACATTTCTTCTTGACCAGTGAAGCAGACGGACCCAGTTTGCCCGGTAGAGGGCGGTTTCCGTCCCGGCGTAATAACCGGTTAAAAGGATCAGAATAAAGCCGAGCAGCAGATCCATTAACGCTCCAGTTTCCGGATGAATACTTTTTCCAGCCGGTGTTGGGACAATTCGGTGACAGTTATTTCAAGATTGCCGATGCGGACCGTGTCGCCGGTCTTTGCCAGCCTGCCGAGCCGGTCATAAATCAGGGTGGCGAGCCGGTCAAACTCAAATCCGGTAAAGGCATCGTCAAAAAGCCGGTTCAGGGTCACCAGGTCAATCTCACCGTCAACAATATACTCATTTTCCCCAACCCTGCGGTAAGGAAGTTCCTCAGCCCGGTCAAATTCGTCCCTGATTTCCCCAAAAATCGCCTCAAGGATATCTTCGAGTGTAACCATGCCCGCAGTCTGGCCAAATTCGTCAATGACGATGGCGATGTGAGAGTTCTTGCGCCGGAGTTCATCAAGCAGCGGAGCAAGCCGCTTTACTTCCGGAACAAAGTAGGGCGGGCGGGTAATATTAACGACCGGCATTTTGGGGTCGGGAGCGGTTAAAAGTTCCTTGGCATAGACTACACCGGTAATCTTTTCCAGTGTCCCTGAATAAACGGGCAGCCGGGAGAACCCGGACTGCCGGCAGACATCAAGAGCTGCGGCAATGGTTGCCTCTTCCGGCACCGCAACCATATCCTGGCGCGGGGTCATTACTTCCGAAACGGTGCGCCGGTCAAGCTGAATCAGGTTACGCAGAATTTCCTCTTCGCCCGGAAGCAGTACCCCCTGTTCACGACCAAAGGTGATCATGGTCTGCAGTTCCGGCTTGCTCAGCTGGGTGGTTTCTTCCGGAAGCCGACGGGCAAAGGCACTGATTCTGTTCAGCAACCAGGTTACCGGGAAGATCAGGTACTGGACCGCCGCTATGAACGGAGGAAAAATCCGGGCAAATGTATCCGGGTAGCGGGTTGCCAGCAGTTTTGGGGTGATTTCGCCAAATAACAGCAGTATTGCCGTCATCAGGATACCACCGGCAGTAAGCACAATCACCGGAGCGAGCCGGAACCGGCTGCTGAACTGAAGAAGCAGCAGGGTGAAAATGGCGGTGGCGCTGATGTTCACCAGCAGGTTGCTGAAGAGCAGGGTGCCGAGCAGTCTTCCCGGTTCTGCAATCAGACGGCTGAGCTGCCGATGTTCCCGGACCCGCCACTGGGGCAGTGAGAAGAAGGCGGCTTCAGCGCCGGAGAAGATGAAGGAGAGAACGAGAAGGACAACGATGGCGGGGATTTGCCAGAACACTGGGTTCAGCTCCGGTTTTCCGGTTGCGGTTGCATGGCGGGCATCTTTGCAAATTAAAATCAGGGCAGCCGGTTTATCTCCCGATGGGAGAAACCGGCAAGATGAAGCAGGCCGTGGCGCACCAGCTGCAGAAGTTCGGTATGGAGTTTGATGCCGGCAGCCTTTGCCTGCAACCGCGCCTGTTCCCGGGAGATGTAGATTTCTCCCCGTACGCATCCACTTGCGGGTCCGTTACTGACCGGCGGTAAGGGGAAGGACAGGACATCGGTCGGCCGGTTGCGACCCAGAAAGCGGTAGTTGAGTTCGGTGATTTTCCGGTTGCTGACAAAGATGATATTAATCTCACCCGGAAGCAGGCGGGAGTTAATGACCGGCTGCAGCCGGTGCAGAAGCCGGTTGATTTCCCGTTTCAGTCGGCGGTCCCGGGTGCCGAAGATGCAGAGCCGGAGTTTATTTTTGTGATTCGGTCTGCCCATTATCCCCCTTGTTTTCGTAGGCGTGAATAATTCTTGAAACCAGCGGCGGGCGGACAACATCGCTTTTGTCAAAATGAACAATGCAGATGCCCGGGATGCCGGCAAGCAGTTTTTCCGCCTCAACCAGGCCGGACCGGTATTTTTCTGAAAGGTCAATCTGAGTGATGTCGCCAGTGATGATCGCCTTGGAGTTCCAGCCGAGCCGGGTGAGAAACATCTTCATCTGAGTGGAGGTGGTGTTCTGGGCTTCGTCAAGAATGATGTAGGCATCCGAGAGGGTCCGGCCGCGCATAAAGGCGAGCGGGGCAACTTCGATTACCTCCTGCTCAATCAGCCGCTGGGTGCGCTCAAGCGGCAGCATGTCAAAAAGCGCATCGTAGAGCGGGCGGAGGTAAGGGTCAATTTTTTCCTTGAAGGTGCCGGGCAGATAGCCGAGCGACTCGCCGGCTTCAACCGCCGGACGGGTTAGGATTATTCTGCTGGCACGGCCGGCAATCAGAGCGTGAACTGCAACTGCAACCGCAAGGTAGGTTTTCCCGGTTCCTGCCGGTCCGATGGCAAAAACGATGTCGTTCTCACTGATGGCTTCAAGATAGCGGCGCTGGTTGGCACTCTTGGGCACAATGGTTTTGCGCGGGGTATGAATTACTGTCATATCTGCCGGCGCGATGGGCGTTTTTTCCAGGATCGGGCTGGAGGGCTCATTGAGTGTTCCCTTTTCCTCCCGCAGGCGCCGGATTTCCGCTTCAATCAGTTCCGGAGTAATCCGTTCACCCCGGCGGCACCGGGCAATGAGCCGGTCAAAGAGCTGCTGCAGTTCAGTTTTTTCGGCACGGGGACCGGAAAGGCGGAGCAGGCCGTCGCGGTAGACGATATAGGTCCGGTAGTAGCGGGCAATGGTGGTGAGGTTCATGTCGGCGGGACCAAGCAGTTCCACCTGGTCCACATCTTCAGCAGGAATGAGGTATCGCAACCGGTATCATTTTACCCCGGGGTGCCCGGGATGTCAAATAAGCGGCTACCGGTTTTTGACCGATCAGGCAAGACCGGTATAATTTCACTAAGAAAGGAGGCAGAAATGAGCGTTGCCGAGGCAATAGAAAAGAGAAGGGCTTACCGTTCGCTGGCACCGGTGGCGATTAATGAAGAGTTGATCAGAGACCTGACCCGGCATGCCCAGCTGGCGCCAACCTGTTTCAACAATCAGCCGGCACGGTTTGTATTTGTCCATGAACCGCAGCAGCTGGAACGGTTAAAAGAGGTTTTCAGTCCGGGAAATGAGTGGTGTTATGCAGCCTCAATGGTTGTCGCGGTATTCACCAAAAGGGAGCTGGACTGCGTTATCCGTGATCGAGAGTATTACCTGTTTGATACCGGGATGCAAGTGGCATTCCTGATTCTCCGGGCCACCGAGCTGGGGCTGGTGGCACACCCGATCGCCGGTTACAGCCCGAAGAAGGTCCGGGAGATCCTGGGGATTCCGGAGGAGTATAACGTAATCACCCTGATCATTATCGGCCGGCACGCCTCCGAGCTCAGCCCGGTGCTCTCGGATAAACAGATTGCAGCCGAAAGGCAGCGGCCGGAACGGCTGCCCATGGAACAGGTGATGTTTCTCAACCGTTACCTAGCTGGAAAGGAGGGGTGATGAAAAGGCTGCGTCAGCTGCATGTTGTCACCGGAATGATTTTTACCCCATTTCTCGCCATTACCGGAATCACCGGCGTCCTGATTCTGGTTTTTGACCGCTTCTGGGAAATGCTGCCGGTTCATTCCTGGTTCCGGTGGGGTGGGGTTTTTGTCGGGTTGGGCCTGATACTACTGATCATTACCGGAGCGGCGGTCAGGATTAAAGGTGTTATTGACAGCAGAAAGCGGAAGTTAACACGCGGGTGATTTTAACGCAAGAATAAATAATTCAAATAATTAGAAATCAATTAATCTACCGATCCCCGGGGTTTATTTCTAAGTACAATTTTCTCCAATAGTTATCAGAATTAAATCAAATTAAAAATATTTCTGCTTTTGGGGGGTGAAAATTACTATTTATTATAGAGAAAAGTGCTGAAAAGGAGGTTTTGTGGAGCAGTACAATGTTGAGTATCTCGAGGCAGCAAGAAGTCTGCTCGCATCGCTCATCAGTTCTCAGCCGTACCCTTTCCGGTTGAATTCAAGCCGAGTGGTGAACTGGCTGATGGCGGGGTTGGAATCTGAGGAGGGGTGTTTACAGAAATACCAGCATAAAAAGCGCAACAGCGAAGAGGTTCAGGGTAGCAGAACTCCTGAGAAGGTTTCTAATACCCCTGAGCCGGCAGAGTTGCGCCGTCGGCTGGAGGAGATCGTTGAGCGGGCGCAGAAAAACGGTTACCAGATTCCGCTGGAGGCACTGTGTGCGGAGTTCGGTCTTTCCCACCAGGAGAAGCTGATCCTGCTTCTGCTTTTCTTTGCCTGGCTGAACGGTGATGCCCTTTCCGGAAGAGATCTGGTGCTAATGCTGGGAGGCGGGTTCTCGGATCTGATTGCGAACTTGACCCTTCTGAGTCCTGAGGGCAGGCTGGTGAGCAACGGGCTGATAAAAATGGACTGGCATTGGTTAAGGGCCCTTGATGACAATCCTCTGTCAGCGGAATACGAAATCACCGAAGAGGCGTTCTGGAGGATCTGCGGACAGGACAATCCGGGGAAAAAGAAAAGCGATAAGGAGAGGGTTTTAAAGTCCCCGGATCAGCAGCGACTGATCTGGATCAAGGAGCCGGAGGTGAGCCTTGAACAGCTGATACTGCCGCAGACTCACCTCAGCCGGATTGAGGATGCGCTCTGGCAGTTTGAGCACCTGGCGTGTGCGCTCCGGAATTATGGGGTTGACGATATGATTCCCTACGGCCGGGCGACAACAATGCTCTTCTATGGACCGCCCGGAACGGGCAAGACCGCAACCGCCGAGGCGATCGCACGGCGGTTGAAAAGACCGCTGGGTTATGTGCGGTATGACCAGCTTTACAGTAAATGGTTTGGTGATTCGGAAAAAAATGTCCGGATGGTATTTGAGGAGGCGAGGAAGGCGGGGTGTGTGCTGGTGTTTGATGAGGCGGACGCATGCTTCGCCCGGCGGCTGGATGAAAGCCACTCTTCCGACCGCGGGCACAACCTGATGACCAATATCCTGATGCAGGAGCTGGAGCGTTATGAAGGGCTGATGATCCTGACTACCAATCGCGACTTTGCGCTCGATCCCGCATTTGAGCGCCGGCTCCTGCTCCGGCTGAAGTTTGAACTCCCGGATGTAGCTGCACGGGAACGAATCTGGCAGAAGTTTCTTGCCGGCTGTCCCAAACTTGCCCCTGATGTCTCATTTGCTCAGCTGGCAGTCCGTTTTGCCCTGTCCGGAGGCAAAATCAAGAATGTGGTGCTGAAGGCGGTAACCGCAGCTGCCCGGGAGCAGCGTCCGATTACGATGGCGGACCTGGAATCGGCAGCCGGCGAGGAGATCAGAAAACAGGAATCAATGCCCATCGGTTTTTAGGTGCTGGTGCGGGTAACGGAGATGACATCCCGGATTGGAGGGGATGTTCCACTTGTTGACATCGCAAACGGTTTGGTTATGGTATAGAATAATAAAGAAGAGGAGTATATGGCTTTAAGCAAGGAAAAGAAGCAGAAGCTGGTAACCACCTTCCGGTTGCACGAACGGGATACCGGTTCACCCGAGGTGCAGATTGCAATTCTGACCGAACGGATTAATCAGCTGACCGAGCATCTCAAGGTGCACAAGAAGGACAAGCATTCCCGGCGGGGGCTGATCAAGCTGGTGAATGAACGGCGCCGGCATCTGCAGTATCTGGCAAAGCATCATCAGGACCGTTACGAGAAAATAGTTGCCAGTCTCGGATTGCGGGGTTAGGTTTATGCACCGCGTCGAGACCGAGGTCTGCGGCCGGACCCTGTCTTTGGAGTTTGGCCGTGTTGCCCGCCAAGCAGATGGCGGGGTTCTGGCCCGTTACGGCGATTCGGTGGTGCTGGCAAGTGCGGTTTATAACAAGCAGCCACTTGAGAGCTATCAGGATTTCTTCCCGCTGGTAGTGGATTACCGGGAGCTGGCTTATGCTGCCGGCAAGATTCCGGGCGGATTTTTCAAGCGGGAGGGGAAGCCGCGCGACAAGGAAACGCTGACCTGCCGGCTGATTGACCGTCCGATCCGTCCTCTGTTCCCGGATGACTTCCGGAATGAAACTCAGATTATCGCTTACCTCCTATCCACTGATATGGAGAATGAAAGTGAATTTCTGAGTCTGATTGCGGCGTCGGCAGCGCTGACCGTTTCTGAGATTCCGTTTCTGGGCCCGATTGGTGCCTGCCGGGTAGGAAAGATTAACGGACAGCTGGTGTGTAATCCTCCGATGAGCCAGCTGGATGAGGCGGAAATGTCAATGCTGTTTGTCGGGATTGAGGGCGATCTGATCATGACCATTGCCGGACAGGCGCGCGAGGTAACGATCAGTGATATTGACCGGGCATGTGAGCTGGCATTGCCTGTGATCCGGCAGACGATCGAACTGCAGAAGGAGTTGCAGGCGGCGGTGGGCAAGCCGAAGGTCAGGCCGGCAGCACCGATGATGAGTGACGAGCTCCGGGCAGCGGTTCAGGAACTGGCGGCAGAACGGGCACGGGCAACCAATGACATCAAGGATAAGCGCAGCCGGAGTCAGGCGCGCCAGGAGCTCGCTAAAGAGGTGGTGGAGAAACTGAGTGAAAAGTTCCCGGATGCGGAGCTGGCGATCCAGGCGGTCCTGGAGGAAATCATTGCCGCTGATGTGCGGCACCGTATCCTGGACAAGAGCGAGCGGCTCGATGGCCGGGCGCTGGATGAGCTCCGGCCGATTGAGTGCGCGGTCGGCGTTCTGCCCCGAGCACACGGCTCAGCACTGTTCACCCGCGGACAGACGCAGTCACTGGCAACCACGACTCTGGGGACAAAGTCGGATGAGCAGATCATTGATGATGTCGAGCTGGCGATGGAGGAGAAGAAGTCCTTCATGCTTCATTACAACTTTCCACCGTTTTCTGTTGGTGAGGTGCGGATGCTGCGCGGTCCTGGCCGCCGGGAGATCGGGCACGGCGATCTGGCAGAGCGGGCATTGCAGGCGGTGGTGCCGAAGGAAGAGGAGTTTCCCTATACGATCAGGATTGTGTCGGATATTCTTGAATCCAACGGCAGTTCTTCAATGGCGTCGGTCTGCTCGGGATCGCTGTCAATGATGGATGCGGGAGTGCCGGTAAAGGCGGCGGTTGCCGGTATTGCCATGGGGCTGGTGAAGGAGGACAGCCGGTACCGGATTCTGACCGATATCATCGGTGATGAGGATCATTATGGTGACATGGATTTCAAGGTGGCGGGCACCAGTGCCGGCATAACTGCCATTCAGCTGGATCTTAAGCTCCGCGGTGTGCCCTATTCCATCCTCCATGAGGCGCTGGAACAGGCGACCCGGGCGCGGCTGAAGGTGCTGGAGGTGATGAACGCCTGCATTGACCGGCCGCGGCCGGAAATCTCAAAGTATGCGCCGAGAATTGTTTCGTTTGTTATTGACAAGGACAAAATCGGCACCGTGATTGGCCCGGGCGGTAAGACCATCCGGAAGATCATTGACCAGACGAATACCACTATTGATATCGAGGATGATGGGACGGTTACCATTGCCGCTACCAATCCGGATAATTTAAGAAAGGCGAAGGAGTGGATTGAGTCGCTGGTGGCAGAGGTGGAGGTGGGCAAGATTTACCAGGGAACGGTGACGAGGATCATGAACTTCGGAGCGTTTGTGGAAATTCTGCCCGGCAAGGAGGGAATGATTCACATTTCCCAGCTGGGACCGGAGCGCTACCGCCAGGTGACCGATGCGGTGAAGGTCGGCGACCGGGTATGGGTAAAAGTGGTGGAGATTGACGAGCAGGGGAGGATAAATCTGTCCCGGAAAAAGGCAATGGAGGAGCGGGGAGAGATTCCGGTTTCAGATGATACAGGGAAAAGCGACCGGCGCCCCCGGCCTGGGAGGGCACAGCAGCAGACCCGAACCGGCAGTTCACGGGGTCAGACACATCAGCACCGGCCCAGGCATTGACAGGTGGGAAGAGGAATAATTGACCGGACAGTGTTAAAGTGAAGTGGAAAGATGAAGCGGGGTGAGAGGGAAATTCCGGAGATCCATGCCACCCGGCTGCCGGGTGGCATGTTTGTTATTACCGAAAAACTGCCCCATTTCCATTCAGTGTCGCTGGGGCTTGCCTATCGTGTCGGGGCGCGGGATGACCCGCCAGACCGGGCAGGGATCGCCCATCTGATTGAGCATATGATCTTCAAGGGAACCGAGGAGCTGGATGCCAAAACGATTAATATCATTGCCGAATCCCATGGTGCGGAGCTCAACGGGTTTACCGATAAAGAGGGGACCTGCTTTTATGCCCGGTTTCCCAAAGATCAGAGCAGGGTGGTTGTAGGCCTGATGCGCCAGATTCTCACCGCCCCTGCCTTTGCCGGACCGGAGCTTGTCAAGGAAAAGGAGGTGGTCCGGGAGGAAATCAGAGCCGGGGATGAGGATCCCGAGTCCTGTGCGCTGAATCTACTGTTTACAGCCCTGTTCGGTGACGGTCCGCTCGGTCGGCCGGCTATAGGCACTCTTGATTCCATCGCTCCGATTACGAGCCGGGATCTGAGTGAGTTCTATCAGAGTCATTACTGCGCTGAGAACGGGGTTGTAGTGGCGGTGGGCGCGGTTGATCACACGGAACTGGTGGCGTTGCTTTCTGATTTTGGCAATCAAAAATGCGGCCAGTCGGTGCGTCAATCCAGTCTGCCCGGTCAGCGGAGTTTTCTTGTCCGTCACCGGCCGGATATTTCTCAGGTCCATTTATGTCTGGCGGTCCCGGTGTTCTCCTATGCGGATTCCAGACGCTATGCCCTTGCGGTGCTGAATACCGCGCTCGGCGGTGGCGTCTCATCCCGGTTGTTTCAGCGGCTGCGGGAGGAGGAGGGGCTGGTATATTCAGTGGGCAGTTTTATCGAGCTTTATCAGGATACCGGATTGCTGGCAGTTTACCTTTCTGCAGAACAGCAGAAACTGGCAAGGTGTATCGGTGTGCTGAAGGAGGAGCTGCGCCGACTCAGAACGGACAAGATCAGCCGCGATGAGTTCGAACGGGCGCTGGTTATGACCCGGAGTGCGGTGCTTATGGGAATGGAAAGCCCGATTAACCGGATGCTCCGGCTGAGCCGTGCCTATCTGATCCTGGGGCGGGTTCAGACCTGGGAGGAGATCATCGCTGCATATAATCAGGTGACCTGGGAACAGGTCAACAGCCTGATTGAGGAGCTGGTGATTGAAGAACGGTTTTATGGCAGTGCGGTTGGTCCGGTGCCGGAAGCAGAGATGAAAAAGGTTATATTCTGAGCAAAGGAGAGGAAAGTATGATAAACCCAACACAGGAGTTACGGTTATCAGCGCGAGCCCGGGTCATGCCGGCTTCACCAATCCGGCGTCTGGTGCCATACGCTGAGCAGGCGAAAGCCCGGGGAATCAAGGTTTATCATCTGAACATCGGACAGCCGGATATCGAGACCCCGGCCCAAATTATCAATGGCTACCGGCAGATTGATATCAAGATTCTCGAGTACGGTCACTCTGCCGGCTTGAAGAGCTATATCAGGACGCTGGTAGACTATTACCACCGGGCGGGAATTGCGGTTGAAGAGGGGAATATTCTGGTAACCACCGGTGGCAGTGAGGCAATTGCATTTGCTTTGCAGGCGGTATGCGATCCCGGCGATGAGGTTCTGGTGCCAGAGCCGTTCTACACCAACTATCTCGGATTCGCAATCATGGCGGGAGTAAAGGTTGTGCCGATTACGACCCTCCGAACCAGGGGTTTTGCTCTCCCGGGAAAGGATGAAATTGTCCGACTGATCACCCCCAGGACCCGGGCGATTCTCTTTTCCAACCCCGGTAATCCGACCGGGGTAGTATATACAGAACCGGAGATGATGCTATTGAAGGAACTGGCGCTGGAGTATAATCTGTTTCTGATCGGCGATGAGGTCTACCGTGAATTTGTTTATGAAGAAGTTAAGCCGATAAGTGTACTTAACCTGCAGGGGGTGGAGGACCGGACGGTAATGGTCGATTCCATTTCCAAGCGATACAGCGCCTGCGGGGCGCGCATCGGCTGTGTGGTTTCGAGAAACCGCGAGTTCATGACCGCAATGCTGAAGTTCGGACAGGCACGGCTCTGTCCGCCGACTATCGACCAGCTGGCGGCACAGGAGGCGGCAAAAATTCCGCCCGAGTATTTTGAGCAGGTGCGTAATGAGTACCGCCGCCGGCGCGATGTGCTCTGTGCCGAGCTGGCGAAGATTCCGGGGGTTGAATTTACGACACCCCGGGGGGCATTTTATCTGATTGCGGGACTGCCGGTAGATGACGCCGAGCGGTTCGCCATCTTCATGCTGGAGCGGTTTCATGTGAACAATGAAACGGTAATGGTGGCACCGGGGAACGGCTTTTACGCCACCCCCGGACTGGGCAGAAATGAGGTGCGTATTGCCTATGTGCTGGAGTGTGAAGCTCTGGTCCGGGCGGTTGAAATTCTTAAGGCCGGGCTTGCAGCCTATCTGCAGGGGGGATAAAATAGAGTGGCGACAGCTCAGGAATCCGGCGTAAAGGTTTGATATGCGGATCTGCATGGTATCGGATAATTATTACCCGTATATTGGTGGAATTGCGGAACATATTCATCATCTCGCGGTTGAACTTCGACGCCGGGGGCATACGGTGAAAATTCTCACTACCCGGGTGGGGGGAAAGAGTCTTGCCTGTCTGGATAAAGTGCCGGATGAGGATCAGGTTTTCCGGGTGGGACGGGGACTGGTGATCCGTTCCAATAAATCATTTGCCCGGGTACCGGTGGCGTTCCGTCCCTTTGCCCGGGTGAAGCGTTTTTTTGAGCAGGAGCGGTTTGATGTGATTCATCTCCATGGCTCACTGGCGCCGACCCTGCCGCTGGTGGCGCTGCGGGTTTCCCGGGCGATCAATGTTTTTACCTTTCATGCCAGCCATGACAAGAGCATCGGCTATGCGCTGTGCCGCTCGCTGCTTCTGCCCTATTTCCGGGCAATTCATGGTCTGATTGCGGTCTCAACCGCCGCCCGGGATTCAACAGCCAAATATTTCCCGGGTAATTACCGGATTATTCCCAATGGTGTTGATGTGGATTTTTTCAAGCCTGATGTCGAGCCGATTCCGGAGCTCAATAACGGCCGGCCGAAGATACTTTTTTTAGGAAGGTTTGAACCCCGCAAGGGGCTGAAGTATCTGCTGATGGCACTGCCGAAGATAGTCCGGGAAATTCCCGATGTCCAGCTGGTTGTAGTCGGCACCGGTCTTTTCGGTTATGCCTACAAGGATTATCTGGACCGTGAGGTTGAGTCTCATGTTTACTGGGCAGGTCTGATTCCCGGAGAGCTGCGGCCGAGATACTACCGGACCTGCGATGTGTTCTGCTCCCCGGCAATCGGTTATGAAAGTTTCGGGATTGTGCTTCTGGAAGCGATGGCAACCGCAAGGCCGGTGGTGGCATCTGACATTACCGGTTACCGGACGGTAATGACCGACGGACGGGAGGGGTTTCTGGTTCCGCCGCGCGATCCGGAGGCGATTGCCCTGGCGATTATAAAACTGCTCAAGGAACCGGAGCTGGCGCGGCAGATGGGGGAAAATGGCAGAAGACACGCGCAGGAGTTTTCCTGGGCAAATATCGCCTTACAGGTGGAAAGGTTTTATCAGGAGCTCGCTGAGCGGTATCCGGTGCCAAGAGTTCATCTGAAAAGTGTCCAGTACAAATAAAATTAAAATTACAGCCGAGATTTCACCAGAAGCGGTGCTGGACCCGAAGCGCCGGAGTCAGCTCGTGCCGGTGCTAAAGATTCCGGAGTTTGTCATCTTTGCAGTTTCGCAGGCATTCTCGCTGTTTGGCGACAAACTTGACTACATGGCGCTCTTGGCAATGATTGCCTTTTTTTCCAGCAGATTCGGCTGGGACAGTGCCCGGGCGATCTCCTATCTTTCAGTAGTGGTGGCACTGCCCGTAGTGTTGTTCGGACCGCTCGCCGGAGTCCTTGTTGACCGCTGGGACCGAAGAAAGGTGATGATTGTGTGTGACTCGTTCCGCACGGTACTGGTACTGCTGATTCCATTTCTGGCACTACTGACCGGACAGTTCCTGCTCGTTTATTTTCTCGCTTTTCTCGTTTTTCTGTTCGGGCTTTTTTTTAATACCGCCCGGATGGCAATTATTCCCAATCTTGTGGGCCAGGACAAGGTGCTGGGTGCAAACTCCTTTCTCAACATCATCGGCCGGGTGGCAACCTTTGCCGGGATGGTGCTCGGTGGGCTGATCGTCGACTGGTCGGGCTGGCTGCGGCTGGGGATCAGGCCGGTCTGGACCGCGGGGTTCTACATTGACGCCCTGACCTATTTTGTTTCGGTCCTGGCGCTGCTTTTTATTTTCAAGCGGCTGGCAGCGGGCGAAAAAAAGGCAGGTTTGCAACCGGCGGAGGTGGAGCTTTTTATCAAGCAGCAGTCGAAAATGATCCAGAGCGTAAAGGAACTGCTGCTGGTGGTGAGAAATCAGCCGGCAGTGCTTTTTGTCTACTCCTCAATTATTCTGATGGTGTTACTGGGAGCAGCGGTGGTGGTTCTGTATGTACCGGTGATCCAGTCCAGCCGGGAGCTGGGAGGTGTCGGGCTGGGGACAAAGGGGGTGGGTTATGTGGCGGCAATTGGGTCGATCGGATTGCTGATTTCCTCGCTGGTGTTCGGAGCGTTCGGACACCGGGTGAAAAAGCACAAGGTGATACTTTTGTGTTTTCTGGTAATGGGACTGGTAGCAGCTGGGCTGGCAGTATCCAAGACATTTGCACCGGTGGCGCCACTGGTTTTTATCGCCGGGCTGGCGCTTTCACCGGTTTATATCGGGATGGATACCCTGCTCCATGAATCGGTTGGCGAGGAGGTACGGGGACGGATATTTTCAACCCGGGACTGGCTGCTGCATATGCTTTTTGCGCTGTCCGCCCTGATTATCGGTCAGCTGACCAATTTCTTTTCCAGCCGGCGGCTGCTCTTCGGGTTTGGAATTCTGGTGGTTGTGGGAAGCATCGCCGGTTTTATTCTGACCCGGCGGCGGCAGATCGGATAATAATGAAAAGGAGGAGTTGCGATGTTTGATCCCAGAGTTGAGAAACTGGCGCAGGTGCTGATTCATTACAGTCTGCGTCTGAAAAGGGATGAGTGGCTGGTGATGATCGGACCAGCTAATGCTGAGGAGCTATACAAGGCGGCGCTGGTAGAAGCGCTCAAGACCGGTGCCTATGTTACGATGCGGGTGGGGATTGCGGATGCGGCATTTCTTTTCTACCGTTATGCCAGTGAAAGGCAGTTGAGTTTTGTCAGTCCGACCGAAAGGCTGGAGGTGGAAAAGGCGGATGCCCTGCTTTATGTCTGGAGCGGCTGGAACACGAAGGAGTTTACCAATATCGATCCGAAGCGGCTGGCAATTGCTCAGCGTGCCCGCAAGCCGCTGTTTGAAACCCGGCTCCGGCGCGAAGCGGCGGGAAAACTGCGCTGGGTCGGCACGCTCTATCCGACACCCTCCTCAGCTCAGGATGCGGAGATGGCGCTGATTGAGTATCAGGAGTTTGTCTATGGCGCGGGCAAGCTGGAGCAGCGCGATCCGATCCGGGAGTGGCAGGAGGTTTCCCGGCGTCAAGCCCGGCTGATCCGGAAGCTGAGCCGGTTCAAGACCATCCGGATTGTCGGTGATGGTACCGATATCACCTTCGGAGTCCGGGGCAGAAAATGGATCAATTGTGATGGCCGGGTGAACTTCCCGGACGGCGAGGTGTTCACCGGACCGGAAGAGGACCGGACCGAGGGGAAGATTCATTTTCATTTTCCGGCAGTTTATATGGGGAAGGAGGTAAACGGCGTGCGGCTGGTCTTTGAGCGGGGCCGGGTGGTTGAGGCAAAGGCAGATAAAGGTGAGGACCTGCTGAAGGCGATGATTGCGACCGATGAGGGGGCAGCGCGGGTCGGTGAGCTGGCGTTCGGTACCAACTACTCAATTCAGCGGTTTACCAAAAACACGCTGTTTGATGAGAAAATCGGCGGCACGATCCATATGGCACTGGGCGCCTCACTCCCCGAATCCGGCGGGAAAAACAAATCGGCAATTCACTGGGACATGATCTGCGACACCCGCCAGCCGGGATATGCGGTCTACGGTGACGGGAAACTGATTATGAAAGAGGGGGTGTTTGTAATATGAAATATCAGGCGCAGCTAGATGAGATTCAGACACTGCTCCGTTCGAGCCAGCGCAGTGAAGATGCTCAAGCCCGGGTGGTGATGGCGCTGAAGAAGCACTTCCCCCAGTTCAGCTGGGTCGGTATATTCAGACTGATCGGCAAGGAGCTAGTGCTCGGTCCGTTTCAGGGGAAATTTCCCTCCGGTTATGAGAAGATTCCGGTGGGCAGGGGAATCTGCGGCACCGTGGCGGTGACCATGCGGACCGAGGTGGTGCCGGATGTCCGTGCTGATGCCCGGTATCTGACCTGCTTTGCTGAGACGCGCTCCGAACTGGTGGTGCCGATTATCCGGGATGAAAAACTTTGGGGTGAAATTACAATCGACGCCAGCGCTCCCGATGCCTTTACCCGGGATGAGATTGAGCTGGTGGAAAAGGTGGCAAAACTGCTGGCAGAGCATGTCTGATCAAGCCGGTTAAAATCAAAGGGGGCGGCATTTCTACCGCCCCCTTTACTGTTAAAGCCGGCTCAGTGCAGCAGCACCGCTCTGGTAGTAACGCTGTGGTCTGCCGTCTCCAGCCGGCAGAGGTACAGCCCGTTTGCCACTCTCCGGCCCTGCTCATCGGTCAAGTCCCAGTATGCCTGATACCTGCCCGCTGCCAGCTCACCACTCAGAATAGTGCGCACCAGCCGCCCGCTCGCATCATAGACGGTCAGCCGGACCCTGCCTCCTGCCGGCAGCTGCCAGGCAAGCCGG